>DASZPL010000180.1:0-14160 GCA_035550315.1 Mycobacteriales bacterium | reverse complement strand
CCGACCGGTGTGCAGGGCACCGCCGGGCACGGTGAGGTGTCGTTGTCGTGGTCGGCGCCGGCCAGCGATGGTGGATCGCCGATCACGGGTTACGTGGTGCAGGACTCGACCGACGGCGGGGCGCATTGGACGTCGGTGGCGACGGCGGCGGGAACCTCGACGACGGTCACCGGGCTGGTTGCCGGGACGGCGTATGTGTTCCGGGTGGCGGCGGTCAATGCTGCCGGGACTGGCCCGTTCTCGGCCGCTTCGGCGCCAGTGACTCCGACGGCGGTGGCACCGGGCGCGCCGACGGGCGTGACGGCAACGGCGGGGGATGGCCAGGCGACGGTGTCCTGGACGCCGCCGTCGAACAATGGCGGCTCCGCAGTTACCGGTTACGACGTGCAGTACTCGTCGGATGGCGGGTCGAACTGGACGTCGGCGTCGAACGCTTTCCACACCAGCACGGCGACTACCCAGACCGTCACAGGCCTGGCCAACGGAACGTCATACGTCTTCCGGGTGGCGGCGCTCAACGCGGCCGGCACCGGCGCGTACTCGACCGCCTCTGCGCCGGTCACCCCGAAGGCCGCCGCGGCAACACCGGATCACACCACACTCAGCGGTGGCGGGTCGCGGCACATTCGCTACGGCGACTCGATCAAGCTCTCGACCAGCCTGACCGACACGACCGCTGGCCAGTCGATCGCTGACGCGCCGGTTCAGCTCCTGGGCCGACTCGGCCGTAGTGGTGCGTGGTCGGTGGTTCGGCACTTGACAACGACGTCGAGTGGCCGGGCGTCGGTGACCGTTCGGCCCGAGTTCAACGCGCAGTACGAGTGGTCATTCGCGGGCACAGATATGCAGGCGCCCGCGACCAGCCGGGTGGAAACCGTCACAGTGGCGCAGAAGGTCACCGCGCATCTGACCAAGCACCGCGCGAAGGCCGGAAGCACCGTGCAGATCTACGGCACGGTCGAGCTGAACTCGGAGGGAGAGCGGGTGCGGCTGCAGCAACGTCGCCACGGCCGATGGGTGAGTACCCACGTGGCTGCCACGATCCGCTACCAACGGCTACCGGACGGCAGTCGCACACTGGGCTATATCCTCACCGTCTCCGAGCCCAAGGCCCGTCACTACGTCTTCCGGGTCCGAAGGCCGGCCACGGCCAACAATGCCGCCGGCACCTCCAGGACGCTGCATCTCACGGTGACCTGAACCGATCCCGGCCGCTGATCTTCGCGCAACTGGACGCGACACGCCGTAAACCAGGCCGAAAGTGACCGGCTACGCGAAGATCAGCGGATCGGCGTGCCGTGCCGTCCGGGCGTCACCTTGTCCACAGGTGCGCTTTCGCGCCCTGATCGGGGTGCGCATGTCGTCGTACCGTCGGAGTCGTTGACCTGTGCTCGCGGGAGGCGGACCATGGCGGTGGACGAACGCCAGTGACGTGACCTCTATGACCGTGCGAGCGGGCTTTGGGTAGTGATGGTGCCGACACGCTGATGGCGCTGCTGCCCCCCGTCGGATGGGCGGATGTCGCGACCAAGCGGGACCTTCAGCTGGAACTCGGTCTCGCCGAGCAGCGGATCGTCAATGTGCTCACGTGGCGGATGCTAGGGATGCTCGTTGCAGTCATTGGCGTGTTAGGTGGCCTGTTCGGTCTCCTCGAACATTGAGCCGGCTCTGCTCGCACCGCGCCTGCGCTGCGGCGGAACGCTAGCTCTGGGTGCTCGGGGAAGTCGGCACGGTGGCGGTCAGCGTCAACGACGTCAGGGCGCCATTGGTGAAGGTGAGGTTCGCCGGCACCGCGCGAGGGCTTGCCGCGCCAGGAGCACCCTGAAGCTTCGGCAGCGTCACGCCGAAGTCTGAGGTGATCGCGGTCACGCCCAACCGCGCGGGCACCCGATACGGCGCTTCGTGCGGCGGGATGTCGCCGAACGGATAGCCGTTGACGATCGGCAATGGCTGTCCGGCGTAGAAGATGTTGCCTTCCTGGAGCATCATCCAGCTCGGCGCGGTGATCCACGTCGGCCCGTGCCCGGTCGTCGCCTGGACCGTGATCGGCTGGTCGCGCGGCAGCCTGACGGTGCAGGCATTCGACGTGCCGGCGACGACATCGTGGGCGGTTGGGGCGAAGACGAGACGGACGGTCGACAAGCCGTTGCGCGGCGATTGCCGCTGCGGCCGGAAGCCGTCGACGTACGCCGCGTACGTCCCGGTCGTCGCCGGGTCGGGGCAACCGGCGGCGACACCGAGAATCGCAGTCGCCGGGGTGCTCGTGGCCGCGACGAACTGGTTGTCGCTCGCCACGTCGAAGCCTCGATGCCGCCAGACCCAGGTTGTGGTGTGCGGGTAGTAGGAGCCATCCGCGACCGAGAAGAAGGGGTGGATGTCGTCGATCGTGAGCCGCCCGCCGGAAAGGCTCATCCAGTGACGCTCTCCCTGGCGACCCTTGTACGTCGAGCCATGGCCGGACGACGTGAGGCGATGCGCGGAGGTCTGTGTCAGCACGCCCCAGCCGTGACGGCCGGTGGCGTATCCGACGGCTTGGTAGTAGCCGTCGAACGAGAGGGCGCCAGTGACCAAGAACAGCGCATGCGGAGCGCCCGCCGGCAAGTAACCGTGCACCTGCAGCGGTCCGGAGTGAAACGACGCCGGGAACGCCGGGAACGCTTTCGAGGCCACGACGCGCCAGTGGTTGTGGTGGCGGTACCAGAACGTGATCGTCCCGCCGTGTTCGCGATACACGGCTGCGTCGGCACCGTGCGGCCGGGCCACGACAACGACCTGCTGCCCCGCCTTGAGCGGGGGATGGTGATGAGTCGCGGGGCGCGCGTGATGTGAGCGCGCGTGCGCCGTGGGGTCGGCGGCAGGCGCGGCCATGCTCCACGTGCCCATCGCGCTCGCCACCGCCAGGACCACTGCCGCCCGAACCGCGGGCTTGGCGCCGCTACGCCACCTGGCAGGCATCAGTGCCGCCGCCGATACCCGGATCGCGTTCGTGATCCGGTTCAGAGCGCGGAAAGCGTGAGCGGCAGGCCGTCGGCCGGCATCGGCAGAGCGATCAGGTCCCAAGGCACCTCGTAGCCGGGAGGCGTGGTCCACCGGAACCGGCGCAGCAGGTGGTGCAGCAGGATCTTCACCTCGTTGGTGCCGAAGTACATGCCGATGCACTTGTGCGCCCCGCCGCCGAACGGCACCCAGGAGTAGCGGTGCCGCTTGTCCTCCCGTCGCGGCTCGGCGAACCGCTCCGGGTCGAACCGCTCCGGCTCGGTCCAGAACTCCGGCATGTAGTGGTTGAACCACGGCGACAGCGAGACCAACGTGCCGGACGGGATGTAGTGGCCGAGCAGCTCGGTGTCCTTGACCGTCATCCGCGGCATCGACGGCACCGGAGCGACCAGCCGCAGCGCTTCCTTGATGACCGGGTCGAGGGTGGAGAGCGACTCGAGCGCGTCCAATGACAGCTCGCCGTCGAGCGCCATCGACTCCTCACGCGCCCGCTCCTGCCAGTCAGGGTGGGCGGCGAGCGCGGCGAGTGCCGACGACGTCGTGATGGTCGACGTGTCGTGCGCCGCCATCATCAGGAAGATCATGTGGTTGACGACGTCGTCGTCGGTGAAGGTCTCGCCCTCGTCCGTCTGCGCGTGGCAGAGCGCCGCGAACAGGTCGTCGCTGTCGGCGGCCCGCTTCGCCGGCAGCCGGGTGCGGAAGAACTCTTCGAGGATCCGGCGGCCCTCGACGCCGCGCTGCCAGCGGGTGCCCGGGATCGGGTAGCGGATGGCCGCGGTGGTAGCGCGGACCGAGTCCGTGAAGGCCCGGCGGACTCGCTCGTCGTCCTCGACGCTGCCCATGAAGATCGCGCTCGCGATGTCGAGCGACAGCCGCTTGAGCGTCGGATAGGCGTACATCATGCCGTCGCGCGGCCACGACTCGAGGTCGGTCGCGACGTGGCGGTCGACCCGGCCCATGTACGCCGCCAGCCGGCTACGGGTGAACGCCTCTTGCATGATCCGCCGGTGCAGCAGGTGCTCATCGAAGTCGAGCAGCATCAGCCCGCGGCGGAAGAACGGACCGATGAACTCGTGCCAGCCGCGCTGGGAGTACGCCTTGTCCGCGTTCACCCAGATGGCCTGCGTCGCGTCGGGGCCGAGCGCCATGACCATGTCCATGTTGAGCGAGCGCGTCCACGACACCGGACCGTGACGGTCATAGACGGTGCGTGACAGCCCGACGCCGTCGAACATGTACTCCAGGCCGTGGCCGAGCAGCGGCAGGCCGTGGCTGCCCATTACCGGCTTGAGGCCGGATCCAGCCGGCGGGTCGACCAGCGGCTTGACCCGCCACGGCAACCCGTCGAGCGCGCGCGCCATGCGTTGGCGCCCCGGAATCCGCATGGGCTGGAACCGCTCCGGGTGCCGCCACTCGGTCGCCGTACCGATCGATGACGTCAAAGCCATCTGCCCCGCCTCCGCCCGTTACCCCGTGATGTCCCGCAGCTTTTCGATCAGCGCCAACCGGCCGGCGTGGTCGGCCGCCATCGGCGTGATGTTCAACGTGGTCACACCGGCTTCGCGCATCGCCGCGACCCGCTCCTTGACGAACCCTTCCGGGCCGATCAGCGAGATCTGCCGGATCAGTTCCTCCGGTACGACGGCGGCCGCCGCTTCCTTCTTGCCGTCGAGGTAGAGGTCCTGGATCGTCTTCGCCTCGGCCTCGAAGCCGTAGCGGCACGCCAGGTCGTTATAGAAGTTGCGACCGCGCGCCCCCATGCCGCCGACGTAGAGCGCGAGCATCGGACGCATCAGGTCGAGCAGGCCGTCGACGTCGTCACCGATCGCGAGAGGCGCCTGCCCGACCGTGTCCAGCGGCGGCAGTGACGGATCGCGCTTCGCGGCGCCGGCCGCGAGACTCTCGCCCCACACCGACTTGGCCTTCTCGGGATAGAAGAAGATCGGCTCCCAGCCCTCGGCGATCTCGGCGGTCATCTCGACGTTCTTCGGCCCGATCGCGGCGACGATGACGGGGATCCGATCGCGCACCGGGTGGTTGATCAGCTTCAGCGGCTTGCCCAGCCCGGTGCCCTGATCGGGCGGTAGCGGGATCGTGTAGTAGCGGCCGGCGTGGTCGACACGGTCGCGCCGCCAGACCGCGCGGCAGATCTCGATCACCTCGCGGGTGCGGCCGAGCGGCGCGTCGTACGGCACGCCGTGGAAGCCCTCGATGACCTGCGGGCCGGAGGCGCCGAGGCCCAGGGTGAACCGGCCGTTGGAGACGTAGTCGAGACCGGCAGCCGTCATCGCGGTGAGCGTCGGGGTCCGGCTGTAGATCGGCAGGATGCCGCTGGCGATCTCGACATGCTCGGTGCGGGCGGCGATGTAGCCGAGCTGGCTGACCGCGTCGAAGCTGTACGCCTCGGCGACGAACACGATGCCGAGGCCGGCCTTCTCGTAGTCGGCCAATGCGTTCACGGCCTCGGCGAAACCGCCGCTGTAGTCCAGCGCCATTCCGATCCGCATCCGGTAATAGTGTCACCTCACGTGCGGGAGGATTGGTCGGCCCGCAAGGCCGAACACCGGCGCACCTGGCGAGCCCGGTGGCTGTCCGGCCGCGGCGTCCTGATCCGGGCGCGGTTCGGTGTCACCGTCGCGGTGTTCTTCGCCAACATCATTGGTGCTGCCACCGCCGCCCTCGAAGCGTTGTTCGTCGTGCCCGAGCCGCACGTCGGCCACCTGCGGTCGCTGCTCACCGAGAACGCGGAGGCGGCGTTTGGCTACACGCTGTTCGGTGCCGCTGTCGGCCTCACGCTGGCGCACCGCAAGATGCGCAGCCTCGCCGGCTGGCTGCTGGCCGAACGCGCGCCGTCGCCGGACGAGCAGCGAGCCGTGCTGCGCGCCCCCCGTGCCCTCGCCGGCATCGTGGGCTGGCTCTGGAGTGTCGCGGCGATCGTGTTCGGCGTCATCAACGGGCTGCATGACCCGCAGCTCGGCGCGCGGATCGCCACCTTGGTGTTCGGCTCCGGCGTCGTCACCGCCGCGGCGAGCTACCTCTTCGCCGAGCGGCTGTTGCGCGAGGCCGCCGGCCGTGCCCTGACCGCCGCCGAGTCGCCGCAACGCATCGCGCAGTCCGTCGTCGGCCGCGCACTGTCGACCTGGATGCTGGGCACCGGCGTACCGATGCTCGGCATCGTGCTGCTCGGCGTGGCGAGCCTGGCCGGGCTCGCCGGCACCAGATGGCAGTTGGCGCTGGCGATGGTGGTGCTTGGTGCGGACTGCCTGATCACCGGGTTCGTGCTGACCGCCGTCGCGACCGCGGCGAGCGCCGACCCGATTCGATCGGTACGCCGCGGCCTGGCCGACCTGGAGGCCGGCAACCTCGATGCCGCGGTGACGGTGTACGACGGCACCGAGCTCGGGCTGCTGCAAGCCGGCTTCAACCGGATGGCCGCCGGGTTGCGTGAGCGGGAACGCCTGCGCGACTTGTTCGGCCGCCACGTTGGGGTCGATGTCGCGCGCCGGGCCATCGAGGACGGTGTCGCGCTCGGCGGCGAGCAACGCGACGTCGCCGTGCTCTTCGTCGACGTCGTCGCATCCACCCAGTTCGCCGCCCACCGGCCGCCGACCCAGGTGGTCGAGTCGCTCAACCGGTTCTTCGCCGTCGTAGTCGGCGTAGTCGAGGCGCACGGCGGCCTGATCAACAAGTTCACCGGCGACGCGGCGCTCGCAATCTTCGGGGCGCCGACGGCCGTGCCCGACTGCGCCGACCGGGCGCTGGCCGCGGCGTGCGACCTGGCCGAGCGGCTGGCAGCCGAGGTGCCGGAGTTCGACTCCGGCATCGGCGTCGCCGCGGGCCTCGCGGTGGCCGGCAACATCGGGACGCCGCAACGACTCGAATACACCGTCATCGGTGACCCGGTGAACGAAGCCGCGCGGCTCACGGAGGTCGCGAAGACGATGCCGGGGCGGGTGGTCGCCTCCGGCGAGGTCATCAAGCGCGCGACCCGGCCGCCCGCCGACTGGCGGTTCGTCGAGGAGATCGTGGTGCGTGGCCGCGACGTGCCGACTCAGGTGTTCGTGCCGGGTGGAGAGCGGGATCAACCCGCAGGACGAAGCGGCCGCAGCCGGCGCCGTCTACGACGTCCGCCGCCCCACCCACCGCCCTTGCGCGGTGCCGCCTCGCAGTAGCGAGCCGGCGCCTACTCTCACTACATGACCGAGACCACTGTGGCGTTCAACCCGTTCGCTCCGGGGTTCACCGACGACCCGTATCCGCAGTATGCCGAGCTGCGCGCGGCGGTGCCGGTGGAGCACAACGAGTTCGGCATCTGGGCGGTGTGGCGGCACGCCGACGTCAGCGAGCTGCTGCGCGCGCAGCTCTCGGTCGAGGACTCAAACGTCGCCGAGTTCGGCCCGATGCGCGAGATCTACGACCAGGTCTACGCGGAAGCCGGCGCGAGCGGACGGCGCGGCGGCGGCGTGTCCATGCTCGACCGTGACCCGCCGGACCACACCCGGCTGCGCCGTCTGGTGGTCAAGGCGTTCACCACGCGGCGCATCGCCGCGCTGGAGCCGGTCGTGCAGTCGCTGGTCGACGCGGCGCTCGACCAGATCGCCGAGGCGGGCAACGTCGACCTGATCGAGGCGCTGGCCTTCCCGCTGCCGTTCGCGGTGATCTCCGAGATGCTCGGCATGCCCGAAGAGACCGACGTCACCCGGCTGCGAGAGCTCAGCCACATGGTCGTGCGCGCGCTCGAGCCGGCGCCCGACGTCGACACCGTCCGGCAGATCGCGCAGGCCGACGTCGAGCTGCGGCAACGAACCGCTGAGGCGATCGCCTGGAAGCGGGCGCACCCGGCCGACGACCTGCTCACCGATTTGATCCACGCCGAAGACGAGGGCGACGTACTCAGCGAGCCCGAGCTGGTCGCGCAGGTTGCGCTGCTCTACATCGCCGGCCACGAGACCACCGTGAACCTGATCGGCAACGGCACGTTGGCGCTGCTCCGCGATCCGGCCCAGGCCGACTTCTGGCGCGGCCGGCCCGACCTCGACGAGAACGCCGTGGAGGAGCTGCTCCGGTTCGACAGCCCGGTGCAGTCGTCGCGCCGGATCACGCTCGACGACTACACCGTCCGCGACGTCACGATCCCGAAGGGCAGCTTCGTGCTCGCCGGCCTCGGGTCGGCCAACCGTGACCAGGACGTCTTCGGGCCGGACGCGGACGAGTTGCGGATCGACCGGCCGAACGCGCGCCAGCACGTCTCGTTCGGTGGCGGTGTGCACCTGTGCCTGGGGCAGGCGCTCGCGCGCATGGAAGGCCGGATCGCGGTGTCGTCGTTGCTGCGCCGGTTCCCGAAGTTGACGTTGTCGGCCGAGCCGCAGCACAACGGCCGGATCAACTTGCGCGGCCTCACCACCCTGCCGGTCTCGGTGAAGTGATGGACTGGACCGGTGCCGGCCGGCCTGCGCGGAAAGTTGCTCGTCGCAACGCCGACGCTGCGTGAGCCGACGTTCGCCCGCACCGTGATCGCGCTGCTCGCTCACGGCGACGAGGGCGCGCTCGGCGTCATCATCAACCGGCCGGCCGACGCGCCGCTGCAAGAAGTGGTCCCGCCGGTTGCCGAGTTGGCCAGCGAGCCGGCGGTGCTGTTCTCCGGCGGCCCGGTCGAGCCGCAGGCCGCGATCGCCCTCGGCGTCGCCGCCGGCGACGTCGACGAAACCCTGGTGCAGCCCGTACAGCTGCCGCTGGTCACGGTCGACCTCGACGGCGACCCGGCGCTGCTCGCCGCGTCGCTGCGGCAGCTGCGGGTGTTCGCCGGGTACGCCGGCTGGGCGAGCGGGCAGCTGGAAAGTGAGATCGAGCAAGGCGCGTGGTACGTCGTCGACGGCTTGCCGCTGGACCCGTTCGATCCGGCGCCGGCGCGGCTGTGGTCCGCCGTACTCCGCCGGCAGCCATGGCCGCTGTCGGCGGTGTCGACCTGCCCGGTCGATCCGACGATGAACTGAGCAGCGAAGGAGTGCAGGTGTCGGTGAATCCGCCGAGTGGCCGGCAGTTCGAGATCCGCAACGGGGAGCACGTCGCGACCGCCGTCGAGGTCGGCGGCGGCTTGCGCAGCTACCTCGTGGGGGAGCGGCCGGTGCTCGACGGCTACGACCTCGACGCGATCTGCGACGGCGCCCGGTGCCAGACGTTGGTGCCCTGGCCGAACCGGGTGCGTGACGGCGCCTGGTCGTGGCAGGGCACGCCGCAACAGTTGGCATTGACCGAGCCCGAGCAGCACAACGCGATCCACGGCCTGGTCCGCTGGCGTCGGTGGTCCGCCGTCGAGCAGGCGGCCGACCGGGTGGTGCTCCTGTGCCGATCCGTGCCACAGCCCGGCTACCCGTGGGAGCTGGAGGTCACCAACGCGTGGTCGCTCGACGGCGCCGGCCTGGTCGCCGAGACGACGATCACCAACCGCAGCGACTCGACCGCGCCGATCGCGTGCGGCTTCCATCCCTACATCACGGTCGGCGGAGCGACCATCGACGACGCCGTGCTGCACGTCCCGGCGGAGACCCGGCTGCCGACCGGCGAGCAGCAGATCCCGACCGGCCGGCAGCCGGTCGCGGGCACGGCGTACGACTTCCGCGACCCGCGGCTGATCGGCGACACCCGGATCGACTTCACGTTCACCGACCTGCACCGCGACGACGAAGGCCAGTTCCGGCTGACCCTCGCGGCCCCGACGGGTGACCGGTCCGTGACGGTCTGGCTCAGCGACGCGTTCCCGTACGTCGAGCTGTTCACCGGCGACGCGTTGCCCGATCCGTCCCGCCGCCGGCAGGGCCTCGGCGTCGAGCCGATGACCGTGCCGCCGAACGCGCTGGCGACCGGCGAGGATCTGGTGCCGCTCGACCCCGGCGACTCGTGGGTGGGCCGCTGGGGCATCACGCCGTCACTCTGACCAGCCACCGCGAGCCGCTGGATTTGAGAAGGTGTCGGCATGGTGATCGAGCGGACGGCGTCGCTGGCTGCGACGGTGGCGCAAACCAGCTGGGCCGGGCTGAAGGTCGCGCGGCGTAGCCACCTGCTCGCGCCCACCCGGCCGGACCGGATGGTGCGCGCGGTCCGCGCGTTCCGCCAGTGGGGCGGCACCGCCGCCGGCGTGATTGCCTCCAACGCAGCGCGAGTGCCCGACCAGCTCGCCGTGATCGACGAACGCGAGTCGCTGACGTACGCCGAGCTCGACCGGCGCAGCAGCATCATCGCGGCCGGGTTGCGCGAACGCGGCATCGGCGCCGGCGATCGCCTCGCCTTGCTGGCACGCAACTCCTCCGCGTTCCTGCTCGCGCAGCTAGCGGCAGCCAAGGTTGGAGCCGACGTGCTCTACCTGAACACGGGATTCGCGGGGCCGCAGCTGGGCGACGTGCTGACCAGCGAACGGGCCTCGATCCTGGTCGCGGACGACGAGTTCAAGCCACTCGCCGAGCACGTGCCCGACACGATCCCGTGGCTGACGGCCTGGGTCGCAGCCGGTGATGCGCCGGCCGACAGCCTGGCCGGCCTGGTCGAGGCAGCAGGTGACGGGCCGGCGCCGGAGCTGCCGTCACCGGAGGCGGAAGGCCGGCACATCATCCTGACCAGCGGCACGACCGGACGGCCGAAGGGCGCGGCGCGCGGCTCACCGAATGCGCTCTCGGGCGCCGTGAGCGGGCTGGCGTTGCTCGACATGATCCCGTACCCGGGCCGCGGCGTGACCGTGCTCGCGGCGCCGGCGTTCCACGCCTGGGGTCTGGGCAACATCGTGATCGGCTCGATGATGCAGGCGACGTTCGTGATGGCGCGGCGGTTCGACCCGGCGGAGACGCTCAAGCTCGTCGAGCGCTACCACGCCGACACGCTGGTCGCCGTACCGGTCATGTGCCAGCGGATGCTCGACGTCGCGGGCGACTTCGACACCTCGTCGCTGAAGGTGGTCGCGCTCTCCGGCTCGGCGCTGGCGCCCACGCTCGCGACCCGGTTCATGGACCGGTTCGGTGACGTGCTCTACAGCCTTTACGGATCGACCGAGATCGCCTACGTGAGCGTCGCCACCCCGCGCGACCTGCGAGCGGCTCCGACCACCGCCGGCAAGGTGCTGCGAGGAGTGACGGTGCGGCTGGTCGACGCCGACGACAACGACGTCGCGCCCGGCCAGGTCGGCCGGATCTTCGCGGGCAGTAGCATGTCGTTCGAGGGCTACACCAGCGGCGAGGACAAGGCGCGGCTCGGCACACTGGCGTCCATCGGCGACCTGGGCCGGATCGGCGACGACGGCCGGCTCTACGTCGAAGGCCGCGACGACGACATGATCATCTCGGGCGGCGAGAACGTCTTCCCGGCGGAGGTCGAGGACGTCCTACACCAGCACAGCGCCGTCGCCGATGTCACGGTCGTCGGCGTGGCCGATGACCGGTTCGGCCAGGCGCTCGTTGCGCACGTGGTGTTGCGCGACGGCGAGACCGTGACCGGCGACGACCTGCGCACGCACGTCAAGCAGCGGCTCGCGACCTACAAGGTGCCCCGCGAGATCGTGTTCCACGATGCGCTGCCCCGCAACGAGACCGGCAAGGTGCTGAAGCGCCTGCTGTCCTAACCGGTTAGCGATCCGCGCAGGGTGACGCCGGCGGCACGCATCTCGGCGAGCGCCGTCTCGACCGTCGCCGGGTTGACTCCCGCGGTGTGGTCGAGCAGCACCGTCGTAGCGAAGCCCTCACCGACGGCGTCGAGCGCGGTGGCGCGCACGCAGTGGTCGGTCGCGATGCCGACGACGTCCACCGCGTCGATGTCGTGCTCGCGGAGCCAGTCCGCCAGCGACCGGCCCTCGCGATCGACGCCCTCGAACCCGCTGTACGCCGCCTGCCACTCGCCTTTGTCGAACACAGCGTCGACCCGCTGGGTGTCGAGGTTCGGGTGAAACTCCACCCCCGGCGTCCCCACGACGCAGTGCGGCGGCCAGCTGTCGACGTAGTCGGGCGCCGCGGCGAAGTGGCTGCCGGGGTCGCGATGCGCGTCGCGGGTCGCGGCGACCGCGGCGTACGCCGCCCCTGCAAGCAGGGCGCTGATCTTGGCGGCGACGGCGGCACCGCCGACGACCGCCAGCGAGCCGCCCTCGCAGAAGTCGTTCTGCACGTCGACGACGATCAACCCGCGCGCCATGTCATCCCTCGTCGATCTCCCAGAGCGTGTCAATCGCCGGATCGCCGGGCGAGAGTTTCATCGCGGCCGCCGGCAGCTCCTGCATCGAGCGGCGGCAGCGGTCGCGCGCCTGCTGCAACGACGCAGCGCCGAGCACCTCGCCGTCGGCCACCACGCGGACCTGCAGCGCCCGCTCGCCGTCGCCGACGCCGGCCGGATCGATCCGGAGCACCTCGGCGACCGCCGTGCCGTTCGCGTCGAGCCGCCGCGCCGCCTGCTTCCGGCCGCCGCGCGACGGCTTCCCAGGCGAGCGCTTCTCGACCGGCCGCCAACCGTCGGCGGTCTCGCGCGCGACCAGCTTGTAGACGAATCCGGCCGTGGGCACGCCGCTGCCGGTGACGACGGAGGTGCCGACGCCGTAGCCGTCGACCGGCGCTGCGGCGAGCGCCGCGATCGCGAACTCGTCGAGGTCGCTGGTGACCACGATCCGAGTCTGGTGCGCGCCCAGCTCGTCCAGCAACCGGCGGGCGTCGCGCGCCTGGGTGGGCAGGTCGCCGGAGTCGAGCCGGATCGCACCCAGCTTCGGACCGGCGACGTCAACCGCCGCGCGGATGCCCTGCTCCACGTCGTAGGTGTCGACCAGCAGCGTGGTGTCGTTGCCGAGCGACTCGACCTGCGCCCGGAACGCCGCGATCTCGTCGTCGTGCACCAGCGTGAACGCGTGCGCCGCCGTACCCGTCGTCGGGATGTCCCACCGGTCGCCGGCCGCGAGGTTTGACGTGGACGCGAAGCCGCCGATGTAGGCCGCGCGGGCGGCGGCGATCGCGGCCGCTTCGTGCGTGCGCCGCGATCCCATCTCGATGCACGGCCGGTCGCCGGCGGCGCACACCATCCGGGCCGCCGCCGTCGCCACCGCACTGTCGTGGTTGAGCACCGACAGCACCAACGTCTCGAGCACGACGCACTCGGCGAAGCTGCCCTCGACGGTCAGCACCGGCGAGTTCGGAAAGTAGATCTCGCCCTCGGGATAGGCGTCGATCGATCCCGTGAACCGGTACGCCGCGAGCCACTCGCGGCTCGGCGCGTCCACCACGTCGGCCGACTCGAGGTAGCGGATGGCGTCGTCGTCGAACCGGAAGTCGGCCAGCGCGTCGAGCAGCCGGCCGAGCCCGGCGACCACGGCGTAACGCCGCCGGCCCGGCAGCGAGCGAGCGAACACCTCGAACACGCAGCGGCGGTCGCCGGCGCCGCTGCGCAGCGCAGCCTCGACCATGGTCAGCTCGTAATGGTCGGTCAGCATCGCCGGCGTCGGCGCTCGCAACTCCCGCATCGCAGCGATGATCGCACCGCGCAGCGGCGCGGAGCGCAGTGCCATCATGGAGCCCATGTCGGCTCCGACTATCGAGCGGACGCAACGCCCCGTCGGCGACGAGGCGACCGAGCCGGAACGACCCTGGGTCGCGATCGTGTGGAACGACCCGATCAACTTGATGAGCTACGTCACGTGGGTGTTCCAGCACCTGTTCGGCTACAGCCGGGAGAAGGCGACCAAGCTGATGCTCGACGTCCATCACAAGGGCAAGGCCGCGGTTTCGTCCGGGACGCGCGAGCAGATGGAGCATGACGTCACCCGGCTGCACGCGGCCGGGCTGTGGGCGACGCTCCAGCAAGACTGAACAAGACTGAACTGGTGGGTTCGGTACGCCGCCAGGGCGACCTGGTCCAGGTCTCGCTCGACCGCGTCGAAGCCGGCCTGCTGGCCAGCCTGATCGGGCAGACCGAGGTGTTGCTCGACGACCCCGAGCAGTCCGAGGACCCGCTCGAGCAGGCGTTCGGCGTGGCGTCCGAAGCGCCGGCGGCTCCCGACGACCCGGTGCTGCTGCGACTGCTCCCCGACGGCTATCGCGAAGACTCGGACGCGGCTGCCGAGTTCCGCCGGTTGACCGAGGCGGACCTGCGCGCGACGAAGCGGGTCGCGCTGCACCGGATGCTGGAGACACTGGACGCGGCTGCGGG
>DASZPL010000179.1:0-5659 GCA_035550315.1 Mycobacteriales bacterium | reverse complement strand
CGCCGCAGCCGGCGACGGACGAGCCCGGCCCGAGTGGGCTGGACGCGTTGCGGGGGTCGGAGCCGCCGCGCCCCGAAGCGGTAGCGCCGCCGAGCGACGAGCCGGTCGACGAGCCCGCCGACCAGCCGCAGCCCAGCGACGAGAAGCCCAGCGAGGAGAAGCCCAGCGACGAGAAGCCCCGACGCAGGCGCCAGTGGTTCTAGCCAGCCGGCCCGCCTCGCCGCGCGATCATGGCGTTAGTGACGCCGTAACGCCATAATCGGCGCGCAAACCGGTGACTAACGCCATGATCGTCGGGGGCAGGGGGATGGGCGCCGACGCCGACGCCGACGCCGACGGTGCCGCCGCGAGCGTGAGCGTGGGTCGGAACATCTGCGTGCTCGGGTTCGTTGCACCCGTGCGACCCTGGAAGGGTCGATCGGCGTACGACTGACCATGAGGTGACAACCGTGCCGCTTCCCCCGCTGGTGGAGCCTGCCGAGACGCTGACCCCTGACGAGGTACGCCGCTACTCCCGGCACTTGATCATCCCGGACGTCGCGATGACGGGGCAGAAGCGGCTGAAGAACGCGAAGGTGCTGTGCGTGGGCGCCGGCGGCCTCGGCTCGCCGACGCTGATGTACCTCGCCGCCGCCGGCGTCGGCACGCTGGGAATCATCGACTTCGACGTCGTCGACGAGTCCAACCTGCAGCGGCAGGTGATCCACGGCCAGAGCGATGTCGGCCGGCCGAAGGCGGAAAGCGCCCGCGACGCGGTCCGCGAGATCAACCCGCTGGTCACCGTGCAGTTGCACCAGGAGCGGCTCGACTCGTCGAACGCGATGGAGATCTTCGCCGGCTACGACCTGATTGTCGACGGCACCGACAACTTCGCCACCCGCTACCTGGTGAACGACGCCTGTGTGCTGCTCGGCAAGCCGTACGTGTGGGGCTCGATCTACCGGTTCGACGGGCAGGCCAGCGTCTTCTGGGCGGAGCACGGACCGTGCTACCGCTGCCTTTACCCGGAACCGCCGCCGCCCGGCATGGTGCCGTCATGCGCCGAGGGCGGCGTGCTCGGTGTGCTGTGCGCGTCGATCGGCTCGATCCAGACCAACGAGGCGATCAAGGTGCTGACTGGCATCGGCGAGCCGTTGGTCGGCCGGCTGATGATCTACGACGCGCTTGAGATGACGTACCGCTCGGTGAAGGTCCGCAAGGACCCGGAGTGCCCGCTGTGCGGCAAGAACCCGACGATCACCGAACTGATCGACTACGAAGCATTCTGCGGCGCGGTTTCCGAGGAAGCCGCCGACGCGGCGGCCGGCTCGACGATCACCGCGAGCGAGCTCGCCGAGATGCAACAGCGCGGCGACGACTTCCTGCTGGTCGACGTGCGGGAGCCGGCGGAGTGGGAGATCGTGCGGATTCCCGGCGCCGTACTCATTCCGAAGGGCGACCTGCCCAGCAAGTTGGCCGAGCTGCCGGTGGACCGGCCGGTCGTGGCCTACTGCAAGACCGGCGTGCGCTCCGCGGAAGCGTTGGCATTGCTGAAGAACGCCGGCTTCGCCGACGCGAAGCACGTGCAGGGCGGCGTCACCGCGTGGACCACGCAGGTCGAGGGCGAGCAGCCGCTCTACTAGACGAAGAGCTGCCCGCCCTGGCGGGGCCCGTCCTTGATCGCCAGCAGGTTGGCTTTGACGTACGGGATCGCCATGTCCTCGTGCACCGGCGACGGGTAGTAGGTCTGCAAGAAGCTGAGCTGCAGCCGCGCCGTCAGTGTCGGGATGGTCGGCCGTAGCTCCGCGCGGGTCAGGTAGCTGAAGCTGTTCTCGTTGTAGAACGCGACGTGGCTCGGGTCCTGGAACGCGCCCCGACCGTCGGTGCTGGCCGTGTCGGTGAGCAGCAGGCCGGCATGCGCCAGCGCCCGGTAGCACTCGTTGAAGAACGCCGCGCGATCGGGCATCCGCGGCAGCAGGTCGGTCGCGCGGATCACGCCCGCCTGGCTGGCTTCGACCGGCAGCACGGGCTTGGCGGGATCGAGCGTCACGACGGTGTAGCGCTCGTCGACCGGTGCCTCGTTGACCGACGTCGGCGTGCGCAAGTTGAACGTCGCTAGGCCACGGCGCTGCGCCCAGCACAACGCGAGCTCCTCGACGTACTCCAGGTAGAGGTCGATGGTCTTCTGCTGGATCTCCGCGTTGATGGTCGGGTCGCGTTGCGTGTTGCGGCGGTGAAACCGTTGCAAGTAAAGGCATTTTGGGATGCGGACGAAGTCGCCGACTTGGAACAGTCGCGACATCAGGTCCTGGTCGTCGAGGATCGCGTGGCTCGGGTCGTAGCCGCCGGCCCGGTCATACGCGGTACGCCGAAACGCCCGCACGTGGTTCGGCGCGAACCAGATGTAGCCGACGTTGTGCGGCGTCGCTTCGAGCGCCTGGCAGCTGAGGTACGTCGTACCGTCGATCGTCGTCGAGACGTACTCCCAACCCGCGGTCGCGTCGAAGCGCTCGTCGTTGGGTGAGTCGTCTTCATTGATCTGGGTGAAGTCGCTGAAGACCAGCGCCGCGTCGGGGTGGGCGTCGAACGCCGCGATCACCTCGGTCAGGCAGTCGGGCGTCAGCCGATCGTCGTGATCGAGCTCGACCAGGATGTCGCCGCTCGCGATTTCGCAGGCGAGTTGCTTGGCCGCGCCGACGCCGCGCACCCGGCTGCGCGCGCGCTCGACCTTGACCCGGGGGTCCGGCTGCGGTGGCTGCCAGCTCATCGCCTTTCCGTTGAGCAGGATCACCCATTCCCAGTCGGAGAATGTCTGCGCGTCGAGGCTGCGATAACAACCATCGAGATACTTCACGTCATTACTGGGCGTGAATACCGAGATTCGTCCCATTTTGCGGTTACCGCCGAGCCTGGGGGGACGCGCCCTTTGTCGCCAGATTCGCCGTACCTTGTGCTTTGATGAGCGGCACTATACGTGTGGGCCTAATGGGGGGCAGCAGGTTGAGCAAGCGCGATCCCGGACGTCGGCGCCGCCAGGCCGGTGCAGCAGCGGCAGCCGCCGTTGCGATGACTGGAATGGCCGGCAGCTTCATGGGTACGGCGGCCGCGGGGGTGCCGTCGGCCGACGGCAAGATCTACGCCTGCTACCACAAGAAGCCGCACGACCACTACAAGCATGCGCAGCTGCGCGTCATCAACTACCCGCGGGCGCACTGCCACCGCGGCGAGAAGCTGCTGAGCTGGGACGTCACGAACACGGTCGGGGGTGGCGGCGGCTCGCAGGGGCCGGCTGGCCCGCAGGGTCCGCCCGGCGCGCAGGGTCCGGCTGGCCCACCCGGCACCAGTGAACTCGGCCCCGCCGGTCCGCAGGGTACGCGCGGACCCACGGGCGCGACCGGCGCGCAGGGTTCGCAGGGCGCGCAAGGTTCACAGGGCGCGCAAGGTGCGACCGGATCGCAGGGTCCGCAGGGCGCCACGGGTGCGCAGGGCGCGACCGGATCTCAGGGTGCGACCGGGTCTCAGGGCGCGCAGGGCGCCACGGGTGCGCAGGGCGCGACCGGTGTCGGCCTGATTGGTCCGCAGGGCGCCACGGGTCCGCAGGGACCGACGGGCGCGACCGGTCCGCAGGGCGCAACCGGTGCGCAAGGCGTCGGCACGCAGGGCCCGACCGGCCCGACTGGAGCGACGGGTGTCGGTCTGGCCGGTCCAACCGGACCGACCGGCCCACAGTCCCTGATCGCAGGCCCGACTGGGCCGACCGGACCCACGGGTGTCGGCTTGCAGGGTCCGACCGGACCGACCGGGCCGCAGTCCCTTGTCCCGGGCCCGACGGGTCCCACTGGACCGACGGGTGCCGGTCCGACCGGTCCGCAGGGCGCGACCGGCGTCGGCACGCAGGGCCCGACCGGTCCGCAGGGCGCGACCGGCGCAACCGGCTCAGGCGGGTCGGCGACGACGTACTGGGTCACTCACACTGTCACCACTGATGATCACGGGTCGGCTAGCTGCTCGGGAAGTGACTACGCGACCGGCGGCGGCTTCACTAGCGTGGACCAAGGGAACACCGTGGAGTCATCGGGCCCGACCGGAACGTCAACTCATCCGAGCGGTTGGAACGTTGACGTGAAGAACAACGACTCCTTCGTGGTCTACGTCATCTGCACGACCTAGCGCGAGTTGTCCGCATGTGACGTTGCTATAACGACGTCAAGTGCTGACAAGTGAGGTTGATTGACACCGTTTGCGCGCGCGGTGCTGGACGCGGTCGACCGGATCCCGCGCGGGCGCGTGCTCTCCTACGGCGACGTCGCTGAACTGGTCGGCGCCGGCTCGGCCCGCGCGGTCGGCATGGTGATGGCACGTCACGGCGAGGAGGTGCCATGGCACCGGGTGCTGCATAACGACGGCAGTTGCGCACGGCGTACCGCCGAACGACAACTCGCCTTGCTCCGAAGCGAGCGGGTGCCCATGATCGGCCAGCGCGTCGATATGCGCCTCGCCCGCTGGGACGGCCGCTAGCCCGCCAAACCCGCGCGGGTTGGGACGGCCTCTACTCCACCAAACCCGCGCGTTTCAACCCCAAAACGGGCCGGAAAGCGTTGAAACGCGCGGGTTTGGCAACGTGGGGGGACGGGTTCGGCGACGTGGGACGCGCGGGTTTGGCGAGGGCGGCTAGCTGCGCCAGCCAGCGGCGCGAAGGGCTCGGGTGACCTCGTCGATCATTCGCGCCCAGCTGTTGGTCGTTGCCAGCGAGCTGTAGCGCCGGTGCCACCAGCCGAGGCCGCGGATTCGCTCCTGCCGCTCAAGGTCGTAACGCCAGCTGGACTCGTGCGGTTGCCCGTCGTAGTCGATGCCGACCCGCCACTGCTCGTAACCCAAGTCCAGCCGTGCGACCACAACACCGAACTCGTCTCGGACGACGACTTGGGCCTGCGGCCGTGGCAGTCCGGCCAACACCAGCCGCATCCGGGCGCGGCTCTCCTGCGGCGATTCGCTGAGCGGCTCGACGTGGGTCAGGACCTCGCGAGCCCGCCGGATGCCGCGCCACCCCGGGCGCTGCGCCACGTAGCGGGCGAGCTCGGCGACGTCACAGCCGCCGCGGTTCACCATCGCGTCAACCCCGACGACGCCCTCGATCAGGCCGGCGTGACGGGCGAGGTCGAATGCCGTGCGAGTCGGTGACGTGACCGGGACGCCGCAGACGGTCGTGACGTCGCATGGCCTGAGTGATGCTTCGCGGCAGCGGATGCCGGGCCGGCGTACCTCGTCGCCTTGCGGTACGACGATGTCGACGCCGAGGTCGCCGGGTGGCCGGATGTCGGGGCCGAGCAGCCAGGCTGCGGTCTCGCGCGCGACGACCGCGCCTGGCGGCAAGATGAGCGCGACCGCCTGAGCGCGTAGCTCGGTGGTGATCGGGACGTCCGCGGCGACGTACACCGATTGCAACAACCGCCGCGTGGCTTGGCTTTGCAGTTGCCGCGCGGTGAGTCCGGCGGCGCGCGCGGTCTGCGTCGTGAACGGCCGGTCGCCGAGGGCGGCGGGAAGCGTCGCGCGGCGGGGCATCGGCCGAGCGTGGCGGCTGCCGCCGACCGGCGTCGGTCACCGTCCACAGCCAGCCGCCAAACCCGCGCGTTTCAACCCGAAATCGGGCTTGAAAGCGTTGACACGCGCGGGTTTGGCG
>DASZPL010000178.1:0-31106 GCA_035550315.1 Mycobacteriales bacterium | reverse complement strand
AAGATGTCGGCCACCTCGAGCAGCCCGGCCTTGGCCGCCTGGATGCCGTCCCCGAGGCCCGGCGCCAACATCACCACCGTCGTGTCTGCGAGCGAGGCGATGGCGACCTCGGCCTGGCCGACGCCGACGGTCTCGACGAGGACGACGTCGCACCCGGCGGCGTCGAGCACGCGCACCGCCTGCGGGGTCGCCGCGGCCACGCCACCGAGCGCGCCGCGGGTGCCCATCGACCGGATGTAGACGCCGGTGTCGGTCGCGTGCTCCTGCATCCGCACCCGGTCGCCAAGCAGGGCGCCACCACTGAACGGCGAGGTCGGATCGACCGCAAGCACGCCGACCCGCTTGCCCTCGGCGCGGTACGCCGCGATCAGCGCACCCGTGATCGTGGATTTGCCGACGCCGGGCGAGCCGGTCAGGCCGACGGTGTGCGCTTTGCCGGCGTACGGCATCAGCGCGGCGGTCAGCTCGCGCACGTCGGGCGAGGCGTTCTCGACCATCGAGATCAGCCGGGCGACGCTGCGCGGGTCGCCGTCGCGCGCTCGCGACACCAGCTCCGCAACACTCATCGCCATCTGACGTTCCTAGAGCAACGGCAAGCGGCGATGATCACGCGGGCGGGACGCGAAGCAGCAGCGCGTCGCCCTGGCCGCCGCCGCCGCACAGCGCCGCCGCGCCGAGGCCACCGCCGCGCCGCCGCAGCTCCAGCGCGAGCGTCAGCGCGAGCCGCGCTCCCGAGGCGCCGATCGGATGGCCGAGCGCGATGGCGCCGCCGTTGACGTTGAGCTTGTCCCAAGGCAGGTCGAGCATCCGCGCCGAGTGGATCGCGACCGAGGCGAACGCTTCGTTGATCTCGACCAGGTCCAGATCGGCGACCGAGGTGCCTGCACGGGACAGCGCCTTGTCGATCGCGTTGGCCGGTTGCGCCTGCAGCGAGGCATCCGGGCCGGCGACCACGCCGTGGTGGCCGATCTCGGCCAGCACTGTTGCGCCGTGGCGTTCGGCGGCCGCAGGCGACATCACCACGACCGCGCAGGCCCCGTCGGAGATCTGCGACGCCGACCCCGCCGTGATGGTCCCGTCCGCAGCGAACGCCGGCCGCAGCTTCACCAGCGCCTCGACCGTGGTGTCGGCGCGCACGCCCTCGTCGACCGTCACCTGCACCGGGTCGCCGCGACGCTGCGGGATCGGTACGGCGACGATCTCCTCGTCGAACGCCCCGTTCTTCTGCGCGAGCGCGGCCAACTCGTGCGACCGGGCGGAGAACTCGTCCTGCTCCTCGCGGCTGATGCCGAGCTTCGCGTTGTAGCGCTCGGTCGACTCCCCCATCGCGCACTGGTCGAAGGCGCAGAACAAGCCGTCGTAGGCCATCGAGTCGACGAGTGTGGTGTCGCCGTACTTGAAGCCGGAGCGGGAGCCGGGGATCAGGTGCGGCGCCTGGGTCATCGACTCCATGCCGCCCGCCACCACGACGTCGAACTCCCCCGCGCAGATCAGCTGGTCAGCGAGCGCGATCGCGTCGAGGCCGGAGAGGCACACCTTGTTAACCGTCACCGCCGGCACGGTCATCGGGACGCCACCCTTGACGGCCGCCTGGCGCGCCGTGATCTGACCGGCGCCGGCCTGCAGCACCTGACCCATGATCACGTAGTCGACGGCGTCGCCCGCGATCCCGGCCCGCTGCAACGCCGCGGCGATCGCGATGCCGCCGAGGTCGACGGCGGGCAACTGGCCGAGCGAGCCGAGCAGCTTTCCGATTGGCGTCCGGGCACCCGCGACGATCACCGAACCTGGCATGGCTGCAACGATACGGCGCATGACGACGCCGCTGTTCACACGGATCGACCACGTCGGCATCGCCTGTCGCGACCTCGACGCGAGCATCGAGTTCTACGTCGCCACGTTCGGGCTCACCGTCGCCGGCCGGGAGACCAACGACGCGCAGGGCGTCCGCGAGGCGATGTTGCACGTCGCCGACGCCGCGGGCGGCGCGTCGTACGTCCAGCTGCTCGAACCGCTCGGACCGGACACGCCGGTCGGGAAGTTCCTCGAACGCAACGGCGAGGGGGTGCACCACATCGGCTACGGCGTGGTGGACGTCGCCGCGGCGCTGGAGCAGCTGGGCGAGAGCGGCATCCGGCTGGTCGACGAACGGCCGCGCCACGGCTCGCTCGGCGCGTCGATCGCGTTCCTGCACCCCAAGAGCGTCGGCGGCGTGCTCACCGAGTTGGTAGAGGCCGCGCGCTAGCTTCCGCGCCCCCCTCGCCGAGTGCGACGAAACTCGCGTTCCGTGGGCCGGAAAGCGCGAACTTCGTCGCACTCGGCGACTGGATTGTGGGGTCAGGGCCAGGTGCGGGGTAGCGGAGCGCAGCCGGGGATGACGGCGTCGACGACCGCGTCGAGCACGGTCTCGGTGTAGCCGACGAACAGGTGCTTCGCGCCGGGTACGTCGATCACCCGCGCCTGCGGGATCGCGGCGAACCGGCGGCGCGCCTCGGCCGGACGCAGGTAGTCGTCGAACTCCGGCACGATCGCGACGACCGGCTTGCCGGAGTCGGCCCAGACTCGCAGGTCGGCATCGGTCGCGGCCCGGAGCGGTGGCGAGATCAGCACGGCGCCGACGACCGCCGGGTCGCAACCGTGACGCAACGCCAGGTCGGTGCCGAACGACCAGCCGACCAGCCACGGCGCCGGCAGGTCGTCGAACTCGGCGATCTCCAGTGCCGCGGCGACGTCGTACCGCTCGTCGTCACCGTTGCCGAACTCGCCCTCGCTCCGCCCGGCGTCGCTGGCAGTGCCGCGCGTGTTGAACCGCAACACCGCCAGGTCGGCGAGTGCCGGCAACCGGTTGGCGGCCTTGCGAAACAGGTGGCTGTCCATCATCCCGCCCTGCGTCGGAAGCGGGTGCAGCGTCACGAGGGTCGCCACCGGCGGTTTGGCTTCGGGCAGCGCAAGCTCGCCGACCAACGCCAGACCGTCGGCGGTGTGCAGCGTCACCGGTTCGCGCCGCGCGGGCAGCACGGTGTTGGCGCGGATCTCCATCCTCAGCCGTAGCGCGGCGCGTTGCGCGTGCGCTCGGTGTTCGGGCCGCGGCGAAGTCGCGCGTGCCAACAGGGCGTGTGCCAGTGGCGGCGACCGGCTTCGTCACCCGGCCGCCAGGCGACGATGTGAGCGAGCGTCGGCGCAATGGTCTGCTGGCAGCCCGGGCACCGGTAGGTCTTGCCGTCGCGGGCGGCGGACACCGGTCGCACCACCCACTCGCCGTCGGGATGGGTTTCCGTCGTCACGATGCCGGTGCCCCGCAACGGCGGCGGTGTCTCGTCGCGGCGGCGGCTTCGGCGCGGCATGCTCAGCCGCCGAACGCCGCGAGGTCGTCGAGCAGCGGCGCGGGCGCCAACGCCGCCACGTGGGTTGCCGCGGCGAGGTGCAACAGCCGAGACCGGAGCTCGTCCGCGCCGACCGCGGCGAGCATCGCCATCGGGCCCTCCGGGTAGCCGCAGCCGAGGGTCATCGCGGCGTCGACGTCGTCCCGCGTGGCGTAGCCGTCGCCAACCATGCGGACCGCGTCGTTGAGATGCGGCAGCAGCAGCGCGTCCAGCAGGCGACCGGGCCGGTCTCGGCACACCACCGGCGTCAGCCCTGCGGCGGTCGCCGCGGCGGCTGCGGTCGCCGCCGCACCCGCGTCGGTGCGAGCCGTCATGACGACCTCGACGACGCCGCGTCGCGGCACCAGCGGCAGGTGGACACCGACCACGTCCGCCGGCCGGCCGGTCGCCGCCGCGACGACGGCAACCGGCGCCTCGTCGCTCGTCGCGACCGCGATCACCGCCTCCTCGCCCAACCGGCCGGCAACCCGAGCGGCAAGCTCGGTCGTCGCGGTGAGCGAGCCGCCGTCGATGAGTACGACGTCGGCACCGGCGACCTCGTCTGCGCTCACGACGACCGGCTCAAACGCGGCGAGCAGGTCGGACTTGCGCGCGCCGCCAACGCCCGCGACCCGGGTGATCGACCGGGGCGCCGACGCCTGCGGAGCGGGCGTCTCGATCGCCGGCACCGGCGGGGAATCGTCGTACGCGTAGTAGCCGCGTCCGGTCTTGCGGCCGAGCCAGCCGGCCATGACGAGCCGGCGCAACAGCGGCGCGGGGGCGTAGCGCGGGTCGCGGGTCTCGTCGAACAGCGTGTGCAGCACGTCGAGCGAGACGTCGAGGCCGATCAGGTCGAGCAGGGTGAGCGGTCCCATCGGGAAGCCGGTCGCCGCGACGACCGCGGCGTCGAGGTCGGCGATCGCGGCCTGGCCGGTCTCGGCGGCGTGGGCGGCGTCGTTGAGGTAGCCGAAGAGCAGCGCGTTCGCGACGAAGCCGGCGCGGTCGCCGACGACGACCGGGGTCTTGCCGCACCGCTCGGCGAGCGACCGGACGGCCGCGAGGACGTCGCCGTCGGTCGTGACCGTGCGGATGACCTCGACCAGCCGCATCACCGGCGCCGGGTTGAAAAAGTGCATCCCGATGACGCGGCCCGGTCGCGCGGTCGCCGCCGCAAGCTCGGTCACCGGCAGCGACGACGTGTTCGTGGCGAGCACGGTCTCGGCCGGGCATATCCCGTCGAGGTCGCGCAGCAAGGCGGTCTTGATGTCGAGTCGCTCCGGCACCGCTTCGACAA
Source organism: Mycobacteriales bacterium (assembly GCA_035550315.1). Taxonomy (GTDB): domain Bacteria; phylum Actinomycetota; class Actinomycetes; order JAFAQI01; family JAFAQI01; genus DASZPL01. The sequence continues at coordinate 26,450 of DASZPL010000178.1, read as the reverse complement.
CCAGGTCGACAGCTGCCAACTGCTCGCGCGCTGTCGTGAAGGCGACGCGCTCGATGATGGCGTCGCGCTCCTCCGCCGCCAGCCGGCCTCGGTCGACCGCCCGTCCCAGCGACGAGGTCAGCCGCTCCCGTCCCGCCGACAGCAACTCGTCGTTGACCTCGACGGCGGTCACCGCCAGGCCGGCGCGCGCGAAGACTTCGACGATGCCGGCCCCCATGGTGCCGAGCCCGACGACACCGGCTGACGTGATCTCCACGCCTCCAGTCTCGCAGCGCCGCGACTAGAACAGCATCAGCCGATCGGACTCCAGGCCGCGCAACGCGTCGTAGTCGACGACGACGCACTCGATGCCGCGCTCGGCGGCCAGCACCTTCGCCTGCGGCTTGATCTCCTGCGCGGCGAAGATGCCGCGCACCGGACGCAGCAGCGGATCGCGGTTGAGGCGGTCGAGGTAACGGGTGAGCTGCTCCACGCCGTCGATCTCGCCGCGCCGCTTGATCTCGACCGCAACCGAGCCGCCGGACTCGTCGCGGCAGAGCAGGTCGACCGGGCCGATGTCGGTCGGGTACTCCCGGCGTACCAACCGAAGCCCGTCGCCGAGCGCCTCGCAGTGCTCGGCGAGCAGCACCTGCAGATGCGCCTCGACGCCGTCCTTCACGAGCCCGGGCTCGACGCCGAGGTTGTGTGCCGCCTCCGAGAGCACCTCGTCGATGCTGATGACGAGCTGCTCCCCTGCCTTGTTGGTGACGGTCCACTGCGCGGGCTCCTCGCGGAACGAGCAGGGCGGCGTCATCCACATCAGCGGCTTGTAACCACCGGCGTCGGAGTGCACCAGCACCGAGCCGTCCGCCTTGACGACGAGTAGCCGCACGGCGAGCGGCAGATGCGCGGTGAGCCGCCCGGCGTAGTCGACCGAACAGCGCGCTACGACGAGGCGCATCGATCCGCCGTACGCCTGGTCCGCCTCACGCGGCGAGAGTAGTGTCCGGGCGAGCTGACACGAGGGGTGGCGACGGAATGCTCGCGCACAAGATCATCGGCACGGTCAATCAGATGGTGACGGTGCAGCTCGAGCCGGACCAGACGGTGTACGCCGACCGCGGCACGTTCCGCTGGAAGACGACGAACGTCAGCCTCGAAACCCGGCTCACCACCCCGAAGAACAACGAGGCGGGTTCGCCGGCGGCCGCGGGCGGCCTGCTGGCGAAGGCGATGGACGTCGGCAAGCGCGTGCTCGCCGGCGAGGGCATGGCGTTCCAGTACTACAAGGCGCAGGGCGGCAGCGGGCTGGTCACGTTCGCCGGGACACTGCCGGGCGAGCTGCGCGCGCTCGAGCTCGACGGCAGCCGCGGCTGGTTCGCCGAGCGCGGCGCGATGATCGCGGCCGAGTCGACCGTCGGCTTCGACATCGCCTTCACCGGCCTGCGCACCGGGCTTCGCGGCCACGAAGGCTTCGTGTTGCAGAAGTACTCCGGCGCCGGCACCGTCTTCGTGGCGGCGGCCGGCAACTTCATCGAGCTCAACCCGGCAAAGTACGGCGGCACGATCCAGGCGGAGACCGGCAACGTCGTCGCCTTCGAGGACACCGTCGAGTACTCGATCGAGCGGGTCGGCGGCCTTAACGCGCAGACCGCGATGACCGCGGTGTTCGGCGGCGAGGGGTTGTACCTCGCGACGTTCAAAGGCGACGGCGCCGTGATCCTGCAGTCGACCTCTGTGCACTCCCTCGGCGAGGCGTTGCGGCGAGTCACCAACTCGGCCGACGACCGCAGAGGTCCCCTGGCCGGCATCGGCCTCTAGCTCACCACGCAACGAGACGAAAGGGACCTGACATGGGCTTGATGGACAAGGTGAAGGCGCAGGCCGAGCAGGCGGTAGCCAAGGCGCAGGAAGTCGGCGCGCAGGGCCAGGCCAAGGTCAACGAGCTGCAGGCCAAGCGGGTGCAGGACGGCCTGTTCCGCGACCTCGGCGAGGCGTACTACGCGGAGCAGCGCTCCGGCGGATCACACGACGCCGTGCAGGCCGCATTGGCGGCCCTCGACGCTCATGCGACGCAGCCCGCTGGGACCACGTCGGCTTCGTCCGCAACGCCGAGCGGCGACTTCAAGCTCGACGACTAGTCACACCGCGACCGGCTCTTCGATCACGAGGACCCGGTTCAGCCGGGTGACTGAGAGCAGCCGGTCGACCCGCGGTGGCACGCCGCGCAGCACCAGGCGTCGCTCCGCGCGCGTCGCGAGCCGATGGGCACCTACCAACACGCCCAACCCGCTGGCGTCCACCAGCTCGACGTCGGTCAGGTCCAGCGCGAGGTCGCCCTCGCCTGAGTCGAGCACGTCGATGATGGTCGCCCTGACGTCGCCGACGGTCAGCGCGCAGAGCCGGCCGTGCAGGCCGATCAGGTTGGCCTCGGGCTCAACCGTGATCCGGAGAGCTGGCACCGCATCAGGCGAGTCCGCCCGCTGGGTCGGCGGTTGCACTGATGGCATGCATGGCACCTTCCGTCACGCCCCCGTCTGACCATTGAGACGCATCAGGCCGTCGTTGGGTTGCCTCAACACGCCGAAAGCCGCAGATCCCCGCCGTCGTAGGGTCGCCTCATGACCACGGATGAGCCGCGGGAGCGGCAGTCCTCGACGGTGCATCTGACCCGGATCTATACCCGCACCGGCGACGATGGCACCACCGCGCTCGGCGACATGAGCCGAACACCGAAGGCGAGCCCGCGGGTCACGGCGTACGGCGAGGTCGACGAGGCCAACTCGGCGATCGGCGTGGCGCTCGCGCTCGGCGACCTCGACCCGGAGGTCGCGGGGCTGCTGACCACCATCCAGAACGACCTGTTCGACGTCGGCGCCGACCTCTGCGCTCCGATCGTCGCGAACCCGAAGTGGCAGCAGCTGCGGGTCGACGCGGCGTACGTCGAGCGGCTCGAGGCCGCCTGCGACGACTACAACGCGCGGCTGACGCCGCTGAACTCGTTCATCCTGCCGGGAGGTACTCCGGGGGCGGCGCTCCTGCACGTCGCGCGCGCGGTGACTCGTCGCGCCGAGCGAGCGGTCTGGACGCTGCGGGACGCAGAGCCCGACGCCACCAATCCGCTCACCGCGACGTACTTGAACCGGCTCTCGGACCTGCTGTTCATCCTCGCCCGCGTCGCCAACCTCGAGCCCGGGGACGTCACCTGGCAACCCGGCGGCACGGCCGCCGACTAATCGACCCCGTGATCGCCGCTTGACGGGGCTCTAGCAACGTCAGGCGGCGATGATCTTGGTCAGGTCGAGGTGTCGCCTTCTTCGACCGACTCGGCGAGGATCTCGACGCCGTCCGGGCCAACCGAGAGGAACCCGCCGTGCACGGTCGCGACGAACTCGCCCTGCGCCGACCGGATCCGCACCGGCGCCTCGGCAAGCACGCCGAGCAGCGGCGCGTGGCGCGGCAGGATGCCGAGCTCGCCGACCAGCGTCCGGGCGAGCACCATCTCGGCCTCGCCCTCCCAGACCATCCGGTCGGGGGCGACCAACCGCACCTGCATCGTGGCCATCGCGTACGCCTACTCGCCGGCCAGCCGCTTCGCGTTGGCCTCGACGTCCTCGACGCCACCGCACATGAAGAACGCCTGCTCCGGCCGGTCGTCGAACTCGCCGTCGCAGAGCCGGCGGAACGAGTCGATGGTCTCGTCCAGTGACACGAACTTGCCCGGGATGCCGGTGAATTGCTCGGCGACGAAGAACGGCTGCGACAGGAACCGCTCGATCCGCCGTGCCCGCTCGACCGTGACCCGGTCTTCTTCCGACAGCTCGTCGATGCCGAGGATGGCGATGATGTCCTGCAGGTCGCGGTAGCGCTGCAGGATCTCCTGGGTACGCCGCGCCACCCGGTAGTGCTCGTCGCCGACGTACCGCGGGTCGAGGATCCGCGAGGTCGAGTCCAGCGGGTCGACGGCCGGGTAGATGCCCTTCTCCGAGATCGACCGGGAGAGCACGGTGGTCGCGTCGAGGTGGGCGAACGTCGTGTGCGGGGCGGGGTCGGTGATGTCGTCGGCCGGCACGTAGATCGCCTGCAGCGACGTGATCGAGCGACCACGGGTCGAGGTGATCCGCTCCTGCAGCTCGCCCATCTCGTCCGCGAGCGTCGGCTGGTAGCCCACCGCCGACGGCATCCGGCCGAGCAGCGTCGAGACCTCCGAACCGGCCTGCGTGAACCGGAAGATGTTGTCGATGAACAGCAGCACGTTCTGCTTCTGTACGTCGCGGAAGTACTCCGCGATCGTCAGTCCGGCCAGCGCAACCCGCAGCCGGGTGCCGGGCGGCTCGTCCATCTGACCGAACACGAGCGACGTGTCCTTGAGGACGTCCGCCTCTTCCATCTCCAGGTAGAGGTCGTTGCCCTCACGGGTGCGCTCGCCGACGCCGGCGAACACCGACCGGCCACCGAACTGCTGCGCGACCCGTCGGATCATCTCCTGGATGACGACGGTCTTGCCGACACCGGCACCGCCGAACATGCCGATCTTGCCGCCCTGCACGTACGGCGCGAGCAGGTCGATCACCTTGATGCCGGTCTCGAACATCTCGGTGCGCGGCTCGAGCTCGTCGATCGGCGGCGACGGCCGGTGGATCGGCCAGCGCTCGGTGACCTCGACCTTCGAGGCCTCGATGTCGAGCGGCTCACCGAGCACGTTCCAGACGTGACCCAGCGTCGCGTCGCCCACCGGCACCGTGATCGGCGCGCCGGTGTCGACGACGTGGGTGCCGCGCACCAGGCCATCGGTCGGCTGCATCGAGATGGCCCGCACCATGTTGTCGCCGATGTGACCAGCGACCTCGAGGGTGAGCGTGCGCGTCTCGTCGCCCAACGTGCGATCGACGTGCAGCGCGTTGTAGATCTCCGGCATGTCGTCGGGCGCGAACTCCACGTCGACGACCGGGCCGATCACGCGTACGACGCGACCGGAGCCACCTTCGTCCTTCGCGGCGGGCTTCTCCTCGAGCGTCGCGCTCACAGCTCACTCCCTGTCCCGGCGAGCGCCTCGGCGCCGCCGACGATCTCCATGATTTCCTGCGTGATTTCCGCCTGCCGGGCCGCGTTGGCGTCCCGGGTCAGCGCCTTGATCAGCTCGTCCGCGTTGTCGGTCGCGGACTTCATCGCCCGCCGCCGGGCGGCCTGCTCGCTGGCCGCCGCGTCGAGCATCGCGGTGTAGATCCGCGCGGTGAGGTAACGGGGCAGCAGCGCGTCGAGCACGCCGCTGTCTTCCGGCTCGAACTCGATCAGCGCCTTCGGCCCCTCGGCCTCGGCGTCGTCGGCCGGCTGCTCGCCGGCGGCCTCCTCGACGTCGAGCGGCAGCAGCTTCACCGGCACCGCACGCTGCGTCACCATCGACTCGAACCGGGTGAACACCATGTGGATCTCGTCGATGCGGGGGGCGTCACCGCCGCCCGGATCCGCGACGAACTGCGCCAGCAGCGCGTCGCTGACCTTGCGGGCATCGTCGTACGACGGCTGCTCGGAGAACCCGGTCCAGGAGTTCGACGTGTCGCGGCCACGAAACCGGTAGTAGCCAACCGCCTTGCGGCCGACGAGGAACGGCGCGACCTCCAGGCCGCGGTCGCGCAGCTGCGCGGTGATCTGCTCACCGGTGCGCAGCACGTTGACGCTGTAGCCGCCGGCCAGGCCGCGGTCGCTGGCGATCAGCAGCAGCGCGGCGCGCGACGGGTTCTCGCGCGGGGTGGTCAGCGGGTGGTCGTCGTTGGTGCCCTGCCGGGTGACGGTGCGCACGACTTCGGTGATGGCGTCGGCGTACGGCCGCGCCTGCTGGATCCGCTGCTGTGCCTTGACGATGCGAGACGCGGCGATGAGCTCCATCGCCCGCGTGATCTTCTTCGTCGACTGCACCGAGCGGATCCGCCGCCGGTACTCCCGAAGCTGTGCACCCATTTGTGGCTCGTTCCTAGCCCTCGGCCGGCTTTGGCACGTCGGCGCCGATGCCCTCGCCCGACGTCGTCTCGAACTGCTTCTTGAAGTCGGTGATGGCGTTGCGCAGCTGCTCGACGACCGCGTCGTCGAGCGTGCCGCTCGACAGGATCGCGTCGTAGATGCCCTTGTGCTGGTGGGCGACGTAGTCGAGGAACTCGCGTTCGAACTTCGAGATGTCGACGACCGGCACGTCGTCGAGCTCGCCGGACGTGCCCGCCCAGATCGACACGATCTGGCGCTCGACCGGGTACGGCGTGTACTGCGGCTGCTTCAGCAGCTCCACCAGCCGCGCACCGCGCTCCAGCTGCGCCTTCGAGGCCTTGTCGAGGTCGGAGCCGAACGCCGCGAACGCCTCCAGTTCGCGGTACTGCGCGAGGTCGAGGCGCAGCCGGCCGGCGACCGACTTCATCGCCTTGGTCTGCGCGTTGCCGCCGACCCGTGACACCGACACACCGACGTTGATCGCCGGCCGGACGCCGGAGTTGAACAGGTCGGTCTCCAGGAAGATCTGGCCGTCGGTGATCGAGATAACGTTGGTCGGGATGTACGCCGAGACGTCGTTGCCCTTGGTCTCGATGATCGGCAGGCCGGTGAGCGAGCCGCCGCCGAGGTCGTCGGAGAGCTTCGCGCAGCGCTCCAGCAGCCGGGAGTGCAGGTAGAACACGTCACCGGGGTAGGCCTCGCGACCGGCCGGGCGGCGCAGCAGCAGCGAGATGTTGCGGTAGGCGTCGGCCTGCTTCGACAGGTCGTCGAACACGATCAGCGCGTGCTCGCCGTTGTACATCCAGTGCTGCGCGATCGCCGAGCCGGCGTACGGCGCGATGTACTTGAACGCCGCCGGGAAGGACGCCGGCGCCGCGACGATGGTGGTGAACTCCATCGCGCCGGCCTCTTCCAGCGCGGCCTGCACCTGCGCGACGGTCGAGCCCTTCTGGCCGATCGCGACGTAGACGCACTTCACGGCCTTCTGCTTGTCGCCGGACTTCCAGTTGTCGCGCTGGTTGATGATCGCGTCGAGCGCGACCGCGGTCTTGCCGGTCTGCCGGTCGCCGATGATCAGCTGCCGCTGGCCGCGCCCGATGGCCGTCATCGCGTCGATCGCCTTGATGCCGGTCTGCAGCGGCTCCTTCACCGGCTGGCGCTGCACCACCGACGGCGCCTGCAGCTCGAGCACGCGGCGCTCGGTGGATTCGATGTCGCCCTTGCCGTCGAGCGGCCGGCCGAGCGGGTCCACGACCCGGCCCAGGTAGCCGTCGCCGACCGGCACGGACAGGATCTCGCCGGTGCGCCGGACCTCCTGGCCCTCCTCGATCCCCTGCGCGTCGCCGAGGATGACGCAGCCGATCTCGCGCACGTCGAGGTTCAGCGCGATGCCCAGCAGGCCGCCCTCGAACTCGAGCAACTCGTTGGTCATCGCCGAGTGCAATCCCTCGACCCGGGCGATGCCGTCACCGGTCTCCGTGACGACGCCCACCTCGTCGCGCGAGGCCTGCGGATCGTAGGACGCGACGATGCTTTCCAGCGCGTCGCGGATCTCGTCCGGCCGGATGGTCAACTCGGTCATCTGCTCTGTGCTCCTCGTCGGGCCGCGTGGTGCGGTCTCACGTCGTACGCCGGGTGGACCGGCCGGTCAGCCTGCGTCGCGCCTCTTCGAGCTGCCGCGCGACGCTGCCGTCGATCAGCTCGTCACCGATCCGCACGGTCAGCCCGCCGATCAGCGATTCGTCGACCACGACCTGCAACCGCACGTCGTGACCGAATGCCTGCTTGAGCGAGGCCGCCAGCTGCGTCTGCTCGGCTTCGGTGAGCTCGACCGCGGACGTCACCCGGGCCAGCAGCTGCTCGCGTCGGCGCGCCGCGAGCGTCGACAGGTCGACGATCGCGCGCTCCAGGGTACGGCCGCGCGGCTCGAGGATGGCGCGCTCGAGCAACGCCAGCGTCACGGCCGTCGTCCGGCCGTCGAGCAGCCGGTGCAGCAGTTGGCTCTTGCGCTCGGCCGGCAGGTTGCGATCGGTCAGCGCGGCGCGCAGCTCGGGCGAACCCTTGAGGATCTGGCCGAACCGGAACAGCTCGTCCTCGACCTCACCGAGCTGATCCGCCTGCTCGGCGACCGCCAGCTGGGCGCTCACGGCCAGCTCCTCCAGCGCGTCGACCAGGTCGCGCGGCTGCGACCAGCGTTGCCGCACGGCCTCGCGCACCAGGTCGAGGGCCAGGCTGCCCAGCCGCTCGCCGAGCAGCCGGTCGACGATCGCGACCTTTGCCTCGGCCCCGCCGGACGGGTCGGACAGCGCCCGCCGCAGCGAGGCCTGATCGCTGAGCAGGGTCACGACCGCGAACAGCTCGCCGGACAGTTGCTGCAGGTCGCCTTCCGCTGGCAAGGCGTCATGCAACCGGGCGAGCGCATCCCGGCTGGCGCCCTGCATCAGTTGCTGCCCGGTGCCGCGCCCGCGCGCTCGGCCTCGACGGACTCGGTCGCGCCGACACCCGCGATGAAATCGCTCACCAGCTTGCGCTGCCGGGCGTCCTCACGCAGCGAGTCGTGCACCACTCGCTCGGCCAGCGTGGTCGCCAGCTCGCCGATCTCGGTCCGGAGCGCGAGGATAGTCTGCTGCCGCTCGGTGGCGATCCGCTCCTGGGCGGTTTGCAGCATCTCGTCGACCCGCGCCTGCGCCTCGCTGCGCGCCTCCTCGACGATCTCCGCCCGCTCCTGCTGGGCCTGCTCGCGCAGCCGGCTCGCTTCGCGGCGAGTCTCGGCGAGCGCCTCGGCGTACTCCCGTTCGGCCGCTTCCAGCCGCTGCTTGGCGGCCTCGGCTTCCTCGAACTGCTGGCGGATCGTCGCCTGGCGCCGCTCGATCATCTCCGAGATCCTCGGGATGATGTATTTCGCCAGGATGTAGAGGACGACCAAAAAGCAGATGACCTCGAAGAAGAACGTGCCGTTCGGGATCAGGAAGTTGTTGGTCGCTTCAACCTTCCCGTGCATCGGCAACGTCACTTACCGAGCACGAAGACGAACAGTGCCGCGAACGCCAGGTTGATGAAGTACGCCGCCTCGACCAGGCCGACGGTCAGGAAGAACTGACCGGTCAGCTGGCCCTGCGCCTCCGGCTGCCGGGCGATGCCGTTGATCAGCGCGTTACCGGCGAGACCGTCACCGATGCCGGCGCCGATCGCGCCGCCGCCGAGCGCGAGCCCGCCGCCGACGAGGCCGCCGGCGATCGCGATGGCGTTCTGAACGCTAGTTGCTGCCATGTTCGTCTCTCTCCTTTGAGGACATGGGTTCAGTGCTCTTCGGAGACGGCGAACCCGAAATACAGGATGGTCAGGAACGAGAAGATGAAGGCCTGGATCGGGAAGATCAGGCCGGCGTCGAACAACTTCCACACGACGTTGGCGGGCCCGTACAGCCAGATCCAGGCGATCGGCAGCAACCCGATGACGGCCAGCATGATCCCGCCCGCGAGCACGTTGCCGAACAGTCGCAACGACAGCGAGAGCGGGTTGACCAGCTGCTCGATGATGAGCACGGGGCGTCGGATCGCCGGATCCGCGGTGAGCCAGTCGGTGACGTAGCGCCGGCCCTTGCGCTTCACGCCGAGGTAGATGTACGACGCCATGACGACCACGGTCAGCGCGAACGTCAGGTTCGTGTCCGCGGTGGGCGGTCCGAGGCGCTCGGGGTGGTGACCGGAGGGGAACCACTCGAACCAGTTGCAGAAGAGGATGAAGAAGAACAGCGCCACGCCCATCGGGACCAGCCACGGCGGCACGTCATGCCCGACGGCGTCCTCGACGTACGTCCGCGTCTGGTTGATGACGGTCTCGACGATGACCTGCGCCTTGCCCGGCACGCCGCTGGTGGCCTTGCGCATCACCCACCACATGAACAGCACGGTGACCACGGCCGCGATCCCGGTCGTGTACATCGTGTCGATGTTGAAGGTCATCCCGAGGAAATGAAACGTCGGGTGCTCCCCGACGCTGATTTCTGCTGCCAATACGTGGCCGTGCGCACTCATGAGGACGCCACCGGATGGGCGGGATCATGCGGTGCGATCACGCGCCGCAGCGGGCCGAGCAGCATCGACATCATGAGCAGCTGGAAGGCGACGAGACCGACGAAGACGGCCCAGCCGTCGCGCCGGTAGACCAGCGCGATCAAGACCGCGATCAGCGTGATGAACCCGAGGCGGCGCAGCCCCGCCATCGCCATCGCGCGGCGCGCGTCGCCGGGCGAGCCTTCGAGCTTGGTGGTTTCGTCCCAGAGGCGACGGGCATTCCAGCCGCCGAGCATCAGCCCGGCACAGACCAGCGGGCCGGCGAACGGCTCACCGGCGGCGACGCCGCCGGCGATAGCGCCCAACCCGAGGACGGCTGCGAGGATCACCGTGTTGCGGTATCCACGCGCGACGGCGCTCCATTGAGCGTCGAGGGCCACGATCGTCCTTCCGGGGTTGCTGCGACTGCAGATTTTTTGTTGGGGTGCTCGTTACTTCGATCCGGGTCGAACATACGGCCGAATCACCTGGTAGGCGCCGGCGAGTCCGCCAAAGATACCAACGAGCAGTCCGATCACGGTCACCAGGGGGGAGGTTCCGAGGAAGTGGTCGACCAGCACCCCGAGAAACAGGCCGATCGCGACGCAGATGCCGAGCATCGCGCCGATGCCCAGCAGCGTGATCAGGTTCGGCGCCGGCGGTCGCCGCGACGGCTCCGGCAGCGTCATGCCGCGCCTACGGGCGCGGTAATCGGTGGGCGGCGCGCAGCCGCGGGACGCTGCTGGCGAGCACCACGACGGCCGCCACCGCCAGCACGATCGACACGATCAGCAGCGGCCGGCCACGGGACAACCCGAGCGCCACGGTGCCGCCGGCGATCAGCGCCGACCACATGTACATGATGATCACCGCGCGGGCGTGCGAGTGGCCGAGCGTGAGCAGCCGGTGGTGCAGATGCCGCTTGTCGGGGGCCCACGGGGCCTGGCCCGCGCGGGATCGCCGGAGCACCGCCAGCAGCAGGTCGATGAACGGGATCGCCAGTACGGCGAGCGGCAGGATCAGCGGCAGCAGCGCGGGGCCGAAGTCCTGCGCCGGGATGGCGTTCGGGTCGATCGTGCCGGTGAGGCTCACCGTCGCGGCCGCGAGCATCAGGCCGAGCAGCATCGCGCCGGTGTCGCCCATGAAGATCCGGGCCGGATTGAAGTTGTGCGGCAGGAAGCCGATACAGGCGCCCGCGAGCACCGCGGTGATCAGCGTGGGCGGCGTCGCCCGGTCGAAGTGGTGGACCACCGACAACTCGTAGGAGTACGCGAAGAACGACAGCGACGCGATCGCGACGACGCCGGCGGCGAGCCCGTCGAGCCCGTCGATGAAGTTGATCGCGTTGATCGTCACGACCACGAAGACGATGGTGAGCGGCACGCCGAGGTCGCCGCCGAGCGACAGCGCGCCGACGCTCTTGTCCGGGATCGGCAGGTAGAGCAGCTGCACACCCTGCAGCACCATCACGCCGGCCGCCAGCACCTGGCCGGCCAGCTTGGTCAGCGCGTCCAGCCCCCACCGGTCGTCGGCGGCGCCCCGCAGGACGAGCAGGCCGCCGCCGTACAGCACGCCTTGCGCGTCGCTGGAGTCGAATACCCGCTGCAGCGTCGGCAGCCGGCTGGCGACGAGCAGCCCGGCGCAGACCCCGGCGTACATCGCCAGTCCGCCGAGCCGGGGGGTCGGGATGGTGTGCACGTCACGGTCGCGCACGTCGGTGTAGGCGTGCGTCGCGATCGCGAGCCGCCGCGCATACGGCGTCAGCAGGTAGGTCACCACCGCGACCAACACCCCGGTGAGGATGTACTCGCGCACGGTGGTCGTCCCTAGGTCGCGGTTTCGGCGAGGTGAACACAGTATGCCGCCGCGCCCGCCGCGCTGGGAACGCCGCGCCGCCCCGCGTTCCGCCGCCGAACCGCCCGCAACTGTCAGGAAACCGACAGATTCGCGTCACAACACCTTCATGCCGGTCGTCCAGTTTGGTACCACGGGGATCGTTCACAGGAGGCACCGTGACCGCCACAGCGCTCAGCCCAGCCGCTGACGAGACGCTTGTCGATGCGACCACCGACGTCGCCCTCGCGACGCTGCTCAACAGTCGCGCGTCCGATGACATCCCGACCTCGGTGTGGTGGCTGGTCGGCGAGGCGCTCCACACCTCCGTCGAGCTGCGCCGGTGCGTGACGACATCCGGCCACCTCGCGGGCGACGCCGACTCGCTGGCGGGCGACGCGATGCTCCTCACTCAGGCGGCGCTCGACGAGCTCGCCGAGACCACCGGCGCGCAGCCGACCGCGATGGCCGAACCGGCGTCGCGCGAGCCGAGGTTTTCGCGCCAGCCGAGCCTGCGGCTCAGCACGCTGCTGCTGACCCGGCTGCTGGTCAGCCGGCGTCCGGTCGGGCCGCAGCGGCTGGCGAACACGCTGGCGGCGCACCAGCGCGCGCTTCGGTTCAGCCGCTGACGGCCGGCACCAGCCGCTCGAGGATGACGTCGACGACGTCGGCGATCTGCTGCCCGGCAAGTATGTAAGCCTCGCGCTTGCGCCGGTAGGGGTCGGCGATGTCGTCGTCGTCGGGATCGCCGATCGCGACCAGGCCGCGGTTCGCGCGCGCGGCGGCGACGATCGCGGCCATCCGTTCGACCGGGTCGGATCCGGCGATGTCAGAGGCCGCGACCGGCGCGAGCAGCCGCGCGAACTCGCGCACGGTCATCGTTCGCGCCGCCGCGCGGGGCTGCAGCGTCACCGCTGCCGCCCGGTGGTCGCGGGTCGCGGCCAGCACCAGGTCGGCGTCGTGCACGAGGTCCGCCGTCAGTTCGCGCGCGACGAAGCCGGTGGGGTCGGCACTCCGCTCGACGAGCAATGCGGCGGCCGGCTCCGCGATCGGCTGGCCGACGAGGGCATGCGTGCCGGCGCTGCCGATGGTGAACCGGTCGGCGTCCGCTCCGAGCGCCTCCCGCAACCGCGATTTCAGCAGCCGCTCCACGAACGGCGAGCGGCAGATGTTGCCGGTGCACACCGCCAGCACGGTGAACCGCGTCACGCCGATTCCGCGATGTCGGGGACCAGCTCGCGCAGCCGCGGCAGCTCGATGCCGCCGAGCCGCAGCACCCGCGGCGGATCGCCGGTGACGTCGACGATCGTCGACGGCGTCGCGCTCGCGCACGGCCCGCCGTCGAGGTAGACGGCGACGGCGGCGCCGAGCTGCAGGCGCGCGTCGAGCATGGTCGTGGCCGGCGGATGGCCGGAACGGTTGGCGCTGGAGACGCCGAGTGGTCCGGTCCGCCCGATCAGCTCGAGCACCAGCGGGTGGTCGGGCATCCGGACTGCGACGGTGCCGCGGGTGTCGCCGAGGTCCCACGCCAGGTGCGCAGTGTGCCGCACGACCAGCGTCAGCGCTCCCGGCCAGCACGCGTCCGCGAGCCGACGCCCCGCCTCGGGCAACTGGTCGACGACCGCATCGAGCATCGACTGCGACGCGACCAGGACCGGCACCGGCATCGTGCGGTCGCGGCCCTTCGCGGTGAGCAGCGCCTCAATCGCGGTCGGGGTGAACGCGTCCGCGGCAACGCCGTACACCGTGTCGGTGGGAAGGACGACCAGCTGGCCCCGACGCAATGCCGTGGTCGCCGCCTCCAGGCCGAGGTCCCGTTCGTCGTCGCGGCTGCAGTCGAAGAGCTGCGTCAGCATGGCTTCGTCGCCGTGGTGAAGCGCGGCCGCCCAGTCAGGTCGAGATGGTCGGCGACGTCGCACCAGCCGGCGTCGCGGAGCAGCGCCGGAGCGGTCTCGCCCTGCCGGTCGGAGTGCTCGACCACGAACCGGCCGGCGGGACGCAGCAGCCGCATCGCGGCCTGCTGCACCACCCGGATCACGTCGAGCCCGTCGGCTCCGGCCCACAGCGCCATGGCGGGGTCGTGATCGCGCACTTCCGGGTCGACCAGGTCGCGCTCGTCCACGGCGACGTACGGCGGGTTGCTCACGACCACGTCGACCGTGCCGTCCAGCGCGCCGAGGGCGTCGGCTGCGTCAGCGAGGTGCAGCCGTACCCGCGGGTCATCCGGAGCGTTGCGCTGCAACCACTCGAACGCGCCGGGGTCGCGCTCGACGAGGTGCACGGTCGCGGTCGGGTGCTCGCGCGCGATCGACAGCCCGACCGCGCCACTGCCGGCGCACAGGTCAACCGCGACCGGATCCTCGAGCCCGGCCATCGCCGCGAGGGCCGCCTCGACCACCACCTCGGTCTCGGGGCGGGGCACGAACACCCCCGGGCCCACCTGCAGCTCGAGGTGCCGGAAGCCGGCCGAGCCGACGATGTGTTGCAGCGGCTCGCGAGCCGCGCGGCGCTCCACCAGCTGGTCGAGGTCGGCACCGGTCATCGCGGCGTACTCGACCAGCCGCCGCGCGTCGTGCTCGGCACTGGCCACGCCGGCCAGCGCCAAGCGCTGCGCCGCCGTTCGCAGGTCGGCGACGCCAAGCCGCTCGCTCACTCGGTGGATCCCGCCCGGGCCTCGGCGTCGGCGTCGGCCAGCGCCTGCACGACGGCGTCCAGGTCGCCGTCGAGCACCTGGTCGAGGGTGTAGGCCTTGAAGTTGACCCGGTGGTCGCTGATCCGGTTCTCCGGGAAGTTGTAGGTGCGCACCCGCTCGCTGCGGTCGACGGTGCGGACCTGGCTCCGGCGGGTCGCGGACGCCTCGGCGTCCGCCTGCTCCTGCGCGGCGGCCAGGAGCCGGGCGCGCAGGATGCGCATCGCCGTCTCCTTGTTCTGCAGCTGCGACTTCTCGTTCTGGCAGGACACGACGATGCCGGTCGGCAGGTGGGTGATCCGCACCGCCGAGTCGGTCGTGTTGACGCTCTGCCCGCCCGGCCCCGACGACCGGTAGACGTCGATGCGCAGGTCGTTGGGGTCGAGCTCGACCTCGATCTCCTCCGCCTCCGGCATGACGGTCACGCCGGCGGCGCTGGTGTGGATCCGGCCCTGCGACTCGGTGACCGGCACCCGTTGCACGCGGTGTACGCCGCCCTCGTACTTCAGCCGGCTCCACGGCATCGGCTCGGCGCGGCCGCGCACCGCCAGCGTCGCGTCCTTCACCCCGCCCAGGTCGGACTCGGTGGCGTCCAAAGTCTCGGTCTTCCAGCCCTGCCGCTCGGCGAACCGGGTGTACATCCGGACCAGGTCGCCGGCGAACAGCGCCGACTCCTCGCCGCCTTCACCGGCCTTGACCTCGATGATGACGTCCTTGTCGTCGTTCGGGTCGCGCGGCAGCAGCAGGGCGCGCAGCTCGTCGGTGAGCTGCTCGTGGGTGGCCTCGAGCTCGGCCACCTCGCTGCGAAAACCCGGGTCCTCGGCCGCGAGCTCGCGCGCAGCAACCAGGTCCTCGCCGGTCCGCCGCCAGGCGTCGTAGGCCGCCACGATCGGGCCGAGCTCGGCGTAGCGGCGGCCGAGCGCGCGGGCCTGCTGCTGGTCGGCGTGCACCGCCGGATCGGCCAGCCGGCGCTCGAGATCGGCCTGCTCGCGGACGAGTTCCTCGACCTGCTCGAACACAACACCATCCTTAGCGAGAGATCAGCTGTGCGCTCGCAAGGCCCGCACTGAGCGCCGCGTGCTCGTAGCACGCAAGCGAGGGAGAACGCGGTGAGCGTGCAGCTGAGCCGAGCTAGGCCTTCTTCTTGGCGTAACGCTGTTCGAACCGGGCCACGCGGCCGCCGGTGTCGAGGATCTTCTGCTTGCCGGTGTAGAAGGGGTGGCAGGCGGAGCAGACGTCGGCGTGGATCACACCGTTCTTCGCCGTGCTGCGGGTGGTGAACGTGTTACCGCACGTGCACGTCACGGTGGTGGTCACGTACTCGGGGTGAATGTCGGGCTTCACGACAACTGCTCCTTCTTATGGCGGCCGCCGGGTCGCCCGCGCCGCGCGCGGACGGGAACCGGAACCTTGTCCTTCCAGTGTGCCAGAGCGGCAACGCGCTCAGCCGCCACGCTGTTCCCCGCTCAGCCGTAGCGGCGCAGCCGCCGCCACAGCCGCGGCCACGGCGCCGTGGGCTGCCGGCAGATCCAGACCGGCGCATCCTGCTCGTCGTCATCGACGTCGAGCTGGTTGTTCAGCCGTCGTACCAGCTGGACGGAGGCGAATCGGCCGGTCAAGTCGGCCCGGTCGAAGCCGACCGCCACCACGGTGCTGACCGACGCCGGCGGCGGCCCCCATAAGTAATAGGCGTTCTGCCGGCCGAACACCGGCGGCAGGCGGGCCGACCCGTAGCGCTGCAGCGCGCCGGCCTCGCCGTAGTTCGAGGTGACGATCGCGACTCCCTGCCGCTGCGGCAGCCGGTCGGCGACCGCGCTGACCTGCCGGACGTACGTCGGCCAGGCCACGGTCTCGCCGGCGTCGTAGTTCATCGCCACGATCGGCGTCTGGTGCAGCGATCCAACCGGCACTATCGGCAGCGTGATGAGCGCATCCGGGATGGCGCTGAAAACCACCGCGATGCGAAGCAGCCGGCGGTGGTCGGCCGACTGCCGCGCCCAGTCGAGCGCCGGCTCGGCACCGGCGGCGAGTAGCAGCGGGAACATGTTGGCGAGGTAGTACGGCTTGCCGCCGGTGACGAGGAAGATCACGAGCAGCAGGAAGTAAGCCACGCCGAACGCCCGGCACCAGCGCAATGCCTCGCCGCGGCACAGCCGGACCAGCCCGGCGATCCAGATCGGGGCGAGGAGCGGGCTGGCGAGCAGGAACTGCTGCACGGGGATTTGCCAGCGCGGCGCGGACGTGCCCGAGCTGCCGTTGGCGATCGCCCGGCCGATGGTCAGCTCAGGCCAGCCGTGCTGCGCCTGCCAGACCAGGTACGGCGTCCAGAGCGCCGCGGCGATCACGACGCCGACGAGCAGCCAGCCACTGCGGAAGATCGGCCGCGGGCCCAGCACGGCGACACCGACCATGACCGTGACGGCGAGGAACACGATCAGCACGTTGTCGAGCAGACCGATCCCGGTCACCAGACCGGCCGCCAGCCACCAGCGGCCGTCACCGGTGCGGATCAGCCGCAGCGCGCAGAGGATCAGCCCGGCCCACAGCGTCAGCCCGAAGGTCGTCGTACTGAGCAGATGGCCGCTGCCGAGCAAAAAACCGCTCGCCGCCATGGTCCCGGCTGCGAGCAGCTGGCCACCGCGCCCGGCGCCGAGCTCGCGCGCGATCGCGGCCGTGAGGACCACGGTGCCGCCGGCGGCGAGATCCGACGGCAGGCGCAGCAGCACCAACGAGCCCGGTGCGATCCCGGACATCGCCCGCGCGAGCAGCGGCACCAGCGGCGGCTGGTCCGGGTAGCCCCAGGCCAGGTGGCGACCGCAGGCGAGGAAGTAGAGCTCGTCGCGGTGGTAGCCATAGCGCCCCGACAGCGCGAACAACACGAGTGTGACCGCGCCCGCGATCAGCAGGACGCCGCGCCACGCGAATGGCGAGCGCGGCTGCGCCGAGGTCACCCCAGATTGCCGGACAGCGTGGCGTGGCCGATCTCGACCAGCGACGGGATCCGGGCCGCCATTTCGACGAACCCATCACCGATCATCGCCCCGGCCCGGCCGCGGGCGGCGACGCCGGCGAGCACCACGGCCAGCTTGAAGCAGGCGAACCCGACGTACCAGGGCAGCCCCGAGACGTCGCGGCCGGTGCGCGTGGCATAGCGGTCGAGCAGCTCGCGGCGGGTCGGGAAGCCGGACAGGTTGGTGACGGTGGGCACCATCGCCATCTCGCTCAGCTCACTGACCGCGGCCGGCACCTCGGAGCCGCGGTCCGGTGGATCCTGCCAATAGATATAGAAGAGGCCCAGGTCGGCGAGCGGGTCGCCGAGCGTGGACAGCTCCCAGTCGAGCACCGCGGCGACCCGGCCCGGGGTCGTGGGATCGAGCAGCACGTTGTCGAGCCGGTAGTCGCCGTGCACGATCGGCCCACTCGGCGCGGCGGGGATCGACTCGGTCAGCCGTTCGCCGAGCCGGTCGAGCTCGGCGCCGGCCGGCTCGTCGGCCTGCCGGGTGGCCTCCCACTGGCCGGTCCACCGGCGGATCTGGCGCGCGAGGTAGCCGTCCGGCTTGCCGTAGTCGCCGAGCCCGACCGCGGCAGGGTCGACCGCGTGCAAATCGGCGAGGACGTCGATCAGGCCCTCGCCGATGGCGCGACGCTGCGCCGGGTCGTCGGCGTACCCCTGCGGCAGGGAGTCACGGACGATGTGGCCGGCGACCCGCTCCATCACATAGAACGGCGCGCCGATCACGTCGTCATCCGCGCACAGCGCCAGCGTCCGTGGCACCGGAACGGCGGTGCCGCCGAGCGCGGTCATCACCCGGTGCTCGCGGCCCATGTCGTGCGCGCTCGCCAGCCGGTGCGACAGCGGTGGCCGGCGCAACACCGCGTCGCCCGCGGCGGCGGTCACGATGAAGGTGAGGTTGGAGCGGCCGCCGGCGATCAGCTCGAGCCGGCAGTCGCGCCAGCCGTCGTCACCCAGTTGCTCGGCGAGGTAGCGGCCCACCGCCTCACGCGGTGCCGCCTGCTCGGACAGCTCGTCGGTCGCAGCAGACACGATTCCTATCCTCGGGCGTCGTCGGGTGGAGCACCGTCGATGCTCCCGGGTCCCTGGCGGCCGGCCCGGCCGGACGCCGGCAGCACCACCTGCGTGCAACGGCTGGTGGCGAGCAGATCGGCCGGCCTGGCATCGCCGCGCGCCACCTCGCCGACGTACAGCTCGGCCGCGCAGAACACCACCCGGCGGGTCCGGCGGATCACCCAGCCGTGCGCCGTCACCGGACCGGGCTGCGCCGAGCGCAGGAACTCCACCCGCAGGTCCGCGGTCAGGAAGGCCTGGTCTCGGTCGAGCACCGTCCAGCACGAGCCGCCCATCGCCGCGTCGAGGATGGCGGTGACCAGGCCGCCCTGCACGATCGGCCCGCCGGCGCTCGGAAAGCAGTAGTCCTCGGTCGCCTGCCAGGCGATCGACGTCGCGCCCGGCTCCCACGACAGCCGCCGGTAGCCGAGCGTCTGCCACAGGTGCCGGCCTTCGATCCGGGAGCCGTCCCAGACGTCAACGTCGGCGAACCGCTCCCCCGGCGGGACCGTCGAACCGTCAGGCATGCTGCGCAGTCTGACAGGTCCCGCCGAGGGTCGTGGATCAGCCGGTCGGTACGCCGTTGGCCGGCGCCGTCGGCGGCGCCGTCGTGTACGGCGTGATGGGGCCGTTGCCGTCGTCGGTCGTCTCGGGCTGTCCGGTGTAGTGCACCGACAGGCCGTGGATGACACCCATCTGCGTGCCGGTCATGCCGGCGTGCGAGCTGCTCGAGTAGGCGAACGGCACCAGCGCCGGGCCGGTGAAGTGGGACTGCTCGACCGCCTGCACCAGGCTCTGCCGGGTCGGGTTCTGGCCGGCCGCCTGCAGCGCTTGCACGAAGGTGTACGCCGCGGCCATGCCGTACTCGGTGTTGCCGTCAAGCGGCGCCTTCGGGTCGTACTTCGCCAGCACCTTCTTGAACAGCTTGATCCAGCTGTTGCTCGGATCGGCCGAACTCGGCAGGTAGCCGTCGGTGATGATTCCCTGGATCAGCTGCTGGCCGTTGACGGTCGCGCCGCCTTGCTTGGCGAACGACTCGAGCAACCCGCTGAGCGTGATCGGGTCGGAGCCGACGTTGCTGACCACCAGCTGCGGCGCGAAGTGCAGCTCGCCGGACGTCAGCATCAACAGCGCGGTGAACGCCGGGACGCTGAACGACACCACGACCTTGGCGCCGGAGTTCTGCAGCTTCTGCACCAGCGGCGTGATGGTCGTGTTGGTCGGGTCGTAGTACTGCGTCGTGGCGATCTGGCTCGCCGGCACCTCATCTTGCAGGCCCTTGACGCCGTTCTTCCCGAAGTCGTCGTTCTGCGCGAAAATCGCGATCTTCTGGCCGTGGAACTTGTCGGCGATGTACTTACCGAGGATCTTGCCCTCGACGGTGTAGTCCGGCTGCCAGCCGAAGGTCTCGGGATACTTCGACGGCTGGTTCCAGCACAGGCAGCCGGAGGCGACGAACAGGTCCGGGATCTGCTGGCTGTTGAGGAAGTTCAGCACCTGCTCGTGGGTCGGCGTGCCGAGGCCGTTGAAGATGCCGAAGACCTTGTCCTGCACGACCAGCTGCTTGACCACGTTGACGGTCTTCGACGGGTCGTAGGCGTCATCGAGGTACTTATAGATGATCTTGCGGCCGTTGACGCCGCCATGCGCGTTCACCCAGTCGAAGTAGGCCTTCGACGCGGGCGCGATCTCGGAGTAGCCAGGCGCCGCGATGCCGGTGAGTGGCTGGTGGCTGCCGATGGTGACCGTCGTCGCGGTCACGCCGGGCGCTGAGGCGGTGTTGCCGCCCGAGTTGCTGCTGCTGCCGCCGCCTCCACTACCGCTGCTGCCGCTGCCACACGCCGC
The DNA here is from genome assembly GCA_035550315.1 of Mycobacteriales bacterium. Lineage (GTDB taxonomy): Bacteria > Actinomycetota > Actinomycetes > JAFAQI01 > JAFAQI01 > DASZPL01. The sequence goes on along the minus strand of DASZPL010000178.1, from coordinate 6,004 downwards.
GGCGAGCGCCAGCACGCTCGCTGCCGCGAGCACGCGCACGGACGTCTTCGACATCGCGCCTCCACTCCGAGGGTCGGGTCCGGGGCCTAACGGCGGGACCGTATTCCGAATTACGTTCGGTGAATAGTTACCGGCGAGTTTCGTGTCCGACGCGTTATCTGGCCGACCCGTTGGACCACGCCCTGGAGGCCGAACGGGAACGCCAGGATGACGGCGATTAGGACGACGCCGTACACCGCGATCGGCAGGTTGTTGCCGACCTTGTCCGGCAGCGACAGCGCGCTGGCAAGGTCGGTCGACCACTGCGGCAACAGCGTGATGATGATCGAGCCGTAGATCGCGCCGATCAGGCTGCCGAGCCCGCCGAGCACGATCGCCGCCAGCAGCCCGAGCGACAGTGACAGCCCGAAGGAGTCGGGCCCGACGCTGCCGTTGATCACGGCGAAGAGGCCACCGGCGAGGCCGGCGCTAGCCGCGCTAACGGTGAACGCGAGGATCTGGATGCGCGCGACCGGGAGGCCGGCCAGCGAGGCCGCAATCTCGTCGTCGCGCACCGCGCGGAACGCGCGCCCGGTGCGGCTGCGCGCGAGGTTCGCGAGCACGAACACCGTGATGACGGCGGCCAGGCAGCACAGCAGCGCCTGCCAGCGGAACAGGTCCATCCCGCCGGGCGCGGGCGGCGTACCGACCGGGATGCCGGCGTGCCCGCCGAGCGCGGAGAGCTTCTGGTATTTCGGCAGCACCGGCAGGCCGATGGCCAGCGCCAGGGTGACGCCGGCGAGGTACGGGCCGCGCAGCCGCGCGGCGGCGACTCCGATCAACCCGCCGATGATCGCCGATACGACGACCGCCGACGCGAGCACCCAGACCAGCCCGGCGTTGCCGACGGTGTGGTGCTCGAAAATCAACGCGACGGTGTAGGCGCCGACGAACATGAACGCGCCGTTGCCGAGGGAGATCTGCCCCGAATGGCCGGTGAGGATCGTCAGGCCGGCGACCGCGCACAGCTCCATCGCGATGTCGGCGAGCTGGATGTTGCGGTAGTCCGACAGCCACTGGGTGAGCCCGTACAGCAACGCGGCGGCCGCCACCGCGACCAGCAGGTGCCGCAGCAAGGTCCAGCGACGCAGGAAGCTGACGACCGTGTTCATACCCGGCGCACCGCGGTCCTGGTGAACAGGCCGTTGGGTCGGATCATGAGTACGACGACGAGCAGCGCCAGCACGAAGAACGGGTCGATGTCGTTGCTCACGTAGTTGTCGAGGAACGCCAGCGCGACGCCCAGCAGGATGCCGCCGACGACCGCACCCGGCGGGCTGTCGAGACCGCCGATGATCGCCGCGGTGAAGCCGAGGATCAGCAACGCGTCGAAGCCGTTCGGGTTGATGTAGTTGGCCTGGGTCCCGGCGATCAGCACGCCGGCGATCGCGCCGACGAGCGCCGCCAATGCCCAGCCGAGCGTCAGCATCCGGCCCACCCGGACGCCGAGCAACCGCGCGACCTCGGGGTTGAAGGCGGCGGCTCGCATCCGCAGGCCGAGCGCCGTGAACCGGAAGAGCAACGTCAGCGCGACGACCACGGCGAGGACGGCGAGCAGCACGAACACGTAGTTCGGCGAGAGCAGCAACCGTTGGTGACCGACGCGGTAGAAGGTGCGCGAGAACGCGGCCGGGTAAGAGCTCAGCCCGTTGCCCCAGATCATCCCGGCGGCCGCCTGCAGCACGAGCAGCAGGCCGAGCGTAACGATGACGGCGTTCAGCGGCGGGCCGCCCTCGACCGGACGGACCAGCAGCCGTTCCGCGAGGCCGCCCAGGACCAGCCCGGCGGCCATCGCGACGACCAGCCCGATCCAGTAGTTGACCCCGTGGCTGTGCACCAGCGTCCAGGCGATGAACGTGGTGAACATCAACATGCCGCCCTGCGCGAAGTTCACGATCCGGGTCGAGCGCCAGATCAGCACCAGCGCGATCGCCACCGCGGCGTAGATCGCGCCGTTCGCGATGCCGTAGAGGATCAGGTTGACCGGAGTCATCGCATCAGAACCCCAGGTAGGCGTGACGGAGATCGGTGTCGTTGGCAAGCTGCGCGGCGGGCCCGGACGCGACCACCCGACCGAGGTTCAGCACCACCGCGGTGTCGGCGATGGACAGCGCGCTGCGGGCGTTCTGCTCCACCAGCACGACGGCGATGCCCTGCTCGTCGCGCAGCCGGCGCAGCGTCGCCATGATCTGCGCGGTGATCCGCGGCGCCAGGCCGAGCGAGGGCTCGTCGAGCAGCAGCAGCCGGGGCCGGCTCATCAGGGCACGGCCGATGGCGAGCATCTGGCGCTCCCCGCCGGAGAGGGTCTCGGCGGTTTGCGCCCGGCGAGCTTCGAGCGGCGGGAACATCTCGTAGATCCCGCCGAGGTCGTTTCTGGACTCCCGCTGACCGCCACGCCACAGCGCACCCAGGCGCAGGTTGTCCTCGACCGTCAGCTCGGTGATCACGCCGCGGCCCTCCGGCACGTGCGCGACGCCGAACGTGACGACGTCCTCGACCTTCGAGTGGACCAGGTCGTGGCCGTCGAAGTCGATGCGGCCGGCGCTCGGGCGGACGATGCCGTTGATGGTGCGCAGCAACGTCGTCTTGCCGGCGCCGTTGGCACCCAGCACGGCCGTGATGCTGCCGTCGGGCGCCTCGAACGAGACCCCGTCGACGGCACGGACGGCGCCGTACGTCGTCACCACGTCGTCAACTCGGAGCATCGCCGGCCTCCTCGCCGACCGCCTGCGTGCTCTCGTCGATCTCCTCGCCGAGGTAGGCCTCGAGCACGCGCGCGTCACCCCGCACCTCGTCCGGCGTACCGGCCGCGACCACGCGGCCGAAATCGAGCACGACGATGTGGTCACAGACGTCCATCACGAGATCCATGTGGTGCTCGACAAGCAGCACGGACATCCGGCCGGTCAGGCCGCGGATCACGTCACCCAGCTCGCGGATCTCGTCGCTCGACAACCCCGAGGCCGGCTCGTCGAGCAGGAGCAGCGACGGCTCGGCGACCAGCGCGCGGGCAAGTGCTACCCGCTTCTGCACGCCGTACGGAAGCTGCGACGGCAGCCACGCCGACGTGTCGGCAATGCCGAGGTCGGCGAGCACGGCCTGCGCGCGGTCGCGCAACCGATGCTCGTCGACGTCACTGGTCGGGAGCGCGAGCAGTCCGGAGAAGACGCCGACGCGGGCGTGGCGGTCGGCGCCGATGACAACGTTGTCGAGCACCGACAGGTGCGGGAACAATCCCAGACCCTGCAACGTGCGGGCGATGCCGAGCGACGCCAGCTGATGCGGTCGGTGCCGACGCAGCAGCCGACCCTGCCACCGCAGCGTGCCTTCGACCGGCCGGACAAACCCGCAGACCACGTTGAACAACGTGGTCTTGCCGGCGCCGTTCGGGCCAATGACGCCGACTACCTGCTTTGGCTCAACCGCCGCCGAGACGCTGTCGAGCGCGACGAGTCCGCCGAACCGGACGGTGACATCGGCAATCTCGAGCGAGGCTGCCACTGCCGTGAGACCTCCGTCCGCCGGACATCGGAACGCCGCGAACGCACCCTAGCGGCGCGCGGCGCCACAGTGATGGAATCGGCACTCGAGTGACGACCTTGTCGTGTCATAGTGCGATCTGCCGTACTTGGCATGTCGATCTTGGCTCAACGGTTAACGGGGGTCGCGGATGTCCGCACGACGAGCGTCACTCCATCGACTGGGCGTCGTCGTCAGCGCGACGACGACCGTACTGAGTTCCATGGTGTTGTCCGGGGCGACCGCGGCGTACGCGGACACCATGGTCACGACCGCCGCGCAGCTGGAGTCTGCGTTTGCGGCCGGCGGGACCGTGGTGCTCGGCTCGAACATCACGATCGACGACGGCTCACGCCCGGCCGTCGGAGACGGCGAAGCCGTGACACTCGATCTTCATGGTCAGACCCTGACGATCGACAACGTCCCGCGAGGCCGGGCCGGCGTCGCCGTGATCACTGGCACGGCGCTCACGATCGAGGACACGGTGGGTGGCGGTGAGGCGAACGTAACGGGCGGCCCGCTGAGTGCGGGCATCGGAGGCGAGAACGGCGCCGTCGACGACACTGGCCGGCAAGACTCCGGCACCGTCACGATTCTCAGCGGCACCGTCACGGCGGTCGGCAATGTCGGGGCCGGCATTGGCGGCGCCGCCCAAGGCTCCAACGGCACCGTCGACATCCAAGGTGGCGTGGTCTCGGCATCCTGCGGGGTCGGCGACGGCGCCGGCATCGGTGGCGGAACGAATGACGGCGCCGGAAACGGCGGCACCATCTTGATCTCGGGTGGCCAGGTAACCGCAACGGGTGGTTTCGAAGGGGCAGGAATCGGCGGCGGCCATCAGGGCGACTTCGGCGACGTCACGATCTCCGGCGGCCACGTCGTCGCCACCGGCGGCGACATGGGCGCCGGCATCGGCACCGGCATCAACAGCATCGACCCCGTGGGTCACCTCAGCATCAGCGGCGGAACGGTGACTGCGACCGGCGGCGCTGACGCTGCCGGCATCGGCGGCGGTCTCAATACGAAGGGCGACTCCGTCGACATCTCTGACGGCTTGGTCACGGCAATCGGCGGCGACCACGGCGCCGGCGTCGGCACCGGAAACTCCTCCGGCGGCGGCCTGTCAGGCGGCACGTTGGACGTGACCGGCGGCTCGCTGACGGCAATCGGCGGTGCTCAAGCCGCTGGCATCGGCGGCGGCTTCGACCAAGACGGTGCCGAGGTGACCATCTCAGCCGGGTCGGTGACGGCGACGGGCGGCGCCGGCAGTCCGGATGCAATCGGCCCGGGTGACGTGAGGAACCCAGGGAGCATCCGCGATTTCGGCACGTTGTCAAACGCCGGCCTGCTGACCTTCCCGGCCGGGTCGACGGAGTCGGTACCTGCCGGCGTCACCATCGACAGCTCCGGAACGATCGATCTCGGCGGGTCGCTGTCGGGCCCCGGAACGGTGCACAACACCGGCCGAATCCTGCCGACCGGCTCCGGCACCGTCGATGATCACGGCCAGGGCGACGCCGGCCGCCTGACCGTCGACACTCACAACTTCGCGTTGTCGTTTGACGTCAACGGCGGCACCAGCCCGACGCCACCGACGCAATACGTCTACGCAGCGACGGTCAGCGACGCGAACCAGACGCTGCCAACCGCCTCGGACCCGCAGGGCGCCTTCCTCGGCTGGTTCACCGCTCCACGTGGCGGGACGCAGGTCACCACGACCACCGACCTTTCTGCGGTGCTGGGCACGGGACCGGTCACCGCGACCCTCTACGCGCAGTACGACGTGGCGACCCACCTGGTGGTGACGGCGCAGAGCCGGATCCTGCGCGGCCACGCGTTCTCGGTCACGATCCTGGCCGAAGACGATCACGGTGACATCGCTACCGGCGACAACAGCACGCTGCGGTTTGCCAGCAACGACCCAAACGCGGTCCTGCCGCCCAACGGCAGCGTGTCGCTGCAAGGTGGCCGGGCCACCGTCGATGTGACGTTCTACCGTCATGCCGGCAACGACGCGATTCGGGTCGTCGACGCCTACGGCAACGTCGGCCAGTCCAACCCGGTGGACGTCATTTAGCGCTTGCCATCGGGCAGCGACTCCGACCGGCAGGGATCACCGTGCGTCAATTCCGGTTTACTTCTCATTTTATGTGAGACACAATATCTAAGTGACGTACTCGTGGGCGAACTCCTCGCGGATCCACCGCGTGGGCAGGGCGCACGCTGTTCAGCGCGACGTCGACCTAGACAAGGAGATCATCCGCGATAAGCAGGGCCGCCGGATCACAGAGGAGCGCGCCCGGGAGATCGTCGACGAGCTCCTCCCCGAGTTGCGCCGGCGCGGCCGTCCGTCGCTGACGGGCGGCAACGAGCACTCGCCGACCATCAACGTACGGATCTCGAAAGCCCTCGAAGCCGCGGTGCTGACCACGGCAACAAGGCGCGG
>DASZPL010000177.1:0-3010 GCA_035550315.1 Mycobacteriales bacterium | reverse complement strand
CGGGTCCCCCCGACGTGGCTGTGCGCGCCCGGGCCGACGCCCCACCAGTCACCGGACGTCCAGTAGAGCCGGTTGTGCCGCGACTGCGTCGCGTCAGTGCGCGCCCAGTTCGACACCTCGTACCACGCCAGCCCCGCGCCGGACAGTTGCTCGTCGGCCATCGCATAGCGATCCGCGAGCACGTCGTCGTCCGGCATCGGCAACTCGCCGCGGGTGACGCGAGTTGCCAGCCGCGTTCCGGGTTCGACGATGAGCGAGTACGCCGACACGTGGTCGACGCCCGATCCGATTGCGGCCGCCAGCGATGCCTGCCAGTCCTCGTCGGTCTCCCCCGGCGTGCCGTAGATGAGGTCGACGTTGACGTGGTCGAACCCGGCCGCTCGAGCTTCCGCGACGGCGGCGACCGCCCGACCCGGCGAGTGCCGGCGGTCGAGGGTCGCGAGCACGTGCGGTGTCGTCGACTGCATGCCGAAGCTGATCCGCGTGAAGCCACCGGCGCGCAGCACCGCGAGCGACTCCGGCGTCACCGACTCCGGGTTCGCCTCGGTCGTGATCTCGGCGTCGGCGGCGAGCCCGAACCGGTCGGCGATGTGCCGCAACATCCGCACCAGGTCTGCCGCCGGCAGCAGCGTCGGCGTGCCACCGCCGAAGAAGACGGTCGAGACCTCGACGTCGCGACCGCCCAGCACCTGCCGGGCCAGATCGATCTCAGCGATCGCCGTGTCGGCGTACTGGGCTTGGGATGCGCCGCCGCCGAGCTCGCTGGCGGTATAAGTGTTGAAGTCGCAGTAACCGCACCGGCTCGCGCAGAACGGCACGTGCAGGTAGATGCCGAACGGCCGCTCACCCAGGCGCTCGAGCGCGGAGGCCGGCAGCTGGCCAGACGCCGGCGCCGGCTCACCGTCCGGCAACGTCGACGCCACGATCCCAGTGTGCGGTCACATCCTCAGCCGGCGAAACCGGCGCACAACCGTGACGCCAGCGACGGCTGAGCGTCCGGAACCCGCCAGTCGCGCCTCCGGCGCGTCGGTTGTGCGCCGCTTCGGTCAACCGGCGCCGAGCAGGGCGCGGACCGAGTCGTCCAGGCCATGGATCTCGACCGCGATTGTGGCGTGCTCGGCCCACCGGTCCCGGCCGAGCCGGTAACGCTGCGACTGCGCCGCCTCGCCGCGGCGCTCGACCACGTCGACGCCGTCGGGTTCGTAGCCGAGCCGGCGCGAGATCGCATTGCTCGCCGCGTTGTCGGTGAACGCTGCCGTCGTCGCCCACTCCGCGCCAAGGCCAGCGAACGCAAAAAGCAAGACGGCCGCGCGCATCTCGACGCCGAGGCGATCGCCCTGAAACCGCCGACCGAGCCACGAACCGGTCGTCACCTGCTTCAGGTTCGCGAAGTCGTCGGCGCCGACGTCCTGTCCACCGACGACGGTTCCGTCGCGTACGACGACAAACGGCAGTTGCCACGACTCCGCGGTGAGCGCACCGAGCAGTCGCAACCGGATCTGCACGGTGCTGCGAGCGCGCGCCTCCGGCGGCCAATCGCTCCACGGCACGCTGAACGGCATGACCGCCGGATCGTGGATGCCCTCGGCCGCGAGATCACCGAGCGCGAGCAAATCGTCGTACGTCGGGATCCGCAGCTCCAGGCGAGGAGTCGTGAGCCGCAGCCGATAGATCGGCCACCAGTCGCGCGACTCCATCGCCCGAGTCTGGCCGCCCGAATCTCACAGGTCGAGCAAATATCGACGCTCGACCAGCGTGACCCCATCGCGCACGTCGTCCTTCGTCCGACCGTCGGCCACCCAGCCATGCCGCTCGTAAAACCCGATCGCCCGCTGGTTGCCCTCAAGGACCCACAGCAGGCATCGGTCAAAGCCCCCTGCCCGGAGCGCATCGAGCACGGCGTCGTGAAGAGCGTGACCGACCCGGCGATCCCAGACACTCGGATCGGCATAGATGGCGTAGAGCTCAGCGACTTCCGGCAGGTCCGCGTCGCGACTCTTGCCGGCATGCGCGAAGCCGACGACCGTCTGGTCGAGCTCCGCCACAAAGGTCAAGCCGTCCCGACCGAGCATCTCCGACCATTGCTCAGTACGCCGCTCAACCGACTGCGCCGCCAGCAACTCCGCCGGCATCAGCCCCGCATACGCCCCGCGCCACGAGCTCACATGAACCCGAGCAATCCCCGCCGCATCGCCAGCCACCGCTCGCCGCACCAAGACCGACCCGCCGCCAACGTCCACGCAGCCACTGTCCACCAATCGACCACCGGACGCGAGAACGATGCCGAAGGCGAGTGACGCGATCCAGCGGAAGCCGAAGGCGAGTGCTGGATGCCGGAGGAGGCGTGTGGCCATCGGCGCGCAGAGAGATGGTCACCAGCCGACGCAGGCATCCAGCATTCGCCCCCAGCCGACGCGGCATCCAGCACACGCCCAACCGACGCGGCATTTAGTCCTTAGTGACGGCGTTCGTGGACAGCGCCGCGATGAACGCTTCCTGCGGCACCTCGACGCGGCCGACCATTTTCATGCGCCGCTTGCCTTCCTTCTGCTTCTCCAGCAGCTTCCGCTTGCGGGTGATGTCACCGCCGTAGCACTTGGCCAGGACGTCCTTGCGCATGGCTCGGATGTTCTCGCGTGCGATCACGCGCGAGCCGATCGCTGCCTGGATCGGCACCTCGAACTGCTGCCGCGGGATCAGTTCCCGAAGCTTCGCGGCCATCGCGGTGCCGTAGCCGTAGGCCTTGTCGCGGTGAACGATCGCGCTGAACGCGTCGACCGGCTCGCCCTGCAGCAGGATGTCAACCTTCACCAGGTCCGCCGCCTGCTCGCCGGCCGGCTCGTAGTCGAGCGAGGCGTAGCCGCGGGTACGTGACTTCAACTGGTCAAAGAAGTCGAAGATGATCTCGGCGAGCGGCAGCGTGTACTTGATTTCCACGCGGTCGGACGACAGGTAGTCCATGCCGCCCAACGTCCCGCGGCGGCTCTGGCACAGCTCCATGACGGCACCG
>DASZPL010000176.1:0-24502 GCA_035550315.1 Mycobacteriales bacterium | reverse complement strand
GGTGCGCGATGCGGTCGAGCGGGTCATGCCGGTGGACCGGCTCCGCTGGATCGCGTTCGCGCACCTCGAGGCGGACGAGTGCGGCGCCGTCAATGAGTTCCTCGACGTCGCTCCGCACGCCCAGGTCACGCACGGTGCGCTCGGCTGCATGCTGTCGCTCGGCGACCAGCTGCCGCGGCCGCCGCGGCCGCTGAACGACGGCGAGACGCTCGACATCGGCGGCGCGACGTTGGCGCGGCAGGTGGTCGAGATCGCGACGCCGCACGTCCCGCACAACTGGGAGTCGCACATGCTCTTCGAGACCCAGACGGGGACGTTGTTCTGTGGCGACCTGGTCAGCCAGCTCGGCGACGGCCCGGCGATCACCAGCGAGGACCTGCTCGAGCCGGCGATCGCTGCGGAGGAGCTGTTTCACCAGACCTCGCTGGGGCCGGCGGTGCCGGCGACGTACCGGCGGCTGGCCGACTTCGCCCCGCAGCAGCTCGCCGTCATGCACGGCTCGTCGTTCAACGGCGACTGCGCCACGCTGCTCCGCGACCTGGCTGACGTGTACGAGCAGCGCTTCGGCTGCGGCGGGCAGGTGCCGGCGCAGCCACTGCCCGCGCACGACGCTCCGGTCGGGTAGCTCACGCGGCGACACCGGCACGAGGTGCCCCCGGCTGGATTTGAACCAGCGACCTACCGCTTAGGAGGCGGTTGCTCTATCCCCTGAGCTACGAGGGCCGGGGCCGTCAGCCCGCCATGGTGTCACGAGCGAGAATCATCGGGTCACGAGGTGATGCCACATGCCGGGATTCGGCTGACGGCCTGGCAGGCCCGCAACTACCGTCGACGAGACCGACCGGTTCCAATCGACGGAGGCAGCGCTCGTGCTCGGTGAGGTCACCGTCCGGTCGGACGCGACCGTGGTGGCGCTGCACGGCGACATCGACTTGCTGACCGTCGATGCGTTGCGAGCGCTGCTCGACGACGTGATGGCGGCAAAGCCGCAGCGGCTGGTCGTCGACCTGGCGGACGCGGACTACGTCGACGTGCTGTCGCTGACCGTGATGCTGGGCGCGGCGGACGCCATGCAGGAAGCCGGCGGTGAGCTGTTGGTGCGGGGCGCGAACGCAGCCGTGCGACGGGTCTGCGGAATCCTCAACGCCGCCGACATCCTCGAGCCCGAGGCTGCGGCCGTCGGGCCGCGGCCACGGGGGATTGACCCGGCGGCTCGCGATCTCTGACCGCCTGACGGTTCCAGCGAGCTCGCTCGCGGGACACTAGTAGCTATGACCGGTGCCAATCCTCCGGCCGAGGCTGGGCTGATCGACCGTCGCTACCGCCTTGGTCCGCGGCTCGGCGCCGGTGGCGTCGCGGAGGTGTTCCAGGCGTTCGACGAGCGGTTGCATCGCGACGTCGCGATCAAGGTCTTCCGCGGTGACGTCGGCGAGGAGCTGTCGCGCCACGGCGAGGAGATGCGGACGCTGGCGCGGCTCAACCACCCGGCACTGGTCACCGTCTTTGATGCGGGTGTCGACGCCGCGACCGGCCGCCCGTTCCTCGTCATGGCGCTGGTCGAGGGCACGACGCTGGCCGACGAGTTGCAACCGGGTGCGCTGCCGGCGGCCCGGACCGCGGCGATCGGCGAGACGCTCGCCGACGCGCTGGCCTACGTCCACGGCCAGGGCGTGATCCACCGCGACATCAAGCCGGCCAACGTGCTGATCTCGGTCGACGGGCGGGTGCACCTCGCCGACTTCGGCATCGCGCGGCTGGCCGACTCGGCGCACGTCACCCGGGCCGGCGACGTGCTCGGCACCCCGGCGTACTTCGCGCCTGAGCAGGTCAACGGCGAGGTGGTCGGGCCGCCGGCCGACGTCTACGCCCTCGGCCTCGTGCTGCTCGAGTGCCTCACCGGCCGGAGGGAGTACGACGGGCCCGCGATGGAGGCCGCGCTCGCCCGGCTCAACCGGCCGCCCGCGATCCCGCGCGAGCTTCCCGAGGCGTGGCGTGACCTGCTGACGGCGATGACGGCGCTGCATCCGGCGGCGCGGATCTCGGCCGCGCAGGCGGCCGACCGGTTGCGAGCGATCACCTCCGGCGACACCCAGGCGACCACGGTGATGGGTGGTCCGCTGGCGACTCCCGCGACCGCGGTCATCCCGGCGGCCACCCAGGTGATGCCACCGGCACCGCCACCGGCCGCCGTCGCCGCACCGCCGCCCAATCGCGGGCGCCGGGTCATGCTCGGCCTGCTGGCCATCGTGATCCTCGCCGCGATCGGCGTCGCGATCGCGATCGGGATCAACCGGTCGGGCGGTGGCGGCTCGGCGCACTGCAGCTTCGCCAAGAGCCAGTCGTCGAACCCGCTGCCGCACCGGCTCGAGAATGACATGCAACGACTCGAATCGCTGGTGTGCGGATGACCGGTCGCCGATGGGTTCCCGCCGCGCTGGCCGCTGCCGTCGCGGGCTGTGTCGCGATCGCGGGCTGCGCGAACTCGAACGCTGCCATCACGCAGAGCGGTGCGAAGGCGCTGAAGCCGTACCTCGTGCGGGTGCGGGCGGCCGCGCACGACGAGAGCCTCGCGACGTTGCAGTCGGCCGTGACGCAGCTGCAGGCGGCTACCGCTCGGGAGAACGCCGCCGGCGACTTGACTCGGCAGCGCGAGGTCGAGATCGACAACGCCGCCGATGCGCTGCTGACCGACCTGACCGCGAAGCTGTCGACGCCGAGCCCCACGCCAAGCCCCACGACGCCGAGCCCAACCCCGACCGAGACCACACCGAGCCCGACGACGAGTCCGACGTCCACGCCGACCAGCACGTCACCGTCGCCATCGCCGTCGGAGTCCAGCAGTTCGTTGCTGCCCGGCCCGCCGGGTCACCAGCCAAGCCACGGTCACGGCAACGGCGCGGGCGGGGATCAGGGCGGCTGACGTCAGTCCGGCAGCAGCTTGCCGGGGTTGAGGATGCCGGCCGGGTCGAGCGCCTGCTTCACCGCGCGAAGCGCTGCGACGCCCACCTCGCCACCGAGGTCGGTCGTCACCACGTCGCGGTGCGCGGTGCCGACGGCGTGGTGGTGACTCGCCGTGCCGCCGGCTTCGAGGATCGCGGCGTTGGCGGCGCGCTTGGCTGCCGCCCACTGCTCGACCTCCTCGCCCGGCTCGGCGCGGGCGAGCACAGTGAAGTAGAGCGACGCGCCGGTCGAGTACAGATGCGAGACGTGGCAGCCGACCAGCGGCTCCTTGCCGTCCACGGTCAGCCGCTCGACGAGCGCGCCGCGGACCGCGGCGTACAGCTCGGGGAGCCGGCTCCAGGTCGCCGCCGTCTCGAGGGTCTCGGCGAGCACGCCGGCGTCGAGCAGGCTGTCGCGCAGGTACGGCGCGGCGAACCGGCCGCGCTCCCACGACCGACCCGCGCCGGCGCCCAGCCGCACCGCATTGCCGGCACGCAGCATCCGGCGCACCTCGCGGCGGCGATAGCGGACGTCGCTCGCGGCACCGTCGAAGCCGACGATGACGAGGCAGCCGCGAGTCACGCCGCGAAGCCGCAGCCAGCGGTCGAGGGCGCGCCGTTGCCACCCGGCGGTGCCGGACAGTGCCAGCGAGATCGCGGTCTCGTCGGGGTCCGACAGCCGGGCGACGTCGGGCTTCGGCCCGTCCTGCGCGATTCGACGCATCAGCTCGACGCCGTCCTGCCAGCTGCGGGCCATCCAGCCCTCGTAGTGCGTGGCCGCCGGCAGCCGGCGTACTCGCAGTGTCAACTCGGTGAGCACGCCGAGGGTGCCCTCGGACCCGAGCACCAGCCGGCGCAGGTCCGGGCCGGCGGCGCTGCCCGGCACGTCCGGCAGATGCAGCTCGCCGACCGGCGTGGTCAACCGGCAGCCGACGAGCAGGTCGTCGATGCGGCCGTGCCCGCTCGACGCCTGGCCGGCCGAACGCGTGACGACGTAGCCACCCAGCGACGCCCGCTCGAAGCTCTGCGGGACGTGCCCCAGGGTCAGGCCGTGCGCGGCCAGCGCGGCCTCCGCCGCCGGGGTGCGGACGCCCGGCTGGAACGTCGCGGTCAGCGAAACCGGGTCCACCGCGAGTAGCTGGTCCAGCCGCGACAGGTCGAGGGCGACAACCGCGGCGGCCTGGCCGCGGATCGCCGCCAGCCCGCCCACGACGCTGGTCCCGCCGCCCCATGGCACCACCGCGACGTTCGCCTCGCTGCAGATCCGCAGCACCTGCGCGACCGCCGAGGCGCCGTCCGGCAGCAGCACCGCATCGGGCGCGTCCGCGGCATCGCCGTAGCGCCGGCGTACCAAGTCCTCGTAGGCCTGACCGCCGGCATGCCGGGCGCGGCTGTCGTGGTCGTCGAGCACGCCGACGGCGCCGAGCGCGCGCACCAACCGGCGCCTGACCGCGGCCGGCAACGCCGAGGGTGGCAGTTCGGCGGCCTCGATCGCGGCCGGCTGCTGCGGCCGCAACGGGCCGAGCGTCTCGGTCAGCAACGCCTGCACCGACGGCGAGAGCGTCGGCGCCTCGTTGCCCCAAGCGGTCCAGGCGGGTGTGGCTGGCGTGGCGTCCATGGTGGTACAGTGTGACATATGCTGTCGCAACGTCACAACCGCGCCGGCGCGGTAATGGCGCCGGGAGCCGGCCGTGAGCTCCCAGCGGAGGTCATGCAGGCGGTCAAGGAGTCGGTGCTCGCGGTCGGGGTCCGGCGTACGACGCTCACCGACGTCGCCCGCCGCGCCGGCGTCAGCCGGATGACGCTCTACCGGCTGGTCCCGGACGTCGAGACATTGCTGCTTCAAGTGCTCACGCGCGAGTTCGCCGACCTGCTGGCCGAGAGCGAGGCCGGCGCCGTGCGCCGGCGTACCGCGCGGGCGCGGCTGGTCGCGTCGATGACCGAGGTGGCGCGACGGCTGCCCGACGAGCCGCTGTTTCGCCGGGTCATCGACGTCGACCCCGAGCTGCTGGTGCCATACCTCACGGCGCGGCTCGGGTCGACCCAACGGCTAGCGGTGCACCACGTCCGCCGGCTGGTGGCCGAAGGGCAGGCGGACGGGTCGATCCGCCGCGGCGACGCCGATGTGATGGCCGTGTCGTTGCTGCTGACCGGCATGTCGTGGGTGGTCTCCGCCCGGCTGCTCGACGACGTCGGCCGGGACGCCGCGCTGGCCGAGCTGGAGCGCGGCCTCGACGGCTGGCTCAAGCCATGAGCGAGTACCGCAGCGAAGCGGAGGTGGCTCGCTCCAATGGAATCTGCGTCTCCGCATTGGTGCGCCCGACAAGGGCGCACCAATGAGCGACCGGCTCAATGCGACGCGGCGGGAGCGGGAGCTCTCCGCACTGGCGGCTGGCGAGGCGGTGGACCTGCTGGTCGTCGGCGGCGGCATCACCGGAGCCGGCGTCGCGTTGGACGCCGCCAGCCGCGGCTTGTCGGTCGCGCTGGTGGAGCGGCGCGACCTCGCGGCCGGCACCAGCCACTGGTCGAGCAAGCTCGCGCACGGTGGGCTGCGCTACATCGCGGCCGGTCAGGTCGGCGTCGCCTGGGAGTCGGCGATCGAACGCAACCGGCTCGCCACCGCGATCGCCCCGCACTTGATCCGGCCGATGCCGTTCGTGCTGCCGCTGCTGCCGTCGTACCCCCGTGGCGGCCGCGTGGTCTCCCGCATCCTGCTCAGCATTGCGGACGGGCTGCGGGCCGCGGCGCGCACGCCGGCCTGGTTGCCGCCCGGCTACTGGCTGAACGCCGAAGCCACCGGCGCGTTGCTCCCGGTGCTGGGTCCGACCAAGGGGGCCTACGTCCACGTCGACGGCGCGCTGGAGGACGACGCCCGGCTGGTTGTCGCCGTGGCGCGGACGGCGGCGGCGTACGGCGCGAAGATCGTCACCCACTGCACGGCGACCGACGTGGCCCATGACGGCGCGACGGTCCGCGACGAGCTGACCGGCCAGCGGTTCGACCTCAACGCGCGCGCCGTCGTGGTCGCTGCCGGCGTCTGGTCAGGCGACCTGGTCGGCGGCGTGCCGCTGCGGCCGAGCAAGGGGGCGCATCTGGTGGTGCGCGCCGAGGCGCTCGGCAACCCGACCGCGGCGTTCAACATCCTGCTGCCCGGCAGCATCAACCGGTTCGTGTTCGCCGTGCCGCGCCCGGACGGCACGGTGCTCGTCGGGCTGACCGACGACCCGGTCGACGCCGTGACCGACGAGCCCGAGGTCAGCGACGCCGACGAGCGCTTCCTGCTCGAGACGCTCTCGTCCGGTCTCGGGCGGGCGCTGACCGCGGACGACGTGATCGGCCGGTTCGCCGGGCTGCGGCCGCTGCTCGGTACAGCCGGCGACGGCAGCTCGGCCGACCTGTCGCGGCGTCACACGTTGCTCGACCGCGACGGCGTGCTCGTCATCGTCGGCGGCAAGCTGACGACCTACCGCCGGATGGCCCAGGACGCGGTCGACCGCGTGGTGCGCAACCGTGGCGGCGGACCAGACTGCCGGACGGCGTCGTTGCCGCTGGTCGGCGCGATGCCGCGGCAGGACGGCGAGCTGCCCCGGCTGGCGCGGCGGTTCGGCGCGGAGGCCGACGCGGTCGCCGCCGCTGGTCTCGACGAGCCGATCGCGCCCGGCGTACCGGTCTCGAAGTGTGAGGTCGTCTGGGCGATCGAGGCGGAGGGCGCGCTCACCGTCGACGACGTGCTCGACCGGCGGCTGCGGCTCGACCTGGTCCCCGCCTGGCGCGCCGCCGCCCACGCCTACGTCACAGAAAGTTGTCAGCGTCTGCGGGTGCCATAGCACCCGCTAACGCTGACAACTCGGCGGGGTTAGCGGATGTAGACGCCGCTGATGGCGCGGGAGATGACCAGCCGCTGGATCTCGCTGGTGCCCTCGAAGATGGTGTAGATCTTGGCGTCGCGGTGCATCCGCTCGACCGGGTACTCGCGGGTGTAGCCGTTGCCGCCGAGGATCTGGATCGCCTGCTCGGTCACCCAGACCGCGGTCTCGCCGGCGAACAGCTTGCACTGCGAGCCCTCGGCCGCGGTGAACTCCTTGCCCTGCCGGGCCATCCACGCCGCGCGCCAGACCAGCAGCCGGGAGGCGTCGATGCGCGTCTTCATGTCGGCGAGCTTGAACGCGATGCCCTGGTTCTCGATGATCGGCCGGCCGAACTGCTCGCGGGTCTTGGCGTAGTCCAGCGCGACCTCGTACGCGGCGCGCGCGATCCCGACCGCCTGCGCGCCCACCGTCGGCCGGGTGCGCTCGAACGTCGCCATCGACGGCTGCGACCGGCCGGTGCGCTGCCCCTCGCGGGCGCGCGCCAACCGCGCGTCGAGCTTCTCCTTGCCGCCGAGCAGGAACTTGCCGGGCAGCCGGACGTCGTCGAGCACGACCTCGGCGGTGTGCGAGGCCCGGATGCCGTGCTTCTTGAACTTCTGGCCCTGGCTGAGCCCCTTCGTGCCGGGAGGTACGGCGAACGACGCCTGCCCGCGGGTGCCGAGCTCCGGGTCGACCGAGGCGACGATCACGTGCCAGTCGGCGATGCCGCCGTTGGTGGCCCAGGTCTTGGTGCCGGTGAGCACCCACTCGTCGCTGGCCTCGTCGTAGACCGCCCGGGTCTTCATCGCGCCGACGTCACTGCCGGCGTCCGGCTCCGAGGAGCAGAACGCGCCGAGCTTCGGCTCCTCCGGCGTGCCGTACATCGCGGGGATGAACTCGCCGACCTGCTCGGGCGTGCCGTTCGCGCTGACCGCGGCGGCGGCGAGGCCGGTGCCCATGATCGCCAGCGCGATGCCGGCGTCGCCCCAGAAGAGCTCCTCCTGCGCGACCACCATGCCGAGGCCGGTCTCGTCGAACCACTGCTGTGCCATGAAGTCCAGCGAGTAGATGCCGACCTTCGCGGCCTCCTTGATGATCGGCCAGGGCGTTTCCTCGCGCTCGTCCCATTCATGCGCGGCCGGCCGGATCACCTCTTCGGCGAACTCGTGCAGCCACTTCTGCATCGTGATCTGGTCGTCGTTGAGGTCGAGCGAGAAATCGGCCACGGGACACTCCTTGGCTGGGAACCGGCCCAGGTTGGCGGGCCGCACACCAGGATGTTACCCGCGGTAACCCCTGTCAACCGGGACCGTGGCGACAGTCGTCATGCCGGGGCCGGCTCGCGGACCGCACGGCGGCGGGCGATCCGACCGCCCGGTGGTTTCGTGAGTCCGACGATCACGTTGCGGTCGAGCCTGGTGCCGGCGCCCCCGCCCCCGACCGCCGTCACACCGTCGCGGATTTGCCAGTGATTCGCGGCGAGCTCCCGCGACAGCCCCGCCAGGGCGAGCGGATCGTCGCGTCCGGTCCAGTTCAACGAGCCGGCGGAGTCGACGACGGTGCAGGCCACGACGAAGCCGGCTTCGGTCTCGAGCAGCTCTACGATCCGGCTCTGCTGTGGCCAATCGATGTGCGACGCCGTCGTCACTTGCCAGAACGCGATCATGCCGTCCGCCCGGCGCACCGGCGACACGGCGTGAATGTGGGTGTGGCCGTTGAGCCACAGGACGAGGTTGGGGTACGCGAGCAACAGCGCCCGCATCTCGGCTCGAAGGACTGGTGCAGGTGTGCCAGCCGGATGCCGGTCGTTCACCAAGCTTTCGAGCGGATGGTGGCTGAACAGCACGACCGGACGGTCCCTCGCGCTGTCGAGCTCCCGAGCGAGCCAGCCGAACTGGTCGCGGTCGATCGACCCTTGCCAGCCACCGTGCTCGTTCACAGTGTCAAGCACGAGCCCCCGTACGGCGCCGTGGTCGAACGCGTAGTACGCGCTGCCGTCGCGGACGTTACGGATGGTGTAACCATGGCCGAGCGGCTCGCCGCTCGTCAGGAAGTGCTCCCGCGCGTGCTCATGGCGGCTAACTGCCCGTCGTTCGAGGTCGCCCGTCACGCGTAGGCTCTCCGCTCCCCGGAGTCGTCGTAACGCGGTCGGGTCGCAGCTCTCGAATGCGCGATAGGTCGCGACCGGATCGAGCCCGCGCGGCGGTGACACCAGTTTTCGGAAGCCGGTCTGACCGTCGATCCATTGAGTCGTCGGCGGCACCGTCCCTTGCAGCAGCTGGTCGTGATTGCCGTGAACGGCTAGCCAGGGAAGACGCAAGCCGGTCGGGAGAAACGGTGCGCGCGACGCGTCGAGCACGCCGGGGATCGAGGGAAAGCCGTAGCGCCAGCGGGGGAGGTCGCCGGAGCGGCCTTCGGGTCGCCAGTAGCGCACGTCCAGCACGTCCGCTCCGGCGACGCCTTCGTAACGGTCGGCTGCGCCGGAGTCCGGAGTTACGGCGCTGCCGCCGTCGAGCAGGTCGATGTAGGCCCGAAGCTCGTTGTGTTGGGCGTTGTCGGTGGAATCGCCGGTGACGACGGCGAAGTCGATCGGCGCTCCCGACACCGGGCCGACGGGCTCGTCGTTGACCGCCTGCACCATCGCTTCGACCACGTGGTAGGTGAAGAGCTCTTGTGGTCGGTAGGTATGAATCACGCCAAGCTCGCGCTGAGCAGGCGAATCCGGATCGGCGAACCGGTCCAAAAGCTCCAACCGTGCGGGTGACTGGTGGTCCATCACGTGGAGGTCGGACAAGTGGGCGACGAGCAACAACGGCCGAAGGTCCGAATGATCGATGTCCGACCTGCCGTCGCCAGGCTCCCGACGCAGAACATGCGGCTCTCCAGCCGCGGTGACCAGGCGGCGGTAGCCGGCCCGCCCAGGCGACCCCGGAACGATGCGTCGGTCAGTCGTGTTCACCCCGGACCCCCGCGTCGCGAGTGATTTGCGCAACCGTCTCCGGCTCGTCGACGACCGCGCCGGGCGCCGGATCGCTGATCAGCACTTCGTCGGTGAGCAGTACGACGTTGACGGCGTCACCGATGGCGAGCATTGCCGCCGTCGTGCTGGGCAGGTCCGCACGGATCGCCAGGTCGCCGGACATCAGGACCATGACGCGGGTGACCGCGCCGAGAAATGTCTTACCCGCCACGATTCCCGAGCCGTCGGCAGAGCGGGTCAGACCCAAGGCTTCGGGTCGGACCAGGGCGTCCAGTGGACCGACGCGTCGCTGCTCGCCGAGGTAGCGCACCGACCGCCCAAGCACCTCGATTGTGTGCCGGCCACTCACATTGGCCGGGATGCGATTGATGGTCCCGACGAACTCCGCAACGAAACCGGTCGCCGGCTGGTTGTACAGCTCGGTCGGCGCGGCGACCTGCTCCAGCTTGCCGTTGCGCATCACGCCGACACGGTCTGCCATCGACAACGCTTCTTCCTGATCGTGTGTGACGAACAGCGTGGTGGTGCCGAGGCGTTGCTGCAGTGACCGGATCTGTTCGCGGAGCTGTAGCCGCACCTGGGCGTCGAGCGCCGACAGCGGCTCGTCAAGCAGCAGGACGCGCGGCTCGATCGCGAGTGCCCTCGCGAGCGCGACCCGTTGCTGCTGGCCGCCGGAAAGCTGGTGCGGATACTGGCTCGATCGGTCGGAGAGGCCGACCATCTCAAGCAGTTCGCCCGCTCGGGTCCGCCGGGCGGCTCGGGGCTGGCGCCGGATCCGCAGCCCGAAGCTGACGTTCTCCAGGGCGGTGAGGTTCGGAAACAGCGAGTAGCTCTGGAACACCATGCCGATGTCGCGGCGCTGTGCGGGGACCTTCGCGATGTCGCGGCCATCAACGGTCACCGCCCCACTGTCGGCGGATTCGAACCCGGCGAGGATCCGCAGCGCGGTCGTCTTGCCGCACCCGGACGGACCGAGCAGTGCAAGCAGCTCGCCTGGGGCGATGTCGAGGGTCAGCCCGTCCAGCGCAACGGCGCGCCCGAAGCGCCGGCTCACGGCAGCGAAGCTGACGGGCGCGCCGGCAGCCGGCGGTAGAAGGGACGGGCCTGACCGATCCGGGCTCGCCATCGTCTGCGTCGTCATACCGAGACCTCCCGTCGATTTCTCGACCGTCGTGTGCCGAGTGCCGAAATGGCGAGCAAGATGAGCCACGTCACGAGCAGCGCCATCAACGACGCCGCTACCGATGTCTGCGCGTTGTCCTGGTCGAAGGCGACGATCCAGACCGGAAAGGTCTGGTACTGGTCGAGCGTGGCCAACGTGTACTCGCCGAGGACAAGCGCCACGGTGAGCACCGTCGCTGACAGCATCGCGGTGCGCAGATTCGGCAGCAGCACTCGCCAAAGCGTGGTCGGCCAACTCGAACCCAGCGATCGGGATGCCTCGACGAGGGTGCGGAGGTCGAGTGCCCGTAAACCTGCGTCGATTGCGCGGTACGCCAACGGCATCGCCAGTACGACGTACTCCAGGGCCAACAGGTACGACGTCGCCTTGAGCGTCGTCGGTGCCACCTCCAGCACGCCGACGATGAGGACCACCGGCGGAATGACGATCGGCAGGATGGTGATGCCGTCGAGCAGTCGGCGCAATCGGGGAAGCCGCAGGTGAACGACGACTGCGGTCGGGACGATCAGCACGAGCGTGATCAGCGTGGTCACCAGCGCGAGCCGTAGTGACAGCTCGAATGCCGAGGCAAAGCCTTCCTGGTGCGGGATACCGGTGATGGCCTCGAACGACAGCCCGCCGGAGGCCGACCGCAGGCAGAACCGCACAGCGGCGTAGAGCGGGATCAAGAAGTAGGCGCCGGCGACGATCAACACGACCGCGCGGAATGGCGACGGCCGGCGCAGCCGCGGCAAGTGTGCGCCTCTGCGGGCGGTGGAAGCGTCGGCCGGCGGCGCGGGTGCTAGCGCGACCACCGCGACGCCCTGCGTTGGAGCAGCGTGTAGAGGACCATCACTGCCGCGGTAATGACGATCATCCCGAAGCCGAGCGCCTTGCCGACGTTCTGCTGGCCGGAGATCACGTTGCCGTTGAGGAACGAGCCGATCTGGATGGACGTCAGCGGGATACTGCCACTGGTCTGCGCCTCCGCAGTGGCGTACGCCGAGAACGCGCTACCGAACAGCAGCAACATGGCGCCCAGGAACGACGGTGTCAGCACTGGGCCGCCCACGCGTAGCCAGTACTGCCAGGAGCTGGCTCCGAGGTTCCGCGCGGCCTCCCGCCACGCGGGGCGAAGGCCTTCCAGCGCCGGCAGGATCACCAGGACCATCAGTGGAATCTGGAAATACAGGTAGACCAGCGCGACGCCCGAAAGCCCGTAGAGCGTCAGCCCATGTGCGTAGGGATCGAAGCCGACGTCGCTGAGCCAGCCGGTCACCAGGCCGTTGGACCCCAGCGTGACGATGAAGATGAAGGCAAGTGGCACGCCGCCGAAGTTGGCGAACACACCCGACGCTGTAACCACGACCCGGCGGATCGCCGAGGTCGGGCTTGCGGTGTGCACCGCATAGGCGACGACCAAGCCCAGGAATGCCGGTATGACCGAGGCGAACAGCGACAGTCGCAGGCTGGTCTCGAACCCGTGGAGGTAGACGCCGTGAACGGCCGTGTCGAGGTTGTCGAGGGTGTAGCCGCCGCCGGGCTTTTGGAAAGCGCCGACGACCACCGCAACCGTGGGGACGAGCAGGAACAGCACGGTGTACGCGGCGAATGGTGCGATTCCGGCCGCGCTTGCAAGCCGCTGAGTGCGCAGCGCATCCCGCCACCGGCTGGGGGAGACGGGATGTGCCGCGATTGCTACTGCCATCGGCAGTTAGCCGCCGACGGCAGCGGACCAGCCCTGCGATACCGCCGTCTGTGCTTTGGTCAGCTGGGATACAGACGGGAAGGTCAGCGCACCGGTGGGTGCCTGCGGCAGTGTGTGGTACGCGGTCTGGTTCACCGAGTTGTTCTGCACCAAAGACGCCAGCTCAACCGGGCGAGCGCCACCGTCGAGCCATAGGTTCTGCCCGGTTACCGAGTAGAGGTACTCCTCCCAAAGTCGTGCGGCGGCAGGATGTGGCGCGGTCTTGCTGATCGCTTGGGTGTAGTAGCTGGCGTACTGGCCATCCGACGGAATGACGATTTTGAAGTTCGGGTTTTGC
This sequence comes from Mycobacteriales bacterium, assembly GCA_035550315.1. Lineage (GTDB taxonomy): Bacteria > Actinomycetota > Actinomycetes > JAFAQI01 > JAFAQI01 > DASZPL01. The sequence continues at coordinate 11,528 of DASZPL010000176.1, read as the reverse complement.
GCGGCGACTTCGGAGCCGAGCAAGTAGTCCCACCAGATGACGATCGGTGTCTGCCCGCTTTGGACCGTTGACGGTCCTGCAGTGACCGGCACGAAGTTGCCAACCTGGTGCAGCCGCTTGAAGTAGTCGATCCCGGGTTGGATGTTGCCGAACGATCCGCCGTTGGCAAGTGAAGCTGCGTACACCGCCGCGAAGGCGGCCCCTGCCTGCGTCGGGTTTCCGTTGATGCCAACCTCGTTCTTGTACTCAGGCTTCAACAGGTCATGGAACGACGTCGGGGGATCGGTGATCTTCTTGCTGTCGTAGCCGATCGCGACGTAGCCGCCGTAGTCGTCAAACCAGCTCCCGTCGGCGGCCTTTTCGTTCGCGGGGATCTGGTCCCACGACGCGACCTTGTACGGCGCAAGCAGCCCGTCTGTTGCCGCGCCGATGGCGAACGACGTCCCCATGTCGAGCACGTCCGGTGCTCGAGACTGGCCCTTCAGCTGCTTGACCGCGTTGATCTCGTCCTGGCTGGAGCCATCCGGATTCGCGTCGTTGATCTTGATGCCGTACTTCTTCGTGAAGTCGGCCATGATGGTTCCGTAGTTGGCCCAGTTCTTCGGCAACGTGATGACGTTGAGGGTGCCTTCCTGCTTTGCCGCGGCAACCAGCGCGGCCATCCCTCCGCCGTCGGCTGCCGAGGTGGCGGTCTGCCACGTGGCGTCCGAGGCTGGAGCCGATCCAGAGTTGGATCCGCCGCTGCTGCCGCATCCGGCGGCAAGCAGCGCCCCCGCCGCGGCGAGCGCGCTCAACCGCAGTTTCGAGCTCGACACAGTTGTCTTCCTTTCCGTCAGATGTGGGCAGCGTCGCGGCCCAAAACGGCCGGATGGTGACCGCCTCATGACGGGTTGGCGGAGGTCGCGTGAAACCCAGCGATCGCGCGGAGCGCCGGCAGCCAGTCGATGAGCGTCGGCACCCGAGCGCCGGCCACCTTCGCTTCGTCGTCCGCGCGGCGCAACACGACGGCGTCAGCCGCCTCCGGGCGCGCGCGGAACCGGCGAATTTCGACAGCCGACATCAGGTCCCCCTGCGCAAGCAAGCTCTCCTGGCTGGCATCGGAAAGCCGGTCGCGGTAGCTGGGATCGACGGATGCGAGGTATCGCTTCGCCGGCACATGGAGTTCGACCAGTGCCGCAACCCGAGGGCCGAACAGCGGTCGCACGAACCGTGCTGCCGCGAGCCCGTGCTGGGCCATATCGTTGCCGGTCAACGTCTGGCCGACGTCGTGCACGAGGCCGGCAACTTGCAGTTCGAGGTCGGCGGGTCGTCGCAGCCGGAGGCCCGCGGCGCATTGCAGGCCATGCTCGAGGAGCGTGAAGCCGCCGTGTTCGCCGCCGCCGGTCGTGTCGGCTGCCCCTCGCTCGAGGACGGCGATCACGTCGTCGAGCAGTCTCACCGCCGGTCCGGCAGCGCGGCAGTGGGTTGTGCCGGGAGGCCGAGCAGGTCAGGGAGCCCGGTGATATCCGCGAGCACGATGTCGGCACCGGCCGCTTCGAGGGCGTGAGGTGCGCCGCTCCCGCTGGTGACGCCAACCACCAGCCCGGCTCCCGCCCGATGACCGCTCTCGATGTCACTGGCGGTGTCTCCGACGACCGCGACGGCTGCCATTCGCGACACCTGCAGTCGAAGCGCCGCGAGCAGGATCATGTCGGGTGCGGGCCGCCCGCGGCCGGCATCGGCCGGTGAGAGCGCAAGGTCGATCAGCCCGTGCCAGCCGAGCCGGTCGAGAATGACGTCGCGGGTGGTCGAGGCGAAGCCCGTGGTCAGGCACACCTGCGCCCCACAGTCGCGCAGCTGAGCCATCACCTCCACGGCACCTGGCATCGCCTCGACCAACCCGGCGTCCACTCGGGCTCGATAGGAACATTCGAAGGCGCGATTGGCCGTCTGGGCAAGCGCCTCGTCATGGAAGAGCTGGCGAAAGACCGAAATCTTCGACTGGCCCATGGTGGCCGTGACCACTCGCTGCGCGGTCTCCCAATCCGTCGTGTTGGGACGCAGGCCGGCGCTGGCGATCGCCTCACGGAAAGCGTCCGACACGACGCCGTCGTCGCGAATCGTCGTACCCGCCATGTCGAGGCAGGCGAGCTCTAGGTCCATCCGAAGGTCTCCGCGGCAACGGTTGGCGCGCACGTCATGCCCCGACCGCCCAGGCCGGTGACGAGGACAACGCCGTCGGCGAGCTGCTCTCGGATGTAGAGCCGGTCGTCCGTGACCTGGCTGTACACACCGGCCCAGCGCGACCGGACCGGCGGCAACGGCCGGCCGAGCAGCTGACCAGCCCGTTCGAGCAGGTGGGTATACACCGCCTCCTGCACGTCAAAGCCGAATGGCTCGTCGTACTCGTGGGTGTCGCCGATGGTCAACGAGCCGTCTTGCCGTTGCACGATCAGCAGTTGGGCATGGGCGCGCTGCGCCACCGCTGGTTGCGGTGGTAGCAGCGCGACCGGCAGCTCCGCGTAGGCCGGGTAGTAGCGGAGCGCGTCAATGTCGGCGATCGACGTGGTCAATCGCACCGGGAAGGGAAAGGTTTGCAGCATCTGGAGTCGCACCCGGCGGACGGGGATCCCGTGCAACCCTCGGGCGGCGACACCGGTATGCCACGCGCCAGTACAAATCACGGCGATGTCCGCCTCGTGGACGGAGCCGTCGTGGTCGACCACGCGATGGTCGGCGACATCGACAATCTCGCGGCGTGACAGCCATTGATAGCGCGACTGCGCCCGCAGATAGTCGACGATCGCTCGCGCGGCGAGCCGTGGCTCGACGATGCCGTCGCGTTGGCACCACAGCGCGCCGCAGACGTCGGTGGCGATTGCCGGGTTGAGCTCGCGGGCCTCGGCCGGGTCTAGCAGTCGGAAACCGCGGGCGTCCGCGTCGGCGAGGTTGCCCGCTTCGACGAGCAGCTTCAGTTCCAGGTCATCGCGCGCCAGTGTCAGCGAGCCGTCTGGGCGCAGTCCGACCGCGGGGATTCGGGCTGCCACTCGGTCCCAGCCTGCTCGGGCGCGCAGCGCCAACGCGAGCTCCGGGCCGGCCTGGCGTCCGCTGACCCAGAGCAGGCCGAAATTGCGAACACTCGCGCCGCGCGTGGTCGCCTCCCGCTCGATATGAACGACGTCGTGCCCGCGGTCATGAGCGATGAGGGCGTGCAGGCTTCCGACGATGCCCGCACCGACGACGACCACCCGGCCCATGGCGGATCACTGTGATGGAGCCGCGTGACGACGGCGTGGCCCGTCGATGAATCGCGGGCGAAGAGTGCCTGGCGGGCGGACGGCTAGCCGAACCGGACGATGCTCGCGACGCCGAAGAGCAGGCAGTAGATCGCAAATGGGGTGAGGCCGCGGTTCTCGAAGTACCGGGTCAGGAAGCGGATCGCGGCGTACGCCGCGAGGCCGGCGACGAGCGCCCCGGCGAGAGTCGGGCCGCGGATGCCGCTGGCTGACGACTGCGCGAGCTCGGGCAGCTTGTAGATGCCGGCGGCCAGGATGATCGGGGTTGCCAGCAAGAACGCGAAGTTCGCGGCGCTCTCACGGTCCAGCCCGCGGAACAGGCCGGCGACCATCGTGACGCCGGACCGGCTGATGCCGGCCAGTAGTGCCCCGCTTTGCGCGACGCCGACCGCGATGGCGTCCCGTACGCCGACCCGCGTGATGACCAGCGCCTCGGCCTCGGCCACGCGTTGGGAGCCGCTCACGGAGTGGCGGTGGCTGACCTCGGTCGGAGCCGCTTGACTTCGTCGCCGCAGTTGCTCGCCGAGCATCAGGACGACGCCGTTGCCGATCAAGAACGCGGCCGCGGCGACCGGCTTCGCGAACACGGTGCGAAGCTCGTGCTCCAAGGCGAGCCCGAGGATCCCGGCCGGGATGGTGGCCAGCACGATCAGCCAGGCCAGTCGCTGGGTCGTCGTGGCGATCCGCCGGTCGCGGATGCTGGTCAGCAGGCCCCCGACGATCCGAACCCACGCCCCGGCGTAATAGACCACCAGCGCCAACGCGGTCGCGCAGTGCACGGCGACGATGAAGGTCAGGTACGGCGCATCCCCGCTCGCGGACTGCTCGGTGACGAGGTGGCGCCAGCTGCCCCCGATCCACGCGGGGACGAGCACCGAGTGCCCGAGGCTGGAGATCGGGAACAGCTCGGTAACGCCTTGCAGCAATCCAATGGTCGTGGCCTGCAAGTAGCTGAGGTCAGACATCCAGCCTCAAGTCGACTGGACGGCTTCGGCGGCGACCAGCGCTCCGCCGGTGGCGGCCACTCCGCCGAGCAGGACGCCCAGCGCCTGGACGCCGTCGTGTGCGGCGCCGGACGCGACGACGGCAACGAAGCAGCCGAGGCCCAGGACGACGAGGCCGAGAAGCCCGCGCATCACGCGAGAAACACCGGTCACGGATGAATCGTGCATCGACCGCAGCCGGCTTCCGCCCGCTGTCAGCGACTCTTCGTCTGCCGTTCGCAGAGTGTTCACATTCGTACGTTGTGCTGCTTGACGGACGTCCGCAGCAGTCGAGGGGGATCCGTGAGCAGCAGTTTCGCCGTGCTCGAGCGACCGGGCGCCGAGGCTTCGGTCGCCGTCACCGGTGCGCAGCTCGACGCCGAGCTGGTGTCGGCGTGGTTCGGTGCGACCAAGGTGCTCGAGCGGGTGTCCCTGTCAATGCGACCGGGCACCGTGACCGCCCTGATCGGACCGTCCGGCTGCGGCAAGTCGACGTTCCTGCGAATCCTCAACCGGATGCATGAGTCGGTGCCGTCGGCAAAGCTCGCCGGCGAGGTTCGGCTGAACGGCGAGGACATCTACGGTCCCGAGCAGCGGGTCACGGAGACTCGGCGCCGGATCGGCATGGTCTTCCAGAAGCCCAACCCGTTCCCGGCCATGAGCATCGGCGACAACGCGACGGCCGGCCTGAAGCTGACGGGAATCCGCACCGGTCGCGCGCAGCGGGCCGACATCGCCGAGGACTGCCTGCGGCGAGCCGGCTTGTGGGCCGAAGTCAAAGATCGGCTCGATCGGCCCGCCGGGGCGCTGTCCGGTGGCCAGCAGCAGCGGTTGTGCATCGCCCGGTCGCTCGCGGTGAGCCCGGACGTGCTGCTGATGGACGAGCCGTGCTCGGCACTCGACCCGACCTCCACCCGGCGGATCGAGGAGACCATCGCCGCACTCCGCGAGCAGGTGACGATCGTGATCGTCACGCACAACATGCAGCAGGCCGCGCGGGTCTCCCAGCAATGCGCCTTCTTCCTGGCCGAGCAAGGCGCCCCCGGCGTCATCGTCGAGTCCGGACCCACCGAGCAGATGTTCAGTACGCCGACGGATCCGCGCACGGCGGACTACGTCCACGGCCGCTTCGGCTGAATCAGCTATCGGATGACGACGCTGAGCACGGCGCCGCCACCGTCGCCGCCAGTCGACGAACCGCGACGCATCCCCGGGGGCTGGTCCAGGTCCGATCGCACGTTTCGTGGGTCGGCGCGCGCGATCGGCTGCTTCGTCCTGGTGCTGACCGGCTCGATCGGACTGTTCCTCGGCTACCAGCTGATCCCCACGCTGCACCGCTACGGCCTGAGCTTCATCACCGAGAACGACTGGCTGCCCGAGCGCAACATCATCGGGATCGCATCCGCGCTCGTCGGCACGATCGAGGTTGCGGTCATCGCCCTGGTCGTCGCGTTCCCGCTCGCCCTTGCCACCGCGCTCTACATCAGCGAGTACGCCCCGCGGCGGCTGCGCGGGACATTGGTCTCGCTGGTCGACCTGATGGCGGCGGTCCCGAGCATCGTGTACGGCGTCTGGGGCGTGGCGCTGCTGCAGCCCCACGCGCTCTTTGTCGCGCGCTGGATCTCCGAGTGGTTCGGGTGGATTCCGATCTTCGCGGTGCATGGCGCCGACCCGCGCGCGGCGTCGTTCTACCAACCGCGCTACGAGCTGTCGCCGTTCACCGCTGGCTTGGCGGTCGCGATGATGGTCATTCCCCTGGCCTGCGCCGTGATGCGCAACGTGTTCGCCCAAGCGCCGATCGGTGAACGGGAGGCGGCCCTCGCGCTGGGATCGACCCGCTGGGGGATGATCCGGTCCGTCGTCCTGCCGTTCGGGCGCGGCGGGATCATCGGCGGCACGATGCTCGGGCTCGGACGGGCCCTCGGCGAGACGGTCGCGGTTCTGCTGATCATCTCGCTGAGCTTCGACCTCAAGGTGCGCATCCTCGAGAACGGCACCGTCACGATCTCGTCGCTGATCGCCAACCAGTTCCAGGACGCCACGTCTGCGCAGCTCTCGGCGTTGCTGGCCGCTGGCTTCGTCCTCTTCCTGCTGACCCTGGTCGTCAACACGATCGCCGCCATCATCGTGAACCGCAGCCGCAGCGGCGCTGGCCTCGAGGCGTGATCGCCGCATGACGCTGGCCAACTTCGCCGACGCGGCGCTGACCGGCATCGTCCCGGGCCCGGAGACGACCGAGCCGGAGACTTTCCGCAAGCTGCAGACGCGGTCGCTCGACGACCGGCTGTCGATGCTCGGCGCGGCGGCTGCGGCCCTGGCGCTGGTCTGGCTGCTCTACGAGCAGATCCTGCCGCTGTCCGGCGCGCTTGGTTTCGGGCTCTGCTGGTACGCCGCGTTCGTCGGCCTCTACGCGCTGGTGACCAGCTGTTCGCATCCGCGACCCGTCGTGATTGACCGGGTGGTCGCCGCCCTGATCGCCGGCGGGGCGGCGGTCGTCGGCGCGGCGTTGCTCACCGTCGTTGTCTTCACGTTCTACAAGGGCTGGCCCGCCTACCACCACCTCAACTTCTTCACCCACGACATGGCCGGCGTCGGGCCGCAGGACCCGCTGACCCGTGGCGGCATCCTGCACGCCATCGTCGGGTCATTTGTCGAGCTGGCGATTGCGGTCGCGATCTCGCTGCCACTCGGTCTCGGTGCCGCGATCTACATGACCGAGGTGGGCGGCCGGCTGTCCAAGGTGGTCCGGACCGTCGTCGAAGCGATGACCGCGCTTCCCGACCTGGTCGCCGGCCTGTTCATCTACAGCCTGCTGATCGTGGGCCTCGGCTACTCCCGGACCGGCCTCGCCGCCGCGCTGGCCATCTCGATCACGATGCTGCCGATCATCGCGCGGTCGAGTGAGGTCGTGCTGCGCGTGGTGCCCGGCGGCTTGCGCGAGGCCGGCTGGGCGCTCGGCAGCTCGCAGTGGCAGACGGTCCGTCGAGTCGTGTTGCCGACGGCCCGGCCCGGCTTGGCGACTTCGCTGATTTTGGGCGTGGCCCGTGGCATCGGCGAAACCGCTCCGGTGCTCATCGTGTCCGGAGCGTCGACCTTCCTCAACTACAACCCGAACGTGAACCCGATGAACTCGCTGCCGCTGTTCGTCTTCAGCGCCGTCCGCAGCGGCGAGCCGACGTACATCACCCGCGCGTACGGCGCCGCCAGCGTGCTGCTCGGTCTCGTGATCGTCGGGTTCGTGCTGATCCGGCTGCTGGCACGCCAGCGGACCGCGCGATGAAAGGCAAGACGCCCATGCGCAAAGCTTCCGCCGCGATCGCGGCGGTCACGCTGTCCGCCCTCGGCTTGGCGCTGCCGGCGACCGCCGCGCAAGCAGCCAACTCGGCGCATGCCTTGATCCAGGGCTCCGGCTCCACCTGGGCGGCGAACGCCGTCAACCAGTGGATCGCCGACGTGCAGCCCAACGGCCTGCAGGTGGTCTACACCGGCAACGGCTCCGCGCAGGGCCGCACCGACTTCGCGAACAAGACGGTTGACTTCGCGGTCAGCGACATCGGTTACCAGGGCACCGACGAGGCGACCGGCGCCAGCGACACCTCGCGCGGCCGTGCGTACGCGTACCTGCCGATCGTGGCCGGCGGTACGTCGTTCCCGTACCAAGTCCGGGTCGGCGGCCAGCTGGTGCGCAACCTGCGGCTGTCCGGCGAGACGATCGCCAAGATCTTCACCAACCAGATCACGAACTGGGACGACCCGGCAATCACCCAGGACAACAACGGCCGCAAGCTGCCGTCATTGCCGATCACGCCGGTCGTGCACTCCGAGGGCTCGGGCGACACGGCGCAGTTCACGACCTACCTGGCCAAGCAGTTCCCCAGCCTCTGGACCAAGTTTCAAGGCCGCAGCGGGTTCACCGAGTACTTCCCGCGCAAGGGCAACCAGGTGGCCGAGAACGGATCTGACGGCGTCATGAACTTCATCTCGTCCGGCTCGGCCAACGGCGCCATCGGCTACGACGAGTACTCCTACGCGCTCGGGCAGAACTACCCGGTCGCCAAGCTGGAGAACGCCGCCGGGTACTTCACGTTGCCCAACCAATACAACGTCGCGGTGGCGCTGACCAAGGCCCAGATCAACTACGACGCGAAGTCGCCCGACTACCTGCTGCAAAAGCTCGATCAGGTCTACGTCGACAACGACCCGCGGACCTACCCGTTGTCGTCGTACTCCTACATGATCATCCCGACCGCCGCGAACGACGCGAAGATGACGACCGCCAAGCGGCAGACGCTCGCCGACTACCTCTACTACTCCATCTGCCAGGGGCAGAAGGAGATGGGCCCGATCGGCTACTCCCCGTTGCCGGTCAACCTCGTGCAGGCCGGGTTCAAGCAGATCGCGAAGGAGCACCAGGCCGACTCGGCGGTCGACCTGACCAAGGAAAACGTCACCACCTGCCACAACCCGACGTTCATCGCCGGTCATCCGACCGAGAACTACCTGGCGAAGATCGCGCCGAAGCCGCCCGCGTGCGACAAGGCGGGGGCAGGTCCGTGCACCGGCAGCGGTGACACCGGGCAGATCAATCCGGGCGGCAACGCCGGCATCCACGTGAGCACCCCGATTCGCTCGAGTGGCACGACGTCCGGCTCGGGCAGCACGGGCACGGCATCACCCGGGGCCGCCGGCGGCGGCGGGGGCTCGGCGCCGGGCGCAGCCGCAAGCGGCACGGCTGGCGGTGCGTCGGGCGCGGCGGTTGATCCGGCGACCGGCAGTGTCGCTGGCGGGTCGACCGGTTCCGACGGCCAGCAGCTCGTCGGCTCGCCGACCCAGCTGCCCGGCTCGCAGAGCTCGGCACTGCGCGCCGTCCTCGCCGTCCTCGCCGGACTCTTGCTGGTCGCCTTGGTGGTGGTCCCGCCGCTGCTGTGGCAGCGGATCCGCTCGCGGGACGCCAGCGGATGACGACGCGCCTGCTCCGCTGGCTGGCGGCGCTTACGGCGGTGGTGTCCGCCGGCCTGGCGGTCCCTGGCGGGGCCGGAGCGTTACCCGCCGTCCACGCCGCCGGCTTGGCGGCACCGATCACCGCGACCAAGTCGCATGTGGCGAAACGGTTCTACGTCGAACACGGCACGAAGCGGAAGGTCGTCGATCACCGCAAGGTGTACGTGACGGTGTCGCAGACCAACGACCTGCGGTCGTTGCAGCAAATCCACGTCTCCTGGTCAGGTGCCCACCCGACCGACGGCATCTACTCGGACGTGAACTCCGACTACGCGCAGAACGAGGAGTACTCCTTCGACCTCCTCGAATGCCGGGGGCTCGACTCCAAGCACGTGCCGGCCCGCCAGCGGCTGAGCCCGCGGACCTGCTGGACGCAGTACGCCGACGAACGCTTCCGGGCGAGTTACGACGCGTACCCCGCGTGGCGCTCAGACGCATTGGCGTCCAAGGCGCAGCGCAAATCGTCGGTCGGCGCGCTGTCCGCGCATCGACAGCCGACGTCCTGCAAGAACCAGCTGATCGGGGTCGAGGCGCAGCGCTGGGTGCCGTTCAAGGCGGCCGGCCACAAGAGCTACCCGGGCGGGCCGGACGGCTGCGCAGGACAGGCGCCGGAAGCCAGCCCGGAGAACCTCAGCTCACTGGCGCTTCCCAGCAACGAGACGTTCGGTGTCACCGACAAGGCCGGCAACGGACAGGCCGACTTCGACATCTTCACGGCGGAAGACCACGCATCACTCGGCTGCTCGCAGCAGGTGCCCTGCTCGCTGGTCGCGGTGCCGATCGAGGGCATCAGCTGCGACCCGGCCGGCCACCTGCTGCCGAAGGCCGCGCGGCCGGACGCGGCCGACGTCGCCGACGCCCAGGCAAACTGCGAGACCAAGGGCAACTTCAAGCCGGGACAGCTGCTCAACAACGTCGAGCAGAGCGGCGCCGCCGCCGTCGACGGCTCGCTGTGGTGGAGCCCCTCCAACTGGGCGAACCGCATCAGCTTCCCGCTCAGCTTCGCGGCCGCCGACAACGTCTGCGACGTCGTGAGCAACCAAGCGCCACTGGACGTCTACGGCTCGGAGTTGCTCGCCCAGGCCGCCACCCAATGGGCGCCGCACTTCTGCCTGCAAGCAAAGCTGTTCAACCTCAAGCACGTGCAGACCCCGGAACCGGAGGCGCGCAACCTGCTGGCGAGCGGCAACATCGACGCCTCGATCGGCAGCCAGGCGGTAGGCCCGGGCTCGACGCCGCGGGTAAACGCTCCGGTCGCGATCAGCGGTTTCGGGATCGCCTTCGACATCGACAACCGCAGCGGCAAACCGGTCAGCCGGTTGCGGCTCGATGCCCGATTACTGGCGAAGCTGTTGACCGAGTCCTATCCGGACCAGACCTTCGTCAAGGAGGCCTACCCGACCACCGACGGCGTCGCGACGCTCGGCAACAACCCGCTGAACATGGCGTTCGACCCCGAGTTTCAGGCGCTGAACCCGAACATCCCGACCCCCGAGATCGACGCCGCCGCAACCCTGCTCACGGTCAACACCAACTCGGACGTGATGACCGCGTTGACGTCGTACATCAATGCCGACCCGGAGGCGCGGGCCTGGCTCAACGGCAAGCCGGATCCGTGGGGCATGCGGGTCAACCCCAACTACAAGGGCATCAAGCTGCCGGTCAGCCAATGGCCGCTGCTCGACTCGTTCGAGCCGACGGCCGAGTATCAGCCGGGGAAGAACGACTGCCTCGCCGCCGACCCGGTGCCGTACCTGCCGCTGGTCGCCGCTCCGACGGCGAGCCTGTTCAACATCGCCCAGGACATGGAGTTCGCGATCTCGCAGTCGCAGACCACCTGCTTCCTGCCGTCACCGATCCCCGGCGACACCGCTGGCGCGAAGCTGGTCGCCGCCGGCCGGCAGTCGCCCGGCCACCGGTTCATGCTCGGCGTCGTGTCGCTCGGCGACGCTCGCCGCTACAACCTCTCGGTGGCCGCACTCGAGACGCAGCGGTCGGCGAGCGCACCGAGCAAGTTCACGAGCCCAACCGGCCGAACCTTCGTCCAGCCGACTGCCAAGGCGTTGCGGACCGCGGCCCAGTCGCTGCACGGGGACCCGCAGACCGGCAGCTGGCCGGTTAACTACCAGCGGTTGCGCACCTCCGCCGCGGACAAGCACGCCTACCCCGGCATGCTGCCGATCTACGCCTCGGTCCCGACCAAGGGCCTCCCTAGTGCCGACGCGAAGCACTACGCCGACTTCCTTCGGTACGCCGCCGGCGCGGGCCA
>DASZPL010000175.1:0-6616 GCA_035550315.1 Mycobacteriales bacterium | reverse complement strand
GATGTTGGCCAGCACGTTGAGCCGGCCGCGGTGAGCCATCCCGATGACGACCTCGTCCATGTCGTCGTGCGCGGCCTTCGACACGACCGCGTCGAGCAGCGGGATGACCGACTCGCCGCCCTCGAGCGAGAACCGCTTCTGGCCGACGAACTTGGTCTGCAGGAAGGTCTCGAACGCCTCGGCCTGGTTCAGCTTGCCGAGGATCCGCAGCTGCTCCTCGCGCTCGGGGCTGACGTGCCCGCGCTCCACCCGGTCCTGGATCCAGCGCCGCTGCTCCGGGTCCTGGATGTGCATGTACTCGATGCCGACGGTGCGGCAGTAGGAGTCACGCAGCACGCCGAGGATGTCGCGCAGCTTCATCAGCGCCTTGGCCTCGCCGAACAACCGCGAACCGAACCGGCCGGTCGCGAACTCCCGGTCGAGGTCCCACAGCGTCAGGCCGTGGCTGGCGATGTCGAGGTCGGGGTGGCGGCGAAGCTCGAACTCCAGCGGGTTGGTGTCCGCCATCAGGTGGCCGCGTACGCGATACGCGTGGATCAGCTCGATCACGTGCGCCGGCTTGTCGACCTCACTCTCGTGCGTCGCCGGCCGGTCCGGGCTCCAGCGGATCGGCTCGTACGGGATCCGCAGCGCCGCGAACACGTCGTCCCAGAACTCGTCGCTGAGCAGCAGCTCGTGCATCCGGCGCAGGAAGTCGCCCGACTCGGCGCCCTGAATGATCCGGTGGTCGTACGTCGAGGTGAGCGTCACCACTTTGCTGACCGCGATCCGGGCGAGCGTGTCGGCCGCCGCGCCTTGGTACTCGGCGGGGTACTCCATCGCGCCGACGCCGATGATCGCGCCCTGGCCGCTCATCAGGCGCGGCACCGAGTGCACCGTGCCGATCGTGCCCGGATTGGTGAGGCTGATCGTCGTACCGGCGAAGTCGTCGGCGGTGAGCTTGCCGGTGCGGGCCTTGCGGATCACCTCTTCGTACGCCGACCAGAAGCGGGAGAAGTCGAACGTCTCGGCGTTCTTGATGTTCGGTACGACGAGGGTGCGGCTGCCGTCGTCCTTCTGCAGGTCGATCGCCAGCCCGAGGTTGACGTGTTCCGGCTGGACGACGGCCGGCTTGCCGTCGACCGCGACGTAGGACCGGTTCATCACCGGGAAGGCGTCGAGCGCGCGGATCAGCGCGTAGCCGATGAGGTGGGTGAAGCTGACCTTGCCGCCGCGGCCGCGCCGCAGGTGGTTGTTGATGACGATCCGGTTGTCGATCAACAGCTTGGCGGGCACGGAGCGGACGCTGGTCGCCGTCGGCACGGCGAGGCTGGCTTCCATGTTCTGGACAGTGCGGGCCGCCGCACCCTTCAACGTCCGGGTCGGGAGTTCGGCGGCGGCCGCCGGGCTCGGCGTTGCAGCCGGCGTAACGGCGGGAGCCGGCGCTGCCTCTGGCTTGGCGGCCGGCTCCTGGGGGCGGCTGGTCGGTTCGGCGGGAGCGGCTTCAACGGTGGCCGTCGGAGCCGGCGCCCGGTTGCCGTTGCCGCCGGCCTCCTCAGGAGGCGTGTAGTCGGCGAAGAAGTCCCACCAGGCCTTGTCGACCGACCGCGGGTCGCTCAGATAGGACTGGTACATCTCGTATACCAGCCACTCGTTTGGTCCGAAGCCTGCGAACTGATCGGTCTCGACAGCCACCGGCGGCTACGCCTCTTTCGGTTCAGTTAGCGGATTTTGCGCAGCATCCAGACTACGCCGCGCCGTCGGCCCCGGCCGACCGTCGCAACGACCGCCCGACCAAGATCGTTGTCGACTTGCCGTGGCGAAATCCGCCGATTCGCCACGTCAACTCGACAACGATCTACTGACCGAGCGGACATGGGCTAAGGCCTTTGTGTAACCCGGTTAGGTCCGCGGGTCGCGCCACATCCGGTACATCGTCGGGCCGCCGCCGGCGATGTGCAGCTCCTCGACCACCTGGAAGCCGTGGCGCTGGTAGAGCGGCACGTTGCGGATGTTCGACGACTCCAGATACGCCGGATCGCCGCTGCGGTCCAGCGCGTCGAGCACCTCGCGCAACAAGGCAGAGCCCAGGCCCTGGCTCTGCGCCTCGGCCCGGGTGCCGAGCGCGTAGAGATACCAATGGTGGGGCCGGCGAGGGTGCGCCTTCACCATCTGGGCCTGCAGTGACGACGCGCGCAACAGCGAGGTGCGGAAGACCGTCGCCATCGGGAGCAGCTCTTTTAGCTGGTCCGCGATGGTCGGCATCCAGCTGGCCGGCTCGGCCCACAGCGCGGCGGCGCGGCCGTCGCTGGTCACGTAACACGGCTTGTTCTTGCGGAGGTAGTCACGGGCCGTGATCGTCCAGAGCCGGCGCACGCGCGATTCGCGCTGCGGCACCGTCTTCGGCAGCAGCCAGCAGACCACCGGGTCGTCGCTGAACGCGTCGGCGAGGATCTCGCCGAGCTGCGTCGCGTCCGGCGCGTTCGCTCGCCGGACCGAGATTGCCGTCGTCATGACCGCCCCTCCTCACGCCAGGTCGGCGAGCACCCGCTTCGCCGCATTGTGTCCGGCAGCACCGATCACCGAGCCGGCCGGGTGGCAGCCGGCGCTGCAGGCATAGAGACCGTCGATCCCGGTCGCGTACGGCATCCGCTGGTCGAACGCGACGGTGTTGTCGACGTGATGGATGTGGCCATGGCGGATCCCGAAGTGCGACTCGATGCCCGGCGGTGGCAGCGGGAACGTGTCGGCGACCAGGTCGCGCGTGCCCGGCGCGAAGTCCTCGCAGATGTCGAGCAGGTGCTCGACGTACTTGTCTTGCTCGGCGGCCCACGACGAGCCGGCCGGTTGCCACGGCACCGACTGCACGAACAGCGCGGAGGAGTGGTGGCCGGCCGGGTCTTGTAGTGACGGGTCGGCGGTGGTGTGCAGGTACCACTCGATGGTGGGGAAGTCGGGCAGCCGTCCGGCCTCGACGTCATGCCACATCGCGCGGATCGCCGCCAGCGGCGCATCCTGTGGCAGCAGGTGGATCGTCGAGCCGAACGGCGACGGTGCATCCGGCGGCAGGCAACCGAACCGCGGCAGGTCGCGGAGCGCGAGGTTGACCTTCAACGTCGTGCCTGGCCGCCGTAGCTGCTCGAGATGGCCAGCGAGCTGCGCCGGCAGCGGCGCGATCTCGGCCAGCGTGAACGGGTCGCAGCCGGCCACCACGGTCGTCGCCGCGACGGTTTGACCGTCGGCCAGCGTCACGCCCGCGACGCCGCCGCCCACCGTCTCGACCCTGGCTACCGGCGCGTCAGTGACGATGCGCGCGCCGGCGGCGCGGGCCCGGTCCGCGATCGTCGCGGTCACCGTGCCCATCCCGCCGCGGACGATCATCCAGGTGCCGTCCGCTCCCGGCAGCCGGCACATGTTGTGCACCAGGAAGTTGTGTCCGGTGCCGGGTGTGTCCGGCCCGCCGCTCACCCCGGACAGCCCGTCGGTCACGACGTACATCGCGAGAATCAGCTCGCTGCGGAATCCGAACTTCGTCAGGTACGACGTGACGTCGCCGCGGACCAGGTCGACGAAGCCGTCGCGCAGCGCCGGCCGGATGTAGCGCTCGGCGGTCGCGTCGAGCGGCAACGGCTCGGCCAGCCAGGCGGGTGCCAGGTCCTCGCGCAACGCGGCAAGCTCGGCCTGCAGGCGCGCGTCGGCCTCGACGTCGGCCGCCGAGAAGAACTCGCCGAGCTGGCGGGCGGCCGCGTCGTGATCGCTGCCGACCAGCAGGTAACGCGAGTCGAGCGTCGGCAGGAAGTAGTGCGGGTCGCGTCGCACCAGTGGCAGCCGCAGGTCGAGCTCGCGTTCCAGCTCAGGGGGCATCAGCCCGAGCAGGTAGGAGCCGGTCGACTGCCGGAGCCCCGGGACGCGGGGGAACGGTTGCTCGGTGCGCGCTGCGCCGCCGATGACGTGGTCGCGCTCCAAGACGAGCACGTCGAGCCCGGCGCGGGCCAGCAGCGTGGCAGCCACCAGGGCGTTGTGACCGGCGCCGATGATGCAGACGTCGGCCCGCCGGGGCAGCGGCTCGGCCACGACCGGAGCCTACGGCGTCAGCCGGTGCGCTTGTGACTCAGATCACAAGCGATCATGGATGGCGTGGCCACGACATTGACCGAGCCGGCGCGGACTGCGCCACCGTCGGACTCGCACGCCCACGTCCACCCCAACCTCGCGCTGGCGGTGATCGCCGTGGCGCAGCTGATGGTGGTGCTCGACGCGACGATCGTGAACATCGCGCTGCCGCAGATCCAAACCGGCTTGCACTTCTCGTCAGCCGGACTGTCATGGGTGCTGAACGCCTACACGCTGACCTTCGGCGGCCTGCTGCTGCTCGGTGGCCGGATGGGTGACCTGTTCGGTCGCCGTCGCGTCTTCATCGTCGGCGTGCTGGTGTTCGCGCTGGCGAGCCTGCTCGGTGGCTTCGCGCAGGACCAGGCGTGGCTGCTCGCGATGCGCGCGCTGCAGGGTGTCGGCGGCGCGATCGCCTCGCCGACCGCCCTCGCGCTGGTCGCGACGACGTTCGAAGAGGGCGAGGCGCGCAACCGCGCGCTCGGCGTCTACGCCGCGGTGTCGGGCGCCGGCGCCGCGCTCGGCCTGATCCTCGGCGGGGTGCTCACCGACCTGCTGTCGTGGCGCTGGGTGTTGTTCGTCAACGCGCCGATCGGCATCGCGCTGGCGATCGCCACGCCGTACGTGATCGCCGAGACCACCGGCCGCAAGGGCGACACCCTCGACGTGCCGGGCGCCGTCACCTCGACCGTCGGGATGGCCGCGCTGGTCTACGGGTTCATCCACGCCGCGACCAACAGCTGGGGCAGCGCGACGACCATCGTGTCGTTCGTGGTCGGGGCGGTGCTGCTGACTGCCTTCCTGGTGATCGAAGCGCGGAGCCGGTCGCCGCTGATGCCGCTGCGCCTGTTCCGCGATCTCACCCGGGTCGGCAGCTATCTCGTGATGCTGATCCTCGGTGCCGCGGTGTTCGCGATGTTCTACTTCCTCACGCAGTTCGTGCAGGACATCCTCGGCTTCTCTCCGCTGAAGGCCGGGTTCGCCTTCCTGCCGGTCAGCGCCACCATCGTCGTCGTCGCGCAAATCGCCAGCCGGCTGATCGCGAAGATCGGTCCACAGCCGCTGGTGGTGGCGGGCACGCTGATTGCCGGGTACGGACTGTGGTGGCTGTCGCGGCTGGGCGTCGGTTCGACGTACGTCGCCGGGGTGCTGCCCGCGATCATGCTGATCGCGGTCGGCATGGGTCTCCTGTTCGTCGCGGTGACGCTCACCGCGGTCAGCGGGGTGGACGACCACGAGTCGGGCATCGCGTCGGCGATGCTCAACGTCTGCCAGCAGGTCGGCGGCACGATCGGCTTGTCGGCGCTGGTCACGGTCTTCGCGACGGCGGCGAGCAACTTCGCCAGCAGCCACGCGACCAGCTTGCGCGGCCCGGCGCTGCAGCAGCATGCCTTTGCCCACGGCGCCGACATGGCGTTCTTGGCCGGTGCGCTGTTTGCGCTGGCTGGCGTGATCGCAGGGTTCCTGTTGGTCCGAAACCGGCAGCTCGCAGCGGACGCAACGTCGGGCCCGGCTGCCCTGGGCTGAGCCAGCCCGCGCCGCTCCGTCAAGATTCCTGTCGTGAGGGAACGGGTCTACCCGCCGGTCATCCGCACCGCGCTCGGCTTGTTTCGTGCCCTCGACCTGCAGTTCACGATTGAGGGTGTGGAGCACATCCCGGCGACCGGCGGCGCCGTGTTGGCGAGCAACCACGTCAGCTACTTCGACTTCATGTTCGTCGGATTGGCGGCACACCAACGCGATCGGCTGGTGCGGTTCATGGCCAAGCAGTCGGTGTTCACCAACCCGGTGTCCGGCCCGCTGATGCGCGGCATGCACCACATCCCGGTCGATCGCAGCGCGGGGGCCTCGGCGTACTCCGCTGCCGTCCGGGCGTTGCGCGACGGCGAGCTGGTCGGCGTGTTTCCCGAGTCGACGATCAGCCGCTCGTTCGTGCCGCGCACCTTCAAGGCGGGTGCCGCCCGGATGGCGCTGGAGGCCGGCGCGCCGCTGCTTCCCGTCGTCGTGTGGGGCGGCCAGCGGCTCTGGACGACCGGCCGCCGGCCGCAGCTGCGCCGGCACGTCCCGGTGACGATCCGGGTGGGACCCGCGATCGACCCGCCGGCCGTGGGTTCCGACGACGCGCCGGCGGCAAGGGTGGCGACCGCCGCGACGGCGACGCTCCGCTCGGTGATCACCGAGATGACGGAGGCGGTGCAGCGCGCCTACCCGGCACCGGACGGCGAGGCTCAGGCGTGGTGGCAGCCGGCGTACCTCGGCGGGACCGCGCCGACCCCTGAGGAGGCCGAGGCCGCCGCGCTGGCGTCGATCGCCGGTCGGGGTCGACGGCGGACGGGGTCGGCGTGAGCCGGCCTCGAGCCGCGGCCGACGCAACCGAGCCGGCGCCCGGGGTGAGCGTGCGGCCGCCGGCGGCCGCGACCCGCGCAGTCGCGGTGATCCTGCACGGCGGCCGCGAGCACAGCCTGGAGCCCGCCGACCCGGCGCACCTGGCCGCGGTTCGGATGCGGCCGTTCGCGGCCGCCATCCA
>DASZPL010000174.1:0-14757 GCA_035550315.1 Mycobacteriales bacterium | reverse complement strand
CGTTGTGGTCACCGGCAGGTTCGCGCTGTGCCGGGCCACGCGCCGGCGGCCGGCGAGCCAGGCGAGCGCCAACGCGGCGTAGCTGCCGAGCACGACGCCGAGCCCGCCGCCGACCGGCCCGGCTGCCGCCATCAGCGGGATGCCCGCGCCGAGCCGGACCGCGGGCTCGGCGACCAGGCTGGCCCCGACGCCGAGGTGGCGGGCGCGGCCGTAGAGCCGGCCGCGCGCGAGCGCCAGCGGACCGGCCGCGGGCAACGTCAGTCCGAGCAGGATGACGAGCAGCCACGGCAGTTGCAGCCCGGCGCCGATCGGCAGGCTCGCCGCCGCGAACCCGACGGCCAGCGCGCCGGCGACGTACATCGTCCGGCGCTGCGCCGCACCGATCGCTTCCGGTGCGGCGGATGCCCCGGCCGAGAGCCCGAGCGTCGGCATCAGCAGCAGCAAGTAGAGCGCCTGGAAGGTGGCGAGCTCGGCGAACTCGGACGAGGGAAGGAGTCGCACTGCGACCAGCAGGAAGGCCAGGTTGCCCAGGCCGGCGATGCCCTGCCCGAGCAGCACGACCGTCTGCTCACCGAGCAGCCGCCGGACGGTCGGGCCGGGCGCGGCGGGTAGCGGCGCCGGCGGCGCGGCCACGGCCGGTTGTGGCCGCGGCTCCGCCCGGGTGTCGATGACGGTCGTCATGCGACCGGCTCGAGTCGGAGGCCGCTGATCTCCTCGGCCGGGACGCTCCCGCCGGTCAGCACCAGCCGCAGCAGGCCGAAGGCCTCATCGGCGGCGGCGACTTCGGCTCGGACGCCGGCCGCGGACGCCGGCGCGGCCGTCAGCGCGTCGCGAACCTGGTCGGTCAGCCGCTGCGGGTCGGCATGCACGCGCACCGCCGGCTGCCCGAGCCGGGCGGCGAGGGCGGCCGACTTCGGTTCGTGGGCCGTCAGCGCCAGGCTCGGCGTGCCGACCGCGGCGGCGGCGACCAGCGCGTGGAATCGGGCGGTGACGACCAGCCGGGCGCCGCGGAACCGTTCGGCCGCGGCGAGCAGGTCGGCGGGCGGCGCGACGACCGTCGCGTCGCCCGCCAGTAGTGACGCCAGCTCGGCCGTGAGGTCGCCGTCGTCGACGCCCGGTCCACCGAGCTGCCACGGATGCAGCTCGACCCGCAGCCCGTCAGCGATCAGCGGCCGTAGCGCGGCGGCGAGTGGCGCGAGGGTGTCCGGGCCGGTCGTCCAGCGACTGAGTACGACGGCGACGCGATCCTGCGGCGTACGCGGCGTCGCGTCGGGCGCCAGCTCGAGCAAGGTCCACGCCGGGTCCGCGCCGACCCGCAGCGGCGGCGCGACGCCGATGTCGACCAGCCGGCTCGCCGACTCGGTGTCTCGCAGGATCAGCAGGTCGGCGGTGCGGGCGAGCTGCCGCGCCAGCGGCCGACAGCCCGGCGGTGCCAGGTCGCCCACACCGACCCCGACGAGTGAGACCGTCGCGCCGCGTACCCGTGCCAGCCCGGCGAGCGCGACGCCGTTGCGCAGCAGCTCGTGGCTACGACGACCGCTGGCCGGCGGCAGCGCCTTGAACACGGTGCCGCCGGCGAACACGACCGCCCGGCAGGCATTGACCGTCCGTGCCACCGCGACCGGCGACCGCGAGTCGATGCTCGCCAGCCCGTGGCGCCAGCTGGTCTGGGCTGGGTCGCTGCTGGCGACGATCAGCTCCATGTCCGGCAGCGCCCGGTGAAACGCGGTCAGCAGCGCCTCGTCACCCGGGTTGCGTTGCCCGAATGCGCCGGCCAGCAGGACCGGGCCGGCGTCGGCGGTGCGCCTCATCGGAGTCGGCTCCGGACTTCGTCGTACAGCCGCTGGTGCTGGCGAGCGACGGCCGGCCAGGAGCGGCCCTCGGCCACCGGCGACAGGGCTTCGGCGAGGGCGCGTCGTTCGGCCATGTCACCCAGCAGGGCGACCAGCCGACCCGCGAGCTCCTCGGTCGAGTCGTAGCCGGCCGCAGCTGGCAGCCCGCAGGTCTCGACCAGCGCCGTCGACGCGAGCACCGGCACGCCGTAGGCCAGGGCGAGCGCCAGGGCGCCGCTGCTGGCGTGCGGTGCCGGGTAGGGGAGCAGCACGACGTCGGCCGCGCGAAACCAGCGGACGACGTCGAGGTCGGTCACGAAGCCGGTGAACCGGGCGTGCCCGCCGTAGGCACGTCGCAGCGCGGCGGCATAGTTGTGCCGGTCCTTCAGTCGCGGGTGCGGGCCGCCCGCCACCACCAGGCGCACGCCGGGTCCGGCGAGCCGCGCCGCATCCCCGGCCTGCTCGATGCCCTTGTACGGCGCCAGGAAGCCGAAGCAGAGGGCGATGAACTCGTCGGGGTCGATGCCGAGCGCTGCGCGCGCCTGCCCTCGCTCCAAGTCGGCGGCGGGCTCGATGCCGTGAGGGAGCTGCACCGCGCGCGACAGCTGTGCGCTGAAGCGCGGCTCATGCACGATCACCCGGTCGGCGAGCGCGTCGATCGAGCGCTGCACGCCGGTCACCGCCAGCCGGGCGGCCGGGGCGGGCAGCCGGATCCGGTGCAGTCGGGTGAACGACCGGTCGACCTGCCGGGGGTCGACGACCTGGTGCATGGTGACGACCGACTTGGGTCGGCCGTTGCCAGGCAACCGGATGGCACCCAGCGAACCGAGCAGTCCCGGTAGCGCGTTGCCGCCGCCGTACAAAAACAGCTCGTGCTGCAGATGAATGACCGGTGCCCGGGTCTGCCGCGCCGCATCAAACGCGGTCGGCAAAGCGCGAGCACCCGGGCGGAACACCCGCTGCACCGTCACGGCGCCGTCGAGCTCGCGTTCCGGTGCACCGTCGTCGTACGTGCTCACGACCGTCACGCGGGTGCCGAGGTCGGCGAGCGCGTGCGCCAGGTTCGCGGTGTAGGACGCGACGCCGCTGGTGCCGCCGTGACGGGTGCCCACACGGGGATACGGCGCGACCAGCGTGACGTCCGGGATCGACTCAGTGAGGGACACGGTCACGGTCCTCCCGCCAGCGGGGGATCGGCGCGATCAACGACTTGCGCTTGGCCTGCGGCGGTGGGATCAGCCCGGCCACCGTCGTCGGCTCCGATGGGTACGCCGGCAGGTCACCGGCCGGTGTGACCGGCAGCACCCGGTGATGCAGCCACAGCCGCAGCAGCGACGCCGCCATCCGGCGGCTGTCCTGCCCGACCGCGATCCGTGAACCGGGCCGGTCGACCCACACCGTCGGCACCTCCGCGATCCGGAAGCCGAGGCGACGGGCGGTGAACAGCAGGTCGACATCGAAGACCAGATCGCGGCTCGACAGCAACGGCACCACCCGGTCGACCAGCCGGCGGCGCAGCACCTTCGCGCCGCACTGGGTGTCGGAGTACGGCAGCCCGAACAGCCGCCGGACCGCGATGGCAAACAGCTGGCTCGCGGTGCGGCGACGCAGCGGTCGTTGCCGATGGCCGGGCAGCACCGCGCTGGGATGCCAGCGCGCCGCGATCGCGCCGTCGGTCTGACCCGCCTCCGTCACCTCGACGAGCCGCAGCAGCTCGGCCGGCGGGGTGGCGCAGTCGGCGTCGACGAAGGCGAGCAGGTCCGCATCGCTGGCGCGAAAGCTCTCCATGATGACGCCGCCCTTGCCGAGCTTCGGGTAGTCCCGGGCGACGACCCGGTTGTCGGTGCCGGCGTGTCGGTCCACGATGTCTCGGGTGTGGTCAGAACAGTCGTCCAAGGCGACGACGAACCGGGTTCCGGGCGCCGTGCACACCGCGCGATAGGCAGCGAGCGTGGCGTCGATCCGGCCCTCTTCGTTGTGGGCAGGGATCACGATGTCCAGGAGCATGGGGAACTGGGTTCCGGTCTGGGGTGAATGGACAAAGAACGAGGCCGCGCGAGGGCGGACGTGTGTCGGCTTAACCGAGCGGGCAGCCCCGAAAACCCATAAATGGCAACGCATTCCGGTGACGATTGGTTTGCGGAGTGGTCAGCCGGATCTGGCGGCGACGCGGCATCCCCGCCGGTCAGGGACGCCAGATGTTCTCGATCGGCTGGGTTTGCCGGGCGGCGCCGATCGGGTGGAGCCGCTCCAGTGCTTCGAGGGTGCGGAGCACCCGGTAGTGCGTGACGTGCTCGGCATAGCTGCCGGGGCGCACGGCCGCCCCGGTGATGATCGTGGGAATCCGGTTGTCGTGGCTGGTGTCGTCCTCGTCCCAGGTGAGCACCAGCAGGCTGTTGTGACGGCGCGCCCATTGGACGTAGCGACCGAGGTGCTGGCGCAGCCAGGTGTCGCCTTGAGTCACCGTGCCGTCGTGCATGTCATGCAGCAGGTTCGGGATGACGAAGGACAGCGTCGGTAGCTTCCGGTAGTGGTCCGGAAACGCCGCAGCTGGCTGGTTGACGGCGCCGGGCAGGCCGCGAAAGTCGGTCCACGGCACGTGCTTGCGGGCGTACTCGCCGGCGCTGCAGCCGGTGTAACCCGTGCTCGGCAGGCCGTCGGAATACCCGGCGAACGACTTCCCGGCGGCGCGCAGCTGCGCCGCGAGGTTCGGCCCCGAGAAGGTGAGCGGGCAGGAGTCGTCGGTCACGCCGTGCGTCGATCCGGAGAACAGCGCCAGGTAGTTCGGCTCGCTGGGATGCGTGATGGCGAACGAGTTGCTGAACGACGCGCCGGTGCGCGCCAAATGGTCGATGTACGGCGCCGCCGAGCTGCCGATGATCTGGGCGGCCGCGTGGTTCTCCATGATCGCGATCACCACATGCGCGGGTCTCGGCAGGTGATGTCTGGCCGGCCGGTGGGCTACATGGTGTGGCGTGGTGCCGGCGCGCCGCACCGACGACGTCGAAGTGGTCGCGCCCGAACCTGTGGCGCCGCACCCGGCCGCAGCGGCGAGCGCGAGGACACATCCGGCGGCGGCGGCGCGTGCTCTCATGCTGACGGCGATACCCCTGTGGTCACCAGTTGTCCACCATCCGGCGCCGGCCGCTTCGTGCCGGTGGTTGCCAGCCGGTGAGCAGCGGGGCGATCCGCGACCGGGTGTCGGCCGGGTCGATCACGTCGTCAAGCTCGTCGTACGTCGCCGCCGACAGCGCGTGCCCGCGGGCGTAGGCGGCCGCGACGAGCGCGTCGTAGTGACGCTGCCGCTCGTCATCGTCCGCGATCGCGGCCAGTTCCTTGCGCATCGCGAGCCGCACCGCGCCCTCCAGGCCCATCCCGCCGATCTCGCCGGTCGGCCACGCCACGGTCAGCAACGTGGCGCGGAAATCGCCGCCGGTCATCGCCATCGCCCCGAGGCCGTAGCCCTTGCGCAGGATGACCGCGACGACCGGCACGGTCAGGGTTGCCCCGACGGTGAACAGTCGCGCCGAGTGCCGCACCAGCGCGGTGCGTTCGGCGGCCGGGCCGACCATGATGCCGGGCGTGTCGCACAGTGCGAGCACCGGCAGGTCGTGGGCGTCGCACAGTTGTAAGAACCGGGCGGCCTTGTCCGCGCAGTCGCTGGTGATCGCGCCGGCCAGGTGCAGCGGGTTGTTCGCGATCACGCCGATCGGCCGGCCTTCGAGCCGCGCGAGCGCGGTCACCATGCCGCGCGCGAACTGCGGTCGCAGCTCCAGCACGGTCTCTTCGTCGGCGAGCAGTCGCAACGCGTGCCGGACGTCATAGGCGCGCCGCCGGTTCTCCGGGACGACGGCACGCAGCTCCGTCTGGTCGGCTGCCGTCCAGTCGGCGGTGGTTCCGGCGAAGTAGCCGAGCGCCCGTCGGGCGAGGCCGACGGCGTCGCTGTCGTCCACCGCCGCGAGGTCGACGACGCCGTTGCCGATCTGCACCTCGCGTGGGCCGACGTCGTCGGCGTCGACGACGCCCAGACCGCCGCCTTCGATCATCGCCGGGCCGGCCATGCCGATGCTCGCCTCGGGGGTGGCGACGGTGACGTCGCACATGCCGTAGAGCGCGGCGTTGCCGGCGAAGCATCGCCCCGACGCGATGCCGATCCGCGGCACCAACCCCGACAGCGCCCCGAACCGCGTGAACGTCGGCACGTCCAGACCGGCGACCGAGGGGATGTCGGTGTCGCCCGGCCGGCCGCCGCCGCCTTCGGCGAACAACACCAGTGGAAGGCGCTCGCGGGCGATCACATCGAGGATCCGGTCGGTCTTCTTGTGGCCGGTCGCTCCCTGGGTGCCGGCGAGCACGGTCGCGTCGTACCCGATGACGGCGGTCCGCGTGCCGGCCACCGTGCCGACACCGGTGATGACGCCGTCCGCGGGCGTGGCCGTGATCAGGTCGTCGAGGTCGCGCCGGCCGCGCTGGGCGGCGATTGCCAGACCTCCCCACTCGCGGAAGCTGCCGGGGTCACACAGTTCGTCGATGTTCTCCCGGATGGTGCGGCGCCCGAGGTCACGTCGTTTCGCGACCGCGGCAGGCCGGGCCGCGTCGTGCAGCAGCGACTGGCGGCGCTGCACCTCGGCGAGGTCGGGCCGGATCGGGTCGTCGTCGGTCGGCGGCATGCCGTGATCGTGCCAGGTGACCTAATCGTCACCGCGGTGTCCGCGTGGCCGGCCGCTCAGCGGGCATCGAATGGTCATGGCCGTCGAACACGTCCCGTCGATGCCGATCTTCTTGGCGCCGGCGCGGGGCGTAGGCACCAGCCCGCGGCCGGTCGAGCACCGGCCGAGCCGCCGGGAGCGCCGCTTCTTGCGCCGGCTCGCCGAGCGGCAACGGCGGGCGGACGAGGCCCGGCACTCGTAGCCGGTGTCGCGGTTGGTCGATCTCGGTCAGCCGATGTGGAGCGGCAAGTTGCGCGGGCCGCGGACCTGTCCCGCCGACCAGGTGACGGCATCGGGATCCGCCAAACTGAACTCCGGGATCCGCTCGAGCCACACCTCGAGGGCCACCCGCAACTCCATCCGGGCCAGGTGCGAACCGACGCAACGGTGAATGCCCAGCCCGAAGGCGGCGTGCCGGTTCACCTTCCGGTCGATCACGATCTCGTCGGCGCGCTCGAACTGCGCCGGGTCCCGGTTGGCCGCCGGGAATGACAGCAGGACCCAGTCGTCGGCCTTCATGTCGACGCCGTTCCAGTGCATGTCCTGCTTCACGAGTCGGGCCATCGTGACCGGGGCGAAGCCGCGCAGGAACTCCTCCATGGCGGTCGTCACCAGGTCCGGCTCGGCGACCAGCAGGTTGCGGTCGGCGGGCGTCTTCGCGAGGTGCCAGAGCGAGGCGCCGATCGCACTCCACGTGGTGTCGATGCCGGCGACCAGCAGCAGTCCCATGGTGCCGGCGACATGCCAGGCGTCGAGCTTCTGGCCGTACAGCTCGGCGTTGATCAGGTACGTCGTGAGGTCATCGCGAGGCCGTTCTAGATGGTCGCGGATCTGCACGAGCAGGTAGTCGAAGAGCTTGCCCATCCGGGCGATGCGCTCCTCCGGCGGCAGGTTGATCCCCTCGAGCGCGTTCTCGACGAACTCCCGGAAATGCGGGCCGTCCTCGGGCGGGAACCCGAGCATGTCGGCGATCACCCGCATCGGGATGTGCTGGGCGTACTCCGCCGCCGCGTCGACGAGGTCGCGCCCGTCTAAGCCGTCGATGAGCGAGTGGCAGAACGCCCGGGTGGCCGGCTCGAGCCGCGAGATCGACGACTTGGTGAACGCCGGCAACAGCAGCTTGCGCGCGTCGTGGTGGAACGGCGGATCCGACGAGATCGGTGGCGTCACTCCCATCGGTGCGACGTCGTGCGGTGGCCGGAAGTTGCCCATGATGACGGTGCGGGACGAGAACCGCTCCGTGTCGTGAGCGACCGCCGCGACATCCTCGTAGCGGGTCGGCAGCCAGCCGCCCCCGAACCGGTCGGTGTGCGCGATCGGACAGGTCTGCCGCAGCCGGTCCTGGATCGGGTAGGGATCCGCGGCCCACTCCGGCTCGAGGTGCGAGAAGTCGGTCGCCCAGTCCGAGACCGGGCCCGTGACGATCTTGCTGCGCGTGCCGAGCGGACGCTCGCCGCGCATCTCCTCGATTGACTTTCCGAACCGGTCGTCGACGGTCATCTCAGGCCTCCTCGATGACCTCGATGGCATGTTCCGGGCAGTTGTCGGCGGCGAGGCCGGCCTGCCCGGTCAGGTCGGGTGCCACCTGGCCGTCGCCGATGACCTCGCCGTAGCCCTCTTCGTCCTCGGTGAACAGCTGGGGCGCCAGGTCATAGCAGCGGCCATGGCCCTGGCAGATCGCGCCGTCGATGCGAACTTTCACCGGCTATCTGCTTTCTCGGAGGTCGGGACGCTGAAGGCGTCCACGATGCGGTTGAGGAGCTCGCTCCAGTCGTCGGCGTCGACGCTGTGCAGCTCCGGCGGGAGCAGCGCGCTGCCCATCGAGAGCAGCAGGCAGAAGTGGGCGAGCGCGTCGCGGGGGAGTGTCGGGTCGAGCTCGCCGTCCTGCTGGGCGGTGCCGACCAGTTCCGATAGCCATTCGGCGCGCTCGCCGACGTAGTCGGTCATCAGCCGCGCCGCGTCCTTGTGCCGGCGGGCCGCCACTAGCGCTTCGACGATCAGGTCGCCGCGGTCGCGGCGACGCGGCAGCCAGCGGCCGATCACCAGCAACATGTCGGTGATCGAGCGGTCGGGGTCGGCGGCGAACAGATCGGCCAGCCGGCGGCGGCCATGCGCGTGGAGCGCGCCGGTCAGCAGCTCCGCCTTGGAGGGGAAGTGGGCGTAGAGCGCGCCGTTGCTGACCCCGGCCGCGGCCGCGATGTCCGCCACCCTGGTGCCGTCGTACCCGCGCTTCGCGAACACCCGCGCCGCCGCGTCCAGCAGCCGGTCGCGGGTCTCGGCTGCGCTGCCCCCGGCGGTGCGGCCCATGCCAGAATTAAACGACCGTTCATTCATTGCGGTCAAGCCGCCGCCAAGCGGCTCGGCGGTGGCCGGGTGGCGAAACCGAATCGGATTCGGCACACTGGTCGGACGCGCCGGACCACAGCACCACCGGGAGGATCCATGTCGGACACCAGCGCCGATGCGCTCGCCGAGGAACGCGAGTCGCTGCGCGGCACGGTGCGCACGCTGCTCGACCGCACCTCGCCGGAGACCGAGGTCCGCCGGCTGATGGAAACCGAGTCCGGTTACGACGAGACCGTCTGGAAGCAGCTCAGCGAACAGCTCGGTCTCACCGGACTCGCCATCCCCGAGCAGTACGGCGGCGTCGGCATGACCGCCATGGAGCTCGCCGTGGTCTTTGAGGAGTTCGGCCGCGCGCTCTACACCGGGCCGTTCTTCGCCACCGTCGGGTTGGCCGCCAACCTGCTGCTCGCCAGTGCTGACGAGGCCGCGAAGTCAGAGTGGCTGCCGAAGATCGCCGCGGGTGACGTGCTTGCAACCGTCGCGTTGACCGAGGAGTCGTCGTCGTGGGATCTCGACTCGCTCGCGGTGACAGCGAACCAGTCCGGCGGCGAGTGGCGGCTGTCCGGGTCGAAGTGGTACGTCGTGGACGGCGGCGTCGCCGACCTGATCCTCGTCGTGGCGCGGGCCGACGACGGGATCGGCGTGTTCGCGGTCACCGGCGACGCCGACGGCTTGACCCGTGAGCCGATGGTGACGATGGACCAGACCCGCAAGATGGCGCGGCTGACGTTCGCTGGCACGGCCGCCGAGCGGCTGGCAACACCGGGTGCCGAGACCGTCGCCCGCGGCTTACAGCTCGCCGCGGTCGCGCTCGCGGCCGAGAACATCGGTGGCGCGCAACGGTGTCTCGAGATGAGCGCGGCGTACGCCAACGAGCGGGTGCAGTTCGGCCGCCCGATCGGATCGTTCCAGGCGGTCAAGCACAAGCTCGCCAACATGCTGATCGAGGTCGAGCAGGCGAAGTCGGCGTCGTACTTCGCGGCGCGCGAAGCCGGCAACGACGGCGAGGATCTCGCACTCGCCGCCTCGCTCGCCAAGTCCTACACGTCCGACGTGTTCGTGCACGCCGCTGCCGACACCATCCAGATCCATGGCGGCATCGGCTTCACCTGGGAGCACTCGGCACACCTCTACTTCAAGCGGGCGAAGACGAACCAGCTGATGCTCGGATCGCCCGCCTACCACCGCGAGCTGGTCGCCGACCGGATCGGCATCTGAGGAGGGCACGACGATGCGTTGGCGAATCGAAGACAGCCCGGAGCGCGCGGCGTTCCGCACCGAGTTCCGTGACTGGTTGCGCGGCGCCCTGCCGGACGGCTGGGTGGACGCGGTCGACGCCGGTGACGACGGCAAGCTCGCCACCCTCCGAGACGGCTGGGACCCGGGCGCGTGGCAGCGCACCATCGGGGCGTCCGGATACGGCTCGCCGCTGTGGCCGAAGGAGTACGGCGGGCTTTCCGGCGAGTCCTGGATGCAACAGATCGTCCGGGAGGAGCTGACCCGTTACCGGCTCCCGACGGTCAGCCTGAACCTGCTCGGTGTGGGCCTCGCCGGCCCGACGATCATCGAGCACGGCAGCGAGGAGCAGAAACGCCGCTACCTGCCGAAGATCCTCACCGCCGAGGAGATCTGGTGCCAGCTGTTCAGCGAACCCGGGTCCGGATCCGACCTGGCGTCGCTGTCGACCCGCGCGGTCCGCGACGGCGACGACTGGATCGTCAACGGCCAGAAGGTGTGGACGTCGATCGCACAGGCGGCGAAGTTCGGCATGCTGGTCGCGCGGACCGACCCCGACGTCCCCAAGCACGACGGCTTGACCTACTTCATCCTCGACATGCAGACGCCCGGCGTCGAGATCCGGCCACTGCGCCAGATCACCGGGTCGGCCGAGTTCAACGAGGTGTTCTTCACCGACGTCCGGATTCCGGACGCCAACCGGGTCGGGGAGATCGGTGACGGCTGGCGGGTCGCGCGCACGACGCTGATGAACGAACGGGTGACGCTCTCCGGCGTCTCGCTCGACCGGGTCGCGTTCCTCGGCGGCACCCGCAAGGACCCGTGGCAGTCGTTCCTGGAGTCGGTGCCCGACCGCTCGTCGCCGCTGGTGCGCGATCGGCTGGCGCAGCTCTACATCGAGCAGGAGGTCAAGGACGTCACGTCCTTCCGCGCCGCCGCCGCGCGGGCGGCCGGCAAGCAGCCCGGCGCCGAGGGCGGCGTCTCGAAGATCTTCAACGCGGAGCTGAACCAGCGCCGCAGCGAAGCCGCGATCGACGCCGCGGGCTTGGGCGGTGTCGCCTGGATGCCGGACGACACGGCGGCCGAGGCGCGAGCACACATGTTCCTCCGCGCGCGGGCAAACACCATCGAGGGCGGCACCTCCGAGGTGCTCCGCAACCAGATCGCGGAACGGATCCTCGGGTTGCCGCGCGAACCCGACGTCGTCAAGGGAGTTGCGTGGAGCAAGACGCGACGCTGACCACGGATGCTGGGGGCGCCGACGCGGCCGCCACGCCGGAGGCGGTGCAGCAGTTCCTGTCGCTGCTTGCGCTCGAGCCGATCGACCGTGACCTGTTCCGGGCATGGAACCCGCCGATCCCGGCCGGCCCGCGGCAGGCGCTGTTCGGTGGCCAGGTCGCGGCGCACGCGCTCCGCGCTGCCAGCCTGACCGTCGACGCGCCGCACTACCCGCACTCGCTGCACGGCTACTTCTTGCGGCCCGGCAAGGACGACGCGCCGACGATCCTGCGGGTCGACCGGATCCGGGACGGCCGGTCGTTCACCACCCGCACCGTGGTCGCGCAGCAGGACGGTGAGGCGATCTTCAGCCTGACCGCGTCGTTCCACCGCGACGAGCCGGGGCGGGAGTTCGCGACGCCGATCGCCGATGACGTGCCGCCGCCGGAGGAGTTGATTGCCCGCAACGGCCTGATGCGCGGCCCGTGGCACGCCGAGCTGCCGTTCGACCGGGTCGAGATCCCCGAGTTCTCCCACATGGAGCGCAGCGAGACGCCGCGGCGGGTGATGTGGATCCGGATCCGGGGTCCGGTGCCGGACGACATCCACCTGCACGCGGCGATCCTCACCTTCATCTCCGACATGGGTGTCGTCGGCGCCGTGCGCGCCGCGTTAGGTCGGCTGCACGAGCACGGCATGGGAGCGAGCCTCGACCACTCGTTGTGGTTTCACCGCCACGTCCGCCCGGACCAGTGGCTGCTCTTCGACGTGTCGTCGCGGTCGAACGCCGGCGCCCGCGGCCTCGGCTTGGGCACGATCCACACCGTGGACGGGATCCACGCCATGACCATCGGCCAGGAGGCGTTGGTCCGGCTGTCGGACTGACGTTACGAACCCGAATCAGGGCCCGTCGATCGGTTCGGCGACGAGCTCCGCGACCAAATCACGGCGTAGCAACTTGCCGGTCGGCGTGTGCGGCAACTCGTCGCGCCATCGCACCTCGTCCGGTGTCCGTGAGCCGCGCAGTCGTTCGCGCACAAAGGTGCGCAGATCTTCGACGCCGACGGTGGCGTCGAGGCGCCGTACGACGACTGCGCAGATCCGCTCGCCCCATTCATCATCTGGCAGGCCGACTACCGCGGCCTCGCGCACGGCTGGGTGCAGCACGAGCACGTCCTCGATTTCGGCCGGCGCAATGTTTTCGCCGCCCCGAATGATGGTGTCGTCGGCGCGACCCTCGATGAAGAGATAGCCGTCCGCGTCGCGGCGGGCGAGATCACGGGTCGGCAGCCAGCCGTCCGGATCGAGGGCGGAGCCGAGGCGGCGGTATTCGCCGGACACCTGCTGTCCTCGCACCGACAGAAGCCCGGTGTGACCGGTCTCGATTGGGTTGCCGGCTGCGTCTCGGATCTCGATCTCGATGCCGGGCACGGGGCGTCCGATGCTTGCAAGTCGCGCTCGGACCGCGGGGTCTCGCGACGCGATTGCGGCTCGGTGCTCAGCGGGACCGAGCAGTGCGATCGTTGAGCTGGTCTCAGTGAGGCCGTAGGCATTCACGAAGTCGACCTGCGGGAAGAGGTCGAGGGCCCGTTCAATGACCGGGCGCGGCATTCTGGCGCCGCCGTAGGAGATGTGCCGAAGCGATGGTGCATGGACCGGACCCGGACCGATCGCGTCGACAATCCGCGCCAGCATGGTGGGCACCAGCATCGCGGACGTCACGTCTTGATCCACCACGAGCCGTAGCCACGCGTGGGGATCGAAGTCGGGAAGATAGACGACGCGTCGACCGGCATAGAGGTTCGACAGCACGGCTCCGACGCCGGCAACGTGGTATGGCGGCACGGTGACAAGGGCCGTCTCCTCTGCGGCACTGCCGAATTCGACTGTCGAGAAGATGTACGACGCCAAATGCTGATGCTTGAGCACAACGGCCTTGGGGCTCGACGTAGTTCCGCTCGTGAACAACACGATCGCTGGGCCGTCGTCGGGCGCCTGCGGGCCGTCGTACACCGCTGCACGCTCGGCCCCGGCGACAAAGTCCGCGGTCGAGATGACCTCGGCGCCGCAATCGCCGAGGGTCGGGAGGTACTCCGAATCCGCGAGGACCAACGGGCCGTCCAGCTCGTGGATCAGGGTGGCCAAGTGGGCCGCCGAAAGTCGGTAGTTAAGCGGTGCGAAGGGGACGCCGGCGATCACCGAGCTGAACATCGCGATGGGGAAGGCGGCAGCGGCCCGGCCGACGAATGCGACGTGCGTGGGTGAACGCACCGCAATCAGTGATGCACCCGTTGTTGCACGCGTATGCAGCTGCTCAAAGCTGATGCCCGCCTCGCGCGGCCCGAGCGCGGTGCGCTCGCCATGACCGGCGGCGGCCATCTCGAGCAGGACGGAAAGACTCATCCGACAGCCAGCTCGTCCCGGTCGCCGTGCGCCGACGCCCTCAGCGAAGGCGCCATTCGCGGCGGCCGGAGCGGAACGCTTGCTGGCCTCCTTCGATGTTCTCGTACTGAGTGCCGAGCGAGACAAAGGTCGACACCTCGGCCAGCGCTTGCTTTCGGGACAGCTCGTGTCCGAACCAGGCGGCGCGCAACGTCCCTTGCACGGCGAGCACAGGTGCGGCTGCGATCCGCTCCGCGATCCACATCGCACGATCCATCAGTTCGTCGGACGGCGTCACCTCCGACACCAAACCGATCTGGTGGGCGCGGGCAGCCGACATCCGTTCGTTCGCACCCAGCAGGGCAACTCGCAGCGCCTCGCCCAGCGGAACCCGCTGCAGGAGGTGCACGGTCTCGAACCCTGCGACCATGCCGTAACTGACATGCGGATCGAAGAACGTTGCATGCTCCGCGGCGATGATGATGTCCGCTTCGCCGAGCATGTACAGCGCCCCGCCGCAGGCCATGCCATTAATCGCGGCAATGACCGGCTTCCACAGCCCGTTCTCCTTCGGGTTGATCCGGCTGCCTGGATCGTTGAACATGTACGGCGTTCCGACGCGCCCGGTTGCTCGCTCTGCGTTGGTCGGGTCCGCGAGGTAGTTGTCGATCGCTTCACCGCGGTCGATGCCGCTGCAGAACGCCTTCTCGCCGGCACCGGTCAGGATGACGGCGCGTACCGCATCGTTGCCACGCAGCGACTGCCAGATGTCCTGGAGTTCGAGCTGCATCGTGGTGTTGAAGGCGTTGTGTACGTCGGGACGGTTCAGCGTGATTACCGCGACTGCGTCTCGCTCCTCATAGAGCACCGTCTCATAGCTGGCCACGGAAAGCCCCCTCGTCCGGCATCGTCGCGTCCGCCTGTCGGACGTTAGCAGCGCCCTGGCCGCCCCAGCGTTGCCCGTAACCCGGTGCTCGTCTACGGTCACGGCGATGACCGCAGATGAGCAACCAGCCGGGCTCGATCTCTCCACC
>DASZPL010000173.1:0-25569 GCA_035550315.1 Mycobacteriales bacterium | reverse complement strand
CCGCATCTCATGCCGTACCTTGCGCAGCTTGCCGACGAAGTGCCGCACGTCGTCGTCGTCGCGGACCGGTCCGGAGCGGACATCCTGATCGCCGACCCGGTCGGCCTTGTCGCCGAGGAGTCGGTGGAGGGCAGCCACCAGCATCCGCTGCACAAGACGTCGACCGAAGAGTGGTCGACGCTGCACTTCCAGCACCGGGTTGAGAACGCCTGGGCGGAGAACGCGCGCGACGTCGCGGCCGAGGTTGCGCACCGCGTCCGCCGGCTGGGCGCCGAGCTGGTCGTGGTCGCCGGCGACGAGCGGGAGCGCACGCTCATCACCGACGGGCTGGCGAAGCAACTGCCGAAGGGGGTCGACGCGGTCGGCGTCGACGCCGGCGGTCGCGCCGCCGGCTCCTCGACCGAGGCACTTGCCGGCGCCGTCCACGAGGCTGTGCTCGACCGCGTGCGGGAGCAACGCGACCAGGCGCTCGAGAAGTTGCGCGAAGCGGTGGGCCGTCACGACGGCGCGGTGACAGACACGCCGGCCGTCTGCGAGGCGCTGCGGCGTGCGCAGGTCGCGTCGATCGTCCTGCGTGACGACCCGGCCTCGACGGCGATGTCGTGGGTCGGGCCGGAGCCGTTGCAGCTCGGGTTGTCAGCGGACGAGGTCGAGGCGCTGGGCGTCGACCAGCCGGTGCAGGATCGGCTGGACGCCGCGATCGTTCGCGCCCTGGTCTACAGCGACGCCGACCTCGTGGTGTCGCCGGAGCTGCCGCCGCCCGCGAGGCAGGGAGTCGCTGCGTTGCTGCGCTACACCGATGCGGCGACGCCCACCGGATGAAGTGTGATCGTCAGCTGACGTGACCCTGCTGGCGCAGCCAGTCGACGGTGTCACGGAACGTCTCCAGGATCGGCCGGTAGTCGCGGCCAAGCACCTGCCGCGCGGTCGTGTCGTCACTCGGGACGCCCGCCGTCATCAGCAGCGCTGCCTCCTCCGACAGCGGCGGCACGTCCTGGCCGGCGGCTCGCTGCCGGTCGAACTCCCGGCCCAGCTCGAGGATGTCGTCGAGCGACATCTCCTGGCATTGCACCGGCTGCCCGCGCGCGCGCTGCAGCACGTCGGCCCATTCCCGCCAGGTGACGAAGTTTCCGCCGGCCATGATGCGGCGCGGGCCCCTGCCCGGCTCCAGCAGCCGGACGAACAGCTCCGCGGTGTCGCGCACGTCGATCACGCCGAGCCCGCCCGGGGGCACGAGCATGAGCACGTTCAGCGCGCTGCTGATCGCCACGGCCGCCCCGTCGAGGCCGGGGCCCTCCGGCCCGTAGACGCCGCCGAGCGCGACGCTGACGACCGGCGCGCCGGCCTCCTGGTGGTGCCGGATGAACAGCTCCACGTCCCGCTTTGACGCGGCGTACGCCGACCGCGGCTCGGCCAGCGGGCTCGACTCGGTCAGCATGGCGGCAGTCGTCGGGAGGTACGCCGTCACCGACGACGTGTAGACGATGGGGTCACACCCGGCGGCGATGGCTGCCGTGATCACCGTCGTCGCGCCGTCCAGGTTCGCCGTCGCCGATGTCGGGCCGGCGCCACCAGCCACCGCGATCTCGGCCGCGGCATGCACCACCGCATCACAGCCGGAGACGGCCGCCGCGACCGCGTCGGCATCCCGCATGTCACCCACGCACAGGTCCGCGATCTCGATGTCATGCCGTCGGTAGATGGCTTGCGCCTTTGCCTCGTCCCGGACCAGCAGCCGCACGGCATGACCGTTGCGCAGCGCCGCCCGGGTGATGTGGGATCCGATGAAGCCGGTCCCGCCAGTGATGAGGACCTTCACAGTGGCGCTCGGCCGCAAGGCGTAGTAGACACAAGTCCAGACGGTAGTCTTGCCAGCCTTCGGGCGCCAGACCGGAAGCGAGGGCGCCATGAACCGTCGTTCGCCGCGCGGCGTGGTCGCCGTGGTCAGCATCGCCATGCTGGTCGGCCTCGTGTCGAGCGCCTGCGGAGCGCGGCTGTCCGGCGCCGAGCGCCGCGCGGCCGCGGCTGCCGTGCTGGGCAGTGCGGTCGCGGGCGGTACCGCGGCAACCCCCGCAACAGCCGGCGGGGGAGCCGGTGAAGCGTTGCCCAGCGGCGGCGGGAATCGGGGCGTCACCGGAGCCGGGCCCGGCGGTGTGGCGGCGACCGCGCCTGCCGGATCGGCTCACACCGGCCATCAGGCCACAACCGGCCCGGCGGCGCAGTCGGCCGCGAGCCCGGGCTCCGGAAGCGCAACCTGCTCGCGTTCAGCGGCCGGCCCCGGCGTCAGCTCGTCGACCGTGCGCGTCGGGACGGTCGCGAGCCTGAGCGGGCCGGTGCCCGGCCTGTTCACCGGTGCCGTCCAGGGCGAGGAGGCGTTCGCCAATTACGTCAACCACTCCGGCGGGCTGTGCGGCCGGACCATGGCTGTCGATGCGGCCGATGACGGCACGAACTGCAGCCAGGACGAGAACGCCACCGACGACTTGGCGAACAAGGACTTCGCGCTGGTTGGCACCTTCGCGCTGTATGACGGCTGCGGCGCGACCATCCTCAAGCAACACCCGACCGTGTCCGACATCCACGTCGCCTTGGATCCAGCCGCGGCGCCGCTACCGAACCACTTCGATGTGCAGTCCGGAGTCCGCGGCTACGCCACCGGCATGTTCGCTTACTTCGCACACAAGTACGGCAGCAAGGTGCAGCATGTCGGCACCATCGTGGAGAACATCCCGTCGGCGGTCGCCAACCAGCAGAACATGGAACACGCAGCGGAAAGCGTCGGTTGGCGCTTCACGTACAGCCGCAACGCCAGTCCGGTGGAAACCACCTTCATGAACGACTTCGTGAAGATGTGCCATCAGGGCGTGCAGATCTTCTTCGAGCTGACCGAGACCGCGCAGAATGCCGCAACGATGATGCAGAACGAGCGGGCCGCCGGCTGCCACGGACTCATCAACATCATCCCGATCGCGTACGACCAGGCCTTCATCCCGGATTACCAGGGGAGTCCCGCAGACCTGAACGGCATCGTCGGCTGGAACGAATACTCCCTGTTCTTCAACCCCGACGAGGCGCAACGAATCCCGGAGCTGAAGACGCTGCAGACCTGGTTCAACCGGACCTATCCGCACCAGCCG
The DNA here is from genome assembly GCA_035550315.1 of Mycobacteriales bacterium. Lineage (GTDB taxonomy): Bacteria > Actinomycetota > Actinomycetes > JAFAQI01 > JAFAQI01 > DASZPL01. The sequence continues at coordinate 22,432 of DASZPL010000173.1, read as the reverse complement.
CTCAACCTCTACGCGATGTACGCCTGGGCCGACGGCATGCTGTTCCGCCAGGCATACCAGAGCGTGCACGGTCAGGTGACGCGGGCCAGCCTGATGGCGGCGCTGCGCCGGATCAAGAACTTCAATGCCGGTGGCGTGATTTCGCCGGCGAATCCCGCCTCCAAGTCGGTCGGGAAACACTGCTACATCCTGTGGCGGCTGGAGAACGGCACGTTCTCGCGGATGGACGACCCAGCCAGCGGCTATCGCTGCGACGGCCGGTTCCTGCCCTACCACGGCTGACCTCATTGGCCAGTCGTCTAGACACATGTCCAGCCACCGACTACGGTGGCTGATATGGCCGGAGCCAGCCTTGGGTCGGGCGTCGGTGCGGCAGCAACGGCGCTCGCCGGCCTGGATCGCACCCAGCTCGCGGCGCTCGGCCGCGAGTGGCTGCTGCACGGCCATCTGCAAGACCGGGTGGGCATGCCGCTGCTGCTCGAGATCACCGACCGCGAGGGCATGCAGGCAGTTGCCATCGAAGAATGGATGGTCGCCAGCCCGATCTACTCCCGGCGGATGCAGCGGGCGCTGAACTTCGAAGGCCACGGCGTCGACACCATCTGCAAGAACCTGCAGTTCGACATCGGCGCGCCGCACCAGTTCATGGACTTCCGGTTCCGGCTGATCGACGAATCACACGCCGAGTTCTGGCTGGCGCACTGCGGCGCGCTGATGGACGTCGAGCCGATGGGCGAGGACTTCGTCGTCGGCATGTGCCATGCGATCGAGGACCCGACGTTCGACGCGACGGCGGCGGCGACCAACCCGCTGGTCCAGGTGCGGCCGATTCACCGGCCACCACGCCAGCCGGCTGACCGGATGCCGCATTGTCACTGGCGGATCGACATCGTCGCTGACGGCCCGGCGGTCACGCCACATCCGCGCCAGCCCGTGTTGGAAGGCTCCGAGATCGCCCGGCTGCCGATCCCACGGCCGGATGCGGCCACCGGGCCGGGCGAGATGGTTGACTATGCCGGACCGTTCGACCCGGACTTCCAGCTGGATCGGCTGAGTCGTTCCGCACTCCTCGCCGTCCTGCAGGAGGTCGCCCTGCAGAGCCAGCTATTGCTCCGCAGCTATCAGCTGGCGGTTGCCCACCGGTTTGGCGACGAGGTGGCGGACGGCTTGCTGCCGCGCGTCGTTGCCGGATGGGCCGGATTGACCAGCGAGCGGATCCGGCTGGCCTTCGGTCTGCCGGCGACGGCCAGTGGCCTGGCGACGGCCATCCGGTTGCATCCGCTGTTCCAGCCGTCGGCGTACATCGGGATGGCCGTCGAGCAGGTGAGCGAGCGCGAGCTGCGACTGGCGTTTGGCGACTGCCCGGCCCTGGCCGAGCACGAGCCGTCGAGCTGGGTCGGAGAACTCGGGATCGGCGCGAAGACTACGGCGATGGATGACGCGCTCGGCGCCGTGCTGCGCGGCTTCGATCCACGCGTGCGTTGCCTCGCGCAATCACCTGGACCTGGCGAGAAGCACACCTACCGGGTGACGCTGGACCTGGACGCCGAGCCGCTCTCGTCGGTGCCCGAGCTTGAATTGGCACGGATCAGCACGGGCGCCAGGTTCCGGCTCACGGGTGGTCGCCGTGGCTAGCCCGGCTCCGACACCGGCCCGACGGCAGCTTGCGGGCCGGCAGGCAGATACGGCCGGCGCACTGGTCGACGCCGCGGTCGTCGAGATCGCCGAGACCGGGTTCGAGGGCCTGACGCTGCGCAACGTCGCCCGGCGCGCGGGCGTGTCGCCCGCCACCGCCTACAGCTACTTCTCCAGCAAGAACCACTTGCTCGCCGAGGTGTTCTGGCGCCGCCTCTCGGCGCTGGAACCGCCGCCGGTCGACCGGCGTCGCAGCGTCTCTGAGCGGGTGGGCGAGACGGTCCGTGGCATGGCGCTGCTGGTCGCCGATGAGCCCGAGCTCGCCGCCGGCATCACGACGGCGATGCTGGCGCACGACGCGGACGTCAAGCTGCTGCGCGACCGCATCGGCGCACTCTTCGTCGATCGGCTCGCGCGGGCGTTAGGCCGCGACGCGACGCCGACCCTCGTGCGTGCGTTGACGCTCACCTTCACCGGCGCGATGTTGACCGCCGGTATGGGCAACCTGCGCTACGACGACTTGCCGGCGTTGCTGGTCGACGCCGCCGAGCTGATGACGGGGCGCAAGCGATGACGAGTGCCGCGGTCGCGCCGGTCTTCGACCCCTACGACTACGCGATCCACGAGGATCCATATCCGACGTACGCCGCGCTGCGGCGTGACGCGCCGCTCTACTACAACCCGCAGCACCGATTCTGGGCGCTGTCGCGGCATGCCGACGTCGCTGCCGGATTCCGTGACGACGTCCGGCTCTCGAGTGCCGACGGCGTCTCGCTCGACCCGTCGGCCACTGGGCCGCAAGCGGCGAAGGTGATGTCGTTCCTTGCAATGGACCAGCCGCGGCACGGCCAGATGCGCCGGCTGGTCGCCAAGGTCTTCACGCCGCGTCGGGTCCAGGAGCTGGAGCCGCGGGTGCGCGCGATCACCGACGCGCATCTCGCGCCGGCATTGGAGGCGGGTGACTTCGACTTCATCGAGGACCTCGCCGCGAAGGTGCCGATGGATGTGGTGTCGGAGCTGCTCGGCGTGCCGGTCACCGACCGGGCCGAGCTGCGCCGACTGGCCGACGTCGTCGTCCACCGCGAGGATGGCACGGTCGACATCCCGCCCGCCGCTACGGAGGCGTCGCTCGACCTTGCCGTCTACTACCTCGATCTGATCGCGGCCCGCCGCAAGGCGCCGGCCGACGATCTGACGTCGGCGTTGCTCGAGGCGGAGATCGACGGCGCGCGCCTGACCGACGAGGACATCGGCGCGTTTCTGTTCCTGATGGTCGTCGCCGGCAACGAAACGACCACGAAGCTCCTCGGACACTGCTGGTACTGGGGCTGGCGGCATCCGGATGAGCTGGCAAAGCCGTTCTCCGACGTGCGTGCCGTCGTGCCGTGGGTCGAGGAGACGCTGCGTTACGACGCATCCAGCCAGGTCCTCGCGCGGACCGCGACCGTCGACATCCCGATGCACGGCGGCGTCATCCCGAGTGGCGGCCGGGTGCTGCTGCTGGTCGGTGCCGCGAACCGTGACGGCCGGGTCTTCCCGGACCCTGACTGCTATGACCTCGACCGCGACACCAGCGAGTCGCTCAGCTTCGGCTCGGGACGCCACTTCTGCCTCGGCGCATCGCTGGCCCGGCTCGAGGCGCGCATCGTCCTCGAGCAGTTGTTGACCCGGGTCCGCAAGTACGACGTCGACGAAGCCGCGGCGCGCCGCGTGCACTCGGTCAACGTCCGCGGCTTCGCTCGGTTACCCACCCGCGTGGTGCTCGGATGAGCGCCCCGACGCTCGGAGCGTCAGCATGACGACGACCCATCAACTCACACCCGCCCCGCTCGTCTCCGGTGGCGAGCCCGAGCACGGTCACCTCAACGAGCTGCGGGCTGATCCGATCGGCTTGATGCGCCGAGTGCACGACGAATGCGGCGACATCGGGCGGTTCGACCTGGCCGGCCGATCGGTCGTGCTGGTGTCCGGCGCCGAGCTGAACGAGTGGTACTTCCGGACGCCCGACGAGCTGCTCGACCAGGGCGCGGCGTACCCGTTCATGACGCCGATCTTCGGCAAGGGGGTGGTCTTCGACGCGCCGCCCGAACGCCGGGCGGAGATGTTGAAGAACTCGTCGTTGCGCGGTCCGCAGATGAAGGGCCACGCCGAGGTGATTGCCGCGGAAGTCGAGCGGATGGTCGCGGCCTGGGACGGCCAGCCGCAGACCATCGACCTGCTCGATTTCTTCGCCGAGCTGACGATCTACACCTCGTCGGCGTGCCTGATCGGCAAGCGGTTCCGCGAGCAGCTGGACGGCCGGTTCTCGGCGCTCTATCACGACCTCGAGCGCGGCACCGACGCGCTCGCCTACGTCGATCCGTACGCGCCGATCGAGAGCTTTCGGCGACGCGACGCCGCCCGGGTGGAGCTCGTCAAGCTGGTCGAGCAGATCATGGCCAGCCGGACCGACGGCAGCGCGCCGGCGGGCGAGCCCGACCTCCTCGACCTGCTGATGTCCGTGACCGAGGACGGGCAGCCGAGGTTCACCGCCGACGAGATCACCGGGATGTTCATCGGCACGATGTTCGCCGGCCACCACACCACCTCCGGCACGGCTGCGTGGACGCTGATCGAGCTGCTCCGCCATCCCGACGAGATGGCGGCGGTGGTCGACGAGCTGGACGAGCTGTACGCCGACGGCCGCGACGTGAGCTTCCAGGCATTGCGTGAGATCCCGCGGCTGGAGGCCGCGATCAAGGAGGCGCTGCGCCTGCACCCGCCGCTGATCCTGCTGCTACGAGTCGCGACCGAGGACATCGAGCTGCACGGGTTCCGGATCGCCGCCGGCGACCTGGTTGCCGCCAGCCCGGCCGTCTCCAACCGGCTCACCCCGGACTTTCCGTCCCCGGACGAGTTCGCCCCGGCGCGCTACCTCGACCCCCGCCGGGAGGACGACCACAACCCGTGGACCTGGATCCCGTTCGGCGGCGGCAAGCATCGCTGCGTCGGCGCGGCGTTCGCGCTGATGCAGTTGAAGGCGATCTTCTCCGTGTTGCTGCGGGACTACCGCTGGGCGCTCGCCCAGCCACCGGACAGCTACCGAAACGACCACTCGAAGATGGTTGTGCAGCTGCAGCAACCGTGTGCGGCGACGGTCGAGCCACGGAGTCCGGCACGGTGAGGATCACGGTCGACCGTGACCTGTGCCAGGGTCACGCGATGTGCGAGCTCGAAGCGCCGGAGGTGTTTCGCGTCGGCAGTGCGCCGCAGGTCGAGATTCTCGCCGAGCGGCCCGCCGGCCAGTACGCCGAGGCAGTGCGCCAAGCGGTGCGCTACTGCCCCACCCACGCATTGCAGCTCGAGGAGGATGGGGATGGTTGACCGGGCAGAGCTTGAGGCGTTCTGGCAGCGCTGGCTCGACACCAACCGGGAGTGTGAGGCAAAGCGCGACTGGTCGGCGCTCGCCGACTTCTACGCCGAGGATGCGACGTACGGCTGGAACTGCGGGCCGAGCGACGACTTCATGGCGGTGGGCCGGGACCAGATCCGGGAGTGGGCGCTCGGCGCTGAGATGCAGGGCCTGGAGGGCTGGACCTACCCGTACCAGGCGACCGTCATCGACGACCGCGCCGGCATGGTCGTCGGCTTCTGGCGGCAGCAGGCGGAGGCCCACGACGAGGACGGCCACCCCTACGAGGTCGCGGGGCTCGGCGCCAGCTGGTTCGGGTACGCCGACGGCACCTGGGTCTGGCAGCGCGACTTCTTCGATCACGGCAATGCGGGCGCGGTGTTCCTGCGGATGATGCAGCGCGGCGCGCTGTCGGCCGGCATGACGGAGCGGATCGAGCGGTCGATGGCCGGCGAGCTGCTGCCCGGCCACTACCGGCCGCAGGACCGCCCGGCGCCGCTCTGGCCGGTGATCGGCTAGTGAGCGATCGGTTCGCCGGCAAGGTCGCGATCGTGACCGGCGCCGGCCGCGGCATCGGGCAGGCTTACGCGCAAGCGCTGGCCGGCGCGGGTGCCGACGTCGTCGTCGCCGACATCGACGCCGAAGCCGCCGAACGAGCCGCGAAGCAGATCGAGGCCGACGGCGGCGCTGCGGCGGCCGTCCGCGTCGACGTCTCCGACCCCGCCTCGGCGCAGCAGATGGCGGCGGCGGCGATCGAGCGCTTCGGCGGCATCGACCTGCTGGTCAACAATGCCGCGATCTACGGCGACATGAAGTTCGACCTGCTGATCGGCGTGGACTGGGACTACTACCGCCGGTTCATGAGCGTGAACCTCGACGGTGCGTTGCTCTGCACCCGCGCGGTGCTGCCGGCGATGCAGGACCGCGGGGCGGGCGCGATCGTCAACCAGAGCTCCACCGCCGCCTGGACCTACTCCGGGTTCTACGGGCTCGCCAAGGTCGGGATCAACGGGCTGACTCAGCAGCTCGCGCACGAGCTCGGCGGCATGAACATCCGGATCAACGCGATCGCCCCCGGGCCGATCGACACCGAAGCCACCCGCACCGTCGTCGGCGACATGGTCCAACCGATCCTCAACCAGCTCGCCATCAAGCGGATGGGTACGCCGGACGACCTCGTCGGGATGTGCCTGTTCCTGCTCTCCGACGAGGCGCGCTGGATCACCGGCCAGGTGTTCAACGTCGACGGCGGCCAGGTGTTTCGGTCGTGACGACGGACGATGCGGCGGCGTCGCCGACCGTCGGTTTCGTCGGGCTCGGCAACATCGGCTCCGCGATGGCGAAGCGGCTGCTGGACTGGCCCGGCGGCCTGGTCGTGCACGACCTGCGCGCGGAGGCCGTCGCGCCGTTCGTCGAGGCCGGCGCCCGCGAGGCGGCCGACCTCGATGAGCTGGCCGCGGCGGCGACCGTCATCTCGGTCGTCGTCCTCGACGACGCGCAGGTGCGAGACGTCGTGGGCCGGCTGGCCGCCGTGGCGGCGCCCGGCACGGTGGTCGCGATCCACTCGACCATCGAGGTCGACACCGCGCCAGCGCTGGCCGCTGCCGCCGCCGCGCGCGACGTGCACGTCCTCGACGCTCCGGTCTCCGGCGGCGCGATGGGAGCGGCCGAGGGCAGGCTCGCCGTGATGGTGGGCGGAGAGCGCGCCGCCTACGAGCGGGTGAAGCCGCCGTTCGGCACCTGGGCGGAGCTCATCCTGCACGTCGGGCCGGCGGGTGCCGGCACCGCCACGAAGCTCGCCCGCAACCTGCTGACGTTCGCCGGCTACGCCGCCGCAGCCGAGTCGCAGCGGCTGGCCGAGGCCGCCGGCGTCGACCTGCAGAAGCTCGCCGCGATCGTCCGGCACAGCGACGGCATCACCGGCGGGCCGTCCGCGATCATGGTCCGCGACCGCACCGCGGCGCTGGCCGCAAACGACCCGCTGCGACCGATCTTCGAGCACACCCGCGGCCTCGGCGAGAAGGACCTCGCGCTGGCGCTCTCGCTCGGTGCGACGCTAGGCGTCGACCTGCCGTTCACGCGGCTCGCCCTGGACGCACTCGCTGCAGGTCTCGGCGTACCCGATGAGGAGAAGTGATGGCGTCGGACGAGCGACACGAGCGCGGCTTGCGCACCATGGCGGAGGTCTACTCCTGGGGCCAGGTGCCGGAGCTGCCGGGCGAGTACTTCAAAGTCACCGTCGACCACCTGTTCGGCGACATCTGGAACCGCGAGGGACTGTCCGTCCGAGACCGGCGGCTGCTGCTGCTCGGCGTGATCGCCGCGCTGGGGGAGACCAGCGTGCTGCCAGTGCAGCTGGACGCCGCGCTCGCCAACGACGAGCTGACCGCCGACCAGCTGCGTGAGATCGCGATCTTCCTGACCCACTACATCGGGTGGCCGCGCGGCGCGGCGTTCAACAACCACGTCGAGGATCGGATCGCCAAGCATGCCGGCAAGGGCACCATCCAACGCTTCCCGGGACCGGCCAAGGGCGATGCCTGACCATCCGCTGAACCCCGCCATCGACCTGGTCAGCGGCGCGTTCTGGGGGCGCAACCCGCACGACGAGCTGCGCTGGCTCCGGGAGCACGCGCCGGTCTACTGGGACGGCCGGGTCTGGGGGATCGCCAAGTACGCCGATGTCTGCGAGGTGTCGAAGCACCCGGAACTGTTCTGCAGCGGCAACGGCATCCGGCCGGACGCCGACGCCCTGCCGATGATGATCGACACCGACGGCGAGGAGCACACCCGACGCCGCCAGCTGGTTTACCGCGGATTCACGCCGCGGCGGCTGCAAGCCGCGGTCGAGCCGCTCACCGCCATCTGCACGCGCATCATCGACGACGTCTGCGAACGCGGTGAGTGCGACGCGGTCACCGACCTGGCAGCTTGGCTGCCGATGCACGCGATCGCCGACATGCTCGACTTCCCGGAGGCGGAGCGGGCCGCATTGCTGGAGTGGTCCGACGCGATGCTGACCACGCTGGTCGGCGTCCCAGATCTCGACGCGTTGGCACGAGGTACGGCGGCGTACGAGAGCTTCCGCGGCTTCGCGGTCCAAGCAATCGAGCAGCGCCGCCGCAATCCCGGCACCGACCTGGTCAGCCTGCTGGTCGCGGGCGAGGTCGACGGCGACGAGGTCAACGTCGAGAACGTGATCCATGACGCGCTGCTGATCCTGATCGGCGGCGACGAGACGACCCGGCACGTGATCAGCGGCGGGCTCTACCAGCTGCTGACGCACCCGGAGCAGAAGCAGGCGCTGATCGACGATCCGAGCCGGATCCCGCAGGCGGTCGAGGAGATGTTGCGCTGGGTCAGCCCGATCAAGAACATGGCGCGCACCGTCGTCAGCGACACCGAACTCGGCGGCCAGCGGCTGCAGGCCGGCCAGAAGCTGCTGCTGCTCTATCCGTCGGCGAACCGCGACGCGGAGGTCTTCGACGACCCGTTCCGGTTCGACATCGCCCGGCAGCCGAACAACCACATCGCGTTCGGGCTCGGCACCCACTTCTGCCTGGGCAACAACCTGGCCCGGCTCGAGCTGCGCTGCTTCTTCGAGCAGCTGCTTGAGCGGTTGCCCGACATCGAGCTGGTCGACGACGCGGAGCCGGCGTACCGCGCGGCCAACTTCGTCTCCGGCTACGAGCACATGCCGGTGCGGTTCACGCCGGCCCCGCGCCGCGGTGTCAGTCGATGACCCGGCCGACGCGCTCGCGCTAAGAGTCCGGCCGTCAGTCGCGGGTGCCGAGCTCGGCGTGCGCGCGGCCGGCCAGCGACCAGCGTTGCTCATCCCGCCAGCCCCCTCGCCACCGCTCCAGCCGGACGGTGACATCGGCACGCTCGGTGTTGGTGCACAACGCATGTGACCCGTCCGGATCGACGTAGTCGAGCCGCACGCACCGGTCGGCCGGCTGGGTCACCTCGACGGTCAACCGGGTGCGTCCCACGACTCCGCGCACCGTCCAGGTCGGTGCGGTCAGCCGCGTCCGGAACATCGGCGCGGCCACGAGCGGATTGCGCGGCCAGTCGTGTCCCCGCCGCCGCAGTTGCACAAACGCGAGCGGCGGCAACGAGGTGAGCCCTGGCCGGCGGCTCACCGCCGCGACGATCTCCAGCACGGTGTCGTCGTCGAGGTCGGCGTGCAGCCACCCCCACCGCTCGGCGTTGCCGTGGCCGTAGATGTGCGCGACGTTGGCGAGCGCCGCGACCTCCGACGTGCCGGCCGCGGTCGTGATGGTGCCCGTGATCTGGGCGCGCGGGGCGAGCACGACCTGTGCGGCCGGGAGCAGCTCGCGATGCCACAACCCGGCCGGGAAGGTCCAGAGCGGCGGGTCTGCCGACTTCCAGGCGAGGTCCCAGCTGACCGGTCCGGCATCGCCGCTGAGCCGGCCGGGACCGACGCTGCATCCGGCGGCGCTGTTCCACTCCGTCGACGACGCGACCGGGGGGACTGGCGTCGGCCCGAAGCGCTGCGTCTGCGGCGGCCCGTCGGAGGGGAAATGGGCGATCCAGCCGTGGGCGTACGCCGGCTCACGCAGCGGCGCGACCATCTCGTGGTGCAGCCACAGCCCGGTGCCGGTGGCGGCGTCGGTCGCCGTCACGTACCAGACCTCGAGCCGGCCGGGCTGACCGCGCCAGCGCGGCCGGGCAGCGTCCGCGGTCATCCCGCGACCCGGGACAACGCGCCGGTGCCGGGCGGCGGGGTCGGCCCCCGCTTGACCGGTACGCCGAACTCGGCGGCGCGCGCCACGACGTACCGGCTGGCGCGTTCGGCCAACGCGGCGATCGTCAGCGACGGGTTGACGCACAACGACGTCGGGACCGCGGAGCCGTCGGTGACGAAGAGGCCCGGGTGGCCGCGCAGCTCGTGATTGGTGTCGCACGCCGACGTCGCCGGATCGTCGCCGATCCGGCAGGAGCTCAGCGGGTGCGCGGTTAGCGCGTTCTTGGTCGCGGTCCAGCCGAGGTGCTCGCCGATGCCGTCCTTGCCGATGATCGACCGGATCGCGGCGTCGGACTCCGCCCAGGCGCGGCGGGTCCGGCTGCTCGGGAAGTACCGCAGTGACGACACCGCCGCCGCGGAGTCCACCCGCAGGAACGCACCGGTGGCCGGCGGCAACCCGAAGACGCCTTCGTTGTCGTCCTCAATCATCGCCAGCAGGGTGAGCCAGGATCGCCAGCGGTCGGTCAGCCGGGTCTTCGCCGGCCCGAACCAGTCACCGCCCGGCGACGCCTCGGGCAGGATGTTCGTGATCGCCGGGAAGTAGATCTGCTGCAACCCGAAGCGCGACCCCGCCCGGCGGCGCGGGTCGAGGAAGTCGTAGGTCATCGAGCCGATCGGCTTGCCGATCGGGAACGCCTCGTAGGCGACACCCGGCCGGCGCTGCAGCCCGAGCACGTGCTGGAGCTTGTGCTCGTCGAGCAGCGCCATCGACACCCGGTCGCCGTTCGGCGAGAAGTGACGGCCGACGGCGTACGGAATGCCGCCGAGCAGCGTGCGGGACCGTTGCAGGATCACCGGCGTCGCCATCGTGCCGGCGGCGAGGACGACGGTCTTCGCCTCGATCACGCCGCCGCCGGTCGGCACGCGGTAGTCGCCGGCATCGACCGTCGTGTAGGCGACCTGGAAGCGGTAGCCCGGCGTGACCGCCGGAGTGACCAGCTGCACCTCGTGCAGCGGGCGGATCTCGGCGCCGTGCGCGACGGCGGCCGGCAGGTAGTTGAGCAGCATCGAGCGCTTCGCGCCGAACCGGCAGCCATTGAGCATCCAGTTGCAGTTCGTGCACTTGTCGAGGTCCACCGCCACCGGCACCGGGTTGCAGGTGTGGCCGGCGTGGTGGCAGGCGGCGGCCCACACCCCGCCGGCGTAGGGCACGTCGTCCCAGCCCTGCTGCGCCACCGGCAGCGTGGTCTCGACCAGGTCGTACCACGGGTCGAGCGACGCGCGCGTGATCGCCCGCGGCCACAGCCGATGGCCGTGGCGGCGGCGGTGGAAGACGAACGACGGTGCCCGCAGCGCGGCGGCGTAGTAGATGACACTCGAGCCGCCGACGCAGTTGCCGGCGACGACGCTGACGCCGTTGGCGGTGATGTAGTCGACGATCCGGGTGTAGCTGCCAATCTGCAGGTTGTGCGTGAACTCCTCCGTGGTCAGCCACGGGCCGCGCTCGAGGATGACGACCTTGGCGCCCGCGGCCGCCAGCCGGTACGCCGGGATCGCGCCGCCGGGGCCGGAGCCGACCACGACGACGTCGGCCGTCTCGATGACCGTCATCGCGGGTTCCCCCTGGCGGTGGTGTGGGGATGCAACCGGGCCAGCTCTCGCCGGTAGGAGAAGACCGGGAACCGCCACAGGTCGTCGGCGTCCGGCTTCGGGAAGCCGATCGCCGCGAGCCCCGGGTGGCCGTGCCGCACCGCGTCGGCGGTTGGGAGGTAGCCGGCGGTGTGGTAGGCGAGGAACACCAGCCCGGCCAGGGCGAACCAGACCAGTTGGAGGTCGCCGCGGCTGTTTTCCAGCAACTGGGTCGCCAGCACTTTGCGGTCGTCGTACGGGAGCGCGACGAATGGCGGCAGTGTCGGGTCCGGCAGATGCTTGTGGGCCAGCGCGTAGCCGGCGGCCTCGGCGTCGATCGCGGCGGCGAGACCGGGCAGCAGCGGCGCGATGCCGACCGGGCCGAACCGCATCAGGTCGAGTGCGCCGGCCTGCACGGCGCCGGCTCCGGAACCGACGCCCGCGATGGCGGCGTCGGCGGCGTACCGCTTGCGTCCGGGGATCAACGTGTCGGCGAACGCCTCGAGCGTCATCGTCTCCGGGTCGCTGGTGGTGCCCAGCAGGCTGACCGGATCGGGCGGCAGCGGCAGGCTGCCGCCGGGAGCGGCGGCGCCGCGGGTCGCCGCCTGCCCGGCGATCGGCCAAGCCGCGCTGCCGATCGCAGCCAGCCACAGCAGTTGCCGTCGGCTCAGCGACATCGCTAATGCAGGAAGCGGCTGCACGGCAGGCTGATGGGCAGCGTCACCGTCACGCCGCCACCGCCGTCCGGGCCGGCGCCGTACCGGCGGATGAACTTGGCCAGCCCAGGTGCGACGACCGCGACCAGCGCCGCGGCCTGCTCGACACCGACCGGCTGCCCGGCGATCCGGAAGTGGCGCAGGATGGCACCGCCGAGCCCGCGGTCGAGATCCCACCAGTAGCTGCCGTCCCACTGCACCAGCGGCACGAAGCCGCGGTCGAGGCGCACCCGCCAGTGGTCCTGTTGCCAGTACTCGCACTTGCCGGCGACCGCAAACCGTGCTGGCTCGGCTGCGAGGAACCGAAGCGCGCCGCCGTTGTCGACGGTGATGTCGCGCTTGTTGTAGTCGACGCACAGCGGCGTGACTTTGGCGCGCGCCGGATCCGGCGGCTGGCCGTTGCCGTAGTGCTGCACGTGGCACCGGAAGTCTGGGTCGCGGTAGGGCGCGGGCGCGGCGACCCGGCTCGGCCTGGCACCGCTCGACGCGCCGGCCGCGGCCGCCGGCACCGCGATCGCGAGCGCGAGGCCTAACGCCACGGCGAGTCTGGCGCGCACCTCGTCACCTTCGGCCTCGACCGCCGGTCTCCTGCGTCCGGGTCGTTAGCTCGCGGCCGGCTGCGGCAAACTGAGGGTGTGACCATCACCGAAGTGCGGCCGGCGCGCGGGCGCGAGCGGCAGCCCGATGCGTACTCGGCACCCGGACTGACGCTGCGCGGCGCGGCGGCCATCTTCGCGAGCACGTTCAGCGCCCGGGTGCTCACACCGCTGACCCTCGCGGCCATCGTGGCCCGGCTGGCCCTTGCCGGCTGGAGCTGGTGGGACCTGGTCGCCGCCGGCGCGATCCTGGGCCTGCAGCCGTTCACCGAGTGGGTCATCCACGTCACCTTCTTGCACTGGAAACCGCGCACCATCGGCCGGGTCGTGCTCGACCCGCTGGGTGCCCGGCGCCACCGCCAGCATCACCGCGATCCGAAGGTGATCGGACTGGTGCTGGTGCCCCGGCAGATCCTGGTGACCACGACGCTGCTCGCGATCCCGATCTACCTGCTAGCACTGCCGTCGATCGGGCTCGGACTGACGGCGGTGGCCACGTCGTACGCCATGTATCTGCTCTATGAGTGGACCCACTTCCTGATCCACTCCAGCTATCGGCCCCGCGGGCGGTATTACCGCTACATCTGGCGGGCACACCGGCTGCATCACTTCCGCAACGAGAACTACTGGTTTGGTGTCACCGTGCATCTCGCCGACCACGTGCTGCGGACCTTTCCCGGCAAGGATGACGTCCCGGTCTCGCCGACCGCTGCGACGTTGGGTGTGACGTGAAGGCGTGCACCGTCAAGCCGGGCGACCTGACGTCGGCCGGCGTCGAGGAGATCGCGGACCCGCCGGCGAGTGACGGCGAGGTCCTGGTCGACGGCCTGTTCGTCGGGATCTGCGGCACTGACGTCGAGATCTCCAAAGAGGGGTACGGCGAGCCGCCCGCCGGCCACGAGCGACTGGTGCTGTTTCACGAGTCGCTGGGCCGGGTGCGCGAGGCTCCCGACGGATCCGGGCTCGCGGCCGGCGACCTGATCGCCGGCGTCGTGCGGCGCCCCGACCCGGTGCCGTGCGAGCCGTGCGGCCACGACCAGTGGGACTTCTGCCGCAACGGGCAGTTCACCGAACGCGGGATCAAGGGGCGCGACGGTTACGGCTCGCAGCAGTGGCGGGTGGAGCCGAAGTTCGCGATCAAGCTCGACCCGTCGCTGGACAAGTTGGGCGTGCTGCTCGAGCCGACGTCGGTCGTCGCCAAGGCGTGGGATCAGGTCGACAAGATCGCGGCCCGCTCGTCGGTGACGGCGCACGCGGCGCTGGTGACCGGCGCCGGCCCGATCGGGCTGCTGGCCGCGCTGATCGGCCGGCAGCGCGGCCTCGACGTGACCGTGCTCGACCGGGTCACCGAGGGCCCGAAGCCGCAGATGGTCAGCGACCTCGGTGCGTCGTACGTCACCTCGCTCGACGACCTGCCGGCCCCGCCGGACGTGGTCATCGAAGCCACCGGCATCGGCCAGCTGGTCTTCGACGTGCTGGGCCGCACCGCCCCCGACGCGATCGTCTGCCTGACCGGCATCTCCTCGGGCACCCGGACGGTCGGTCTCGCGGCCGACGCCATCAACAAGGAGATGGTGCTGAGCAACCAGGTCGTGTTCGGCTCGGTCAACGCCGGCCTGGCGAACTACGGCCAGGCCGCCGACGCGCTGGCGCAGGCCGACAAGGACTGGCTGGCACGCATCATCACCCGCACCGTCCCGATGGACGACTGGCCGAAGACGCTGCAGCGCGAGCCCGACGACATCAAGGTCGTCGTCGACCTGCAGGCGTAACGGCCGGTGCCCGCGTCGCAGCTCGACGTCGTCGACTGGCGCCGCGAGGTCGCCGCGCTCTACCGCGACGTGCGCGCAGCCGCCGACCCGGCGACCGCCCACGCCGCGTGGTGCGCCGCCCGGGAGCGGATGATCGCCACCCATCCCGCGTCGCCGCGGCTCGGCACCGTCGCGCGGCACGCGCCGTACGACCCGGCCTGCCGGTTCGAGGTGGCGCTGGAGCCAGCCGAGCCGCAGCGGATCGAGGTCGCGACCGGCACCGACGGCGTCGTGCCGTTCGAGCGGATCGGGCGGGTCGCGCTGCCCGGTGTCGGTGACCTCGACGTCTGGTGGTTGGCGTCGTACGGCGGGGGAGTGTGGCTGCCGCTGCGCGATGCATCACCGCAGACCTACGGCGGCGGCCGCTACCTGCTCGACACGGTGAAGGGCGCGGACCTCGGCAGCGAGGGCGGTCGGCTGGTCATCGACCTCAACTTCGCCTACAACCCGTCGTGCGCCTACGACGAGGCGTGGGCCTGCCCGCTGGCCCCGCCCGGCAACGTCGTGTCAGTCGAGATGCCGGTGGGGGAACTGCTCCCGCCCTGACCCTCGCCCAACCCGCGCAGTCCTCTCGCCAAACCCGCGCAGCCCTCTCGCCAAACCCGCGCAAATCAACCGTTCGAGCTGCCCGATGAGGTTGATTTGTGCGGGTTCGGCGACTTCGACGCGGCGTGGTGCGGCGACGGGCTGTGGCTGGGCTGATGGGTTGGCTGGTGACTCGGCTTGTGGCTCGGCTGTTGCGTGGGCTTCGGCGCGGCCGGGTGGGCGATCGGGGCCGGCGGCGTCGGCGGCCCGCTGACGTTGACCAGCGTGCCGTAGTCGATCAGGTGGAACACCCGGTCGGCGGTCGCGATCGGCAGCTCGAGGCAGCCGACCGACTGCGGCGAGCCGTACGACGCGCGCGGGAAGCCGTGCACCGCGGAGCCGCCGGAGAAGTAGTTGACCCAGGGCACGCCCGGGTCGCTGTAGTGCGAGCCGTCCGGGTTGGTGCCGGACATCGTCGTCGAGGTGAGTCGCTCGTACACCGGGAACGTCCCGAGCGGGGTCGGCGCCCCGGCGACACCGCCGTTGACCGGGCTGGTCAAGACGGTGTGGCCCGCCACCCAGACGGACAGCGTCTGCGGCAGGTCGAGGTTGGCGGACACGACGCTGTAGGGGTCGGGGTCGACCTGGTGGGCGAGGTCAGCCTTCATCAGCGCGCTCCAGGTGTGCGGCCCGATCGCGCCGTCCATCTGTAACCCGGCTTGGTGCTGGAACGCGATCACCGCGCCGCGCAGCACGATGCCCGGCTGACGCGGCGTCCAGCCGGCCCGCACGACCGACGGAATGTTGCCGTAGCGCCAAGCCCAGCCCGCCGGCGGCGGCTGGTACGCCGCGGCGCGCTCGCCGCCCCGGTCGGCTGGGGTCGGCGCGGTCGTGGTCAACGGCAGGTAGTGCAACCGGGCGAGGATCTCCTCGGCGGCCTTCAACGAGCCATTCGGCGTCTTCCGGCTGGCGATCTTCGTCGGCCGCGCGCCGGTCGTCGCCGCCAGGGTGATCGTCAATTTCCGTTCGATCGGATACGACGACGACGGTGTGAACGTCGCGGTGTCGCCACTGCGGTGCCAGCTTCCGGCGACGTCCGGCGTGATCCGGGGCAGCGGCGAGTCGGATTGCAGGGCCGCCGAGAACTGCACCGAGATCGGCGAGGTCGCGGTGAGCCGGTGTGGCGTGACGGCGACGACCCGCAACGGCGGCGCGGGGGTCGAGGCGGCGTCGCTGGCCACGCCGCCGTGTCCGCCGCATCCGGCCAGGCCCACGCCGGCGAGCAGCCCGGCCGCGGCGATCGCCGTCGGGAGCCGCCGCTTACCCGCCAACATGTGCGTGTTGCCCAGCCTCACAGTCACCTCAACGGCGCGCGCCGTCCGAGTAGTTCATCGGTGCCCTATCTATAAGACGAACAACCCCCGCGATTGGTTGTGCCCGCTGCGTTACCTTCGTGTGTCCCCAATCGGACCCAATCGGAAAGGTGCAGCGGTGAGCGAGCGGTCCGGCGACGCGACCGTCGACCTGATCGGTCTGGTCGACAAGTGGCTGCCGGTCTGGGACGAGTTGCGCGTGTTCGCGCCCGCCGACGACGGCAGCCGGCCTCGGCATTACGTCGTCGATATGTTCCCCTACCCGAGCGGGGATCTGCACATGGGCCATGCCGAGGCGTTCAGCATCGGTGACGCCGTCGCCCGTTTCGCCCGGGCCCGTGGCGCCGACGTGCTGCACCCGATCGGCTGGGACTCGTTCGGTCTGCCGGCCGAGAACGCCGCGCTGGAGCGCGACCTCGACCCCCGCGACTGGACCTACGCGAACATCGACGTCCAGGCGGCGTCGTTCCGGCGGTTCGGGATCTCGGTCGACTGGACCACCCGGCTGCACACGTCGGACCCGGAGTACTACCGCTGGACGCAGTGGCTGTTCCTGCGGTTCTACGAGCGCGGCCTGGCCTACCGCAAGGCGGCGCCGGTCAACTGGTGCCCGAAGGACCAGACCGTGCTGGCCAACGAGCAGGTGATTGCCGGGCGGTGCGAGCGCTGCGGCAGCGAGGTCACGAAGCGCAACCTGACGCAGTGGTTCTTCCGGATCACCGACTACGCGCAGCGGCTGCTCGACGACATGGCCGATCTCGAGGGTGCGTGGCCATCGCCGGTGCTGACGATGCAGCGCAACTGGATCGGCCGGTCGACCGGCGCGTACGTCGACTTTGAGATCGTCGGTCGCCGCGAGCCGGTCAGGGTGTTCACGACCCGGCCGGACACGCTGTTCGGTGCCACCTTCTTCGTCGTCGCGGCCGACTCGCCGCTGGCGGCCGAGCTGTGCAGCGACGAGCAGCGCGAGGCGTTCACGGCGTACCTCGAACAGGTGCGCCGGGCCTCCGACATCGAGCGGCTGGCAGAGGGGCGGGCGAAGACCGGCGTACCGCTGGGGCGGGTCGCGATCAACCCGGTCAACGGCGAGCAGATCCCGGTGTGGGCCGCCGACTACGTGCTGGCTGACTACGGCACCGGCGCGATCATGGCGGTGCCCGCGCACGACAACCGTGACCTGGAGTTCGCGCAGGCGTTCGGGCTGCCGGTGCGGATGGTGGTCGACACCGGTGATCCGGACCCGGCGACCAGCGGCGTCGCGACGGCCGGTGACGGCGTCCTCGTCAACAGCGGAAAGTACGACGGGCTGGCCAAGGACGCCGCGATCGAAGCAATCACCGCGGACCTGGCTGCCGATGGCAAGGCGGAGCCGGCGGTCACCTTCCGGCTGCGGGACTGGTTGTTGTCGCGGCAGCGCTATTGGGGCTGCCCGATCCCGATCGTGCACTGCGACGAGTGCGGCGAGGTGCCGGTCCCGGACGCCGAGCTGCCGGTGGAGCTGCCGGTCACCGGCTACGACCTGCGCCCGGAGGGTGGTCAGTCGCCGCTGTCGTCGGCGATCGACTGGGTGAGCGTGCGCTGCCCGAAGTGCGGTGGACGCGCGACCCGCGACACCGACACGATGGACACGTTCGTCGACTCCTCCTGGTACTACCTGCGCTACCCGTCGGTCGGCGATGACAGCGCAGCGTTCGACCTGGAGCGCACCAAGCAGTGGCTGCCCGTCGACGAATACATCGGCGGCGTCGAGCACGCGATCCTGCACCTGCTCTACTCGCGGTTTTTCGTCAAGGTGCTGCGCGACATGGGGCTGGTCGACTTCGACGAGCCGTTCCGCCGGCTGACCAACCAGGGTCAGGTCATCAACGAGGGCAAGTCGATGTCGAAGTCGCTGGGCAACGGCGTCGACCTGCAGGAGCAACTGGCGCTCTACGGCCCGGACGCCGTGCGGGTCACGCTGCTGTTCGCCGGCCCGCCGGAGGACGACATCGACTGGGCGGACATGTCACCGACCGGTGCGGTCAAGTGGCTGCACCGGGTGCTGCGGGTGTGCGCCGATGTCGGCGCCGCGGGGGAGTCGGCGGCGGTCTCGACCGGCGACGCGGCCGGCGAGCTGCGGCGCAGTGCGCACAAGCTGATTGCCGACGCCACCGGGTTGGCGGAGGCCAAACGGTTCAACGTGACGATCGCCCGGCTGATGGAGCTGACCAGCCTGCTGCGCCGGGCGATCGACGACGGCGCCGTGATCGATGGCCGCGGCGGCGACGTCCGTGAGGGTGCCGAGGCGCTGGTGCGGATGCTCTCGATCTTCGCGCCGTTCGTCGCCGAGGAGGGCTGGGCGCTGCTCGGCCGGTCGCCGTCGGTGGTCGTGGCCGGCTGGCCGGACCATGACCCGGCGCTGATCGTCGAGTCGGCCGTGACCTGCGTGGTGCAGGTGGCCGGCAAGCTGCGGGACCGGCTGACCGTCGCGCCCGACATCGGCGAGGACGAGCTGCGCGAGTTGGCGCTGGCCGCGCCCGGCGTGCGCCGCGCGCTCGACGGCCGCGAGGTGCGCACCGTCATCGTGCGGGCGCCCAAGCTGGTCAACGTCGTCCCTGCTTGACCGGTCGTCCACAGCCGCGCGGGTACGCCGCCGGATCCACAGCGGCTGTGATCGTGCGGCTCGCGCGGCGGACGATTCCTAGCGTGCCGGCATGGCCTTCGGCACTCGCCCTCCGGCGGACTCCGACGACGACCGGCTGACCGCGCGGCTCGGCCAGCTGGACCTGGACGCCGGCCGGTTCGGTTGGGTGCCCGGCGGCGGCCTGTCGAGCACAGGCCGGTCGGAGCCGTCGGAGACCCAGCCGGCCGCACGCGATGACGTCGCGACGCCGGCCGACGTCGCTGCGCCAACGATGCCCGGCCTGCTGCGGGCCGAGCTGGTCGAGCGGTCACCGCTGTGGTTGCGCCACTGGATGCAGCGGGCGCAGCCGGGCAATGTGCTGACGGCGCTGGTCGTAGTAGCGGCGTTGCTGATCGGTGGCGCGGCGCTGTGGCGTCACCACGCGGCCGCGGCCGCGCCGTCGTACTCGACCAGCCGGACGACGAGCACTGCTCCACCGGCATCGGCGACGCCGGCCGCCACCACCGCGGCGGGCTCCATCGTGGTCGACGTCACCGGGCAGGTCCGAAAGCCGGGGCTGGTGACGCTGCCGATCGGGGCCCGGGTGCAGGACGCCGTCGCCGCGGCGGGTGGCTTCCGGCATCGGCGCGAGGCAGCAGCGGTCAACCTGGCAGCCCGGGTCGTCGACGGGCAGCAGCTGATCGTCGGCGGGGCCAACTCGGCTGCCGCGGGTCCGGGAAGCGAACCGCCCGGTCTGGCGACCACCACGTCGCCCGGCGCACCGATCTCGCTCAGCACCGCGAGCTTGGCGGAGTTGGAGACGCTGCCCGGCGTCGGACCGGTGACCGCGCAGAAGATCGTGGACTGGCGGACCGCGCACAGCGGCTTCAGCAGCATCGAGCAGCTGCAACAGGTGTCGGGGATCGGCCCAGCGACGTACGCCGAACTCGCGCCGCTCGTCACGCCGTGAGACCACCGGCCCGCGACTGGCGGATCGTGTGGTTTGCCATCGGCGCCTGGCTGGCGGCGGCGATCGGCGACCTGGCCGCGCCCCGCACCTGCTGGGGCGTCGCGCTGCTCGCGACCGCGATCGTCGCGGCCACGTCGCGACGGCATCCGGCGGTAGCGCTCGGCGGCATCGGCGTCGCGCTGGGCACGGTCAGCGCGGGCCTGCACGCCCACGCCCTGCGCACGGGTCCGGTGCCCTACTTCGCCGCCCGTGGCGCGGCCGTGACTGTGATCGCCCGAGTGGTGCGCGACCCGGTGCCCGTGGCGCAGGACCCCGGGCTCACACTGATCGACGCCACGGTCAGCCGGGTCGCCCCGTTGGCTGGACAGGGACGCGGCGAGTCTGCTGATGCGCCCGTGCTGGTGATGTCGTACGGCGCCGGTTGGGGCGGCATGCTGCCCGGTCAGTGGGTGCGGCTCGTCGGCGTGCTTCACCCGCCGCGGACCGGCGACGATGTCGCGGCCGTGCTGTCCGCACGCGCACCCCCGATCCAGCTCGGCCGGCCGCCGTGGTGGCAACGGGCCGCCGGCCAGGTGCGGTCCGCGTTGCGAGCGGCGACGTCGAAGTTGCCGCCGGACGAGCGCGGGCTATTGCCCAGCCTGGTCGACGGCGACACGTCGCGGGCGCCACCGTCGCTGCAGGCGGCGATGCGGGCGACCGGCCTGACTCACCTCGAGGCGGTGAGCGGCGAAAACGTCAGCATCGTGCTCGCGGTGGCACTCGCCGGTGCGCGTGGTCTCGGGCTGCGGCGCCGCTGGCGGGTGGTCGCCAGCGGCCTGGCGCTGCTGGGGTTCGTCGTGCTGGCCCGCCCCACGCCGAGCGTGCTGCGGGCGGCGGTGATGGGTGCCGTCGTCCTGGCGGGGATGTGGCTCGGCCGCCGGGCGTCGCCGCTGCCCGCGGTCTCGGCGGCGGTCGCCGGGCTGGTCTTGGTGCAGCCGTCGTTGGCGCGCTCGATCGGCTTCGTGCTGTCCGTTGTGGCGACCGCGGCGCTCGTGACGGTCGCGCCGGTATGGGCGCGGCGGCTCTCGCGGCATATGCCGCGTCCGTTGGCGTTGGCGGTCGCCGTCGCTGCCGCCGCCCAGCTAGCCTGCACACCGGTCCTGATCGCGGCGTTCGGCACCCTCACGCCGTACGCCGTGCCGGCCAATCTGCTCGCGGCGCCGGCGGTGCCGCCGGCCACGGTGCTCGGTGTCGCGGCGGCGGTGGCGGCCACCGTGTGTCCACCGCTCGGGGTCGGCCTCGGCTGGCTGGCGGCTGCGCCGACCGCGGTCATCGCGCACGTCGCGAGACTGCTCGCGGCGCTGCCGGGCGCCAACGCGCGGTGGTCTGCGACGACTGCCGTGCTCTGCGGCATCGTCGCTGTGCTCGCCGTCGGTGTCATGCTCTGGCGCCGCGGCTTGCCATGCCGGGAAGCGGGTGTCGGGCGTGACATTCTGGGCCGGTGGCCGCAGACGTAACCGTGATCGTCGGCGGCGAGGCCCTGCTCGTCGACCGTGAGATCGGCCGCATCGTCGCCGCGGTGCGCGCCGCGGCGGGCGATGAGGAGGTCTCGGTCCGCGACCTTCGCGGCGGCGACGTGAGCGAGGACACGCTTGCGGATCTGTTCGCGCCGTCGCTGTTCCCGGAGCGACGCGTCATCGTGCTGCGCGAGCTGCAGGACGTCGGCAAGGACGCCGCGAGCGCGCTGGCGGCCGCGATCGGCGCCGCCGACGACGAGACCGTCGTCGTCGCCGCGCATGCCGGCGGCGCCAAGGGCAAGGCGGCCCTCGAGGCGCTGAGCGCTCTCGGCCGGACGCGGGAGGTCGCGAGTGTGCGGTCGCCGCGTGAGCGGGAGCAGTTCGTCGCCGACGAGGTGCGGGCCGCCGGCGGCACCATCGATCGCGAGGCGGCAGCCGAGCTGGTCGCCGCGGTCGGCAACGACGTCCGGGAGCTCGCGATCGTCTGCCGGCAACTCGTTGCCGACGTCGGCCCGGCCATCGGAATCGACGAGGTGACGACGTACCACCGAGGACGAGTCGAGTCGACCGGCTTCGCGGTCGCCGACCGCGCCGTCGACGGTGATGCCGCGGGCGCACTCGAAACGCTGCGCTGGGCCTTCGCGACTGGTCTCGACCCGGTCTTGGTCAGCAGCTCGCTCGCCGCCAACCTGCGGCTGATCGCGCAGGTCGGTGCGGCCGGCGGCGGGTCCGCCGACGCGCTGTCGCGCCGACTCGCGATGCCCGCATGGAAGATCCGGCGGGCGCAGGCCTGGCTGCGCCGGTGGCGGCCGGATGCGCTCGCGACTGCCGTGCAGGCGGTCGCCGTCGCCGACGGTGAGCTGAAGGGCGCGGGTGACGACGCGGCGTACGCCGTCGAACGAGCCGTCGTGCTGGTCGCGGCGGCCGGGGACCGGTCGTGAGCGCCCGCCGTACCGACGAGCGACTCGACCCGTGGGACC
>DASZPL010000172.1:0-2302 GCA_035550315.1 Mycobacteriales bacterium | reverse complement strand
AAGACCGACATGGCCGGCGGCGCCGCAGTGATCGCGGCGATGTCCGCGCTGGCGACCCTCGGCGTACCGGTGCGGGTGACCGGCCTGGTGCCGATGGCGGAGAACCTGCCCGGCGCGGCCGCGCTGCGGCCGGGCGACGTCGTCCGGCATTACGGCGGGCGCACCGACGAGATCCTCAACACCGACGCCGAAGGCCGGATCGTGCTGGCCGACTCGCTGGCCTACGCCGTCGACCGGCTCGCCCCGGACGTGATCGTCGACCTTGCCACGTTGACCGGCGCCGCCTCGCTGGGCCTGGGCAAGCGGCACGCCGCGCTCTACGCGACGAGCGACAAGCTGCGCGACGCTCTAGTCAGGGCGGGCGAGGCCGCCGGCGAGCGGCTGTGGCCGATGCCGCTGGTCGCCGACTACCGCGACGCGCTCGACTCACCGGTCGCCGACCTGCGCAACATCGGCCGGCCGGAGCTGCACTACAGCGGCGGCTCGATCGTTGCGGCGCTGTTCCTGCGCGAGTTCGTCGCCGGCGTGCCGTGGGCGCACCTGGACATCGCCGGGCCGGCCCGCGCCGACGCCGACGAGGCGGAAGTCACGCGAGGGGCGACCGGCTTCGGCGTACGGACGCTGCTCCGGTGGCTCACCCAGTCCGGCTAGCCGTGATGCTTGCCGTGGTGCTTGGCGGACTTACTCGGCGTCGGGCCGGCGGGACGGCCGCCGCCCTGCACGGTCTGCACGATGTTGGCGACGTTGGTCTGGTCGAGCTTGACCGCGGTGTCGCGGAACTGCACCGACAGGTTGCCGGCCTGGTAGGTGATGCCCTCCACACCGCGCATCGTGGGCAGCACGAGCCGCAGCTGGTGGTAGTCGGCCTTGGTGACGTGATGGAAGGTCTGCGAGGCGGCCGCCGGCTTGCTGGCACCGGTCACGGTCGGGTTGTCACCGTTCGATGAGCTCGAGCAAGCGGCCAAGGCGACGGCCAGCGATCCTGCGGCGAGCGCCATCGTCCCCCGGCGCGCGAATCCGTGCAGCATGCGTGCGTGACCTCCAGGTATCGGCATTTTTCCCACGCTAACCGACCGGTAACGAAACCGGTCGCAATCCGACAGCCGTCGTGGCGACCCGTTAGGATGCCGCGGTCCAGCCAGGACATATCGCCTCGGTGAAGGGGGACCTGGTGCATCGCAGCCCGGATCAACGCAAACACGGCCGACTGGTACGCCGCAGCATGACGATCGCGGCAGCGGTCGGGATGTTGCCAGCTCTATTGCTGGGCGCTGGGTTCCCGGCGCCCGCGACCGCTGCCGCCGGGCACGCCGCCGTGGCTGACGCCGGCTCGACGACCCACCACCTCACGGCCACGGCCGCAGCGACCGGGGCTGCGAAGGCGCAAGCGGTGCCGCACGTCAGCGGCACCGGCTCGATCACCGGGAAGGTGACCGAGACAGGCGGTAATGCCGACACCGACAGCCATCTCTGCGTCTTCGTGTTCGACACGACCGGCGCGACCATCGAGGGCTCGACGTGCAGCTTCTCGAGCGGCAACTACACGGTCACTGGCCTCGGCACCGCCGACTACGTCGTGCTGGCCAGCGACCTGGGCGGCACCTTCATCAGCGAGTATTACAACGGTGCGCCGGGAGGCACCACCGACTTCACCGCCGCTACCACCGTCCATGTGACCAACGGCGCAGCGTCGTCGGGCATCAACGTCACACTCCCGGCGGGCGGTCACATCACCGGCACCGTCACCGAGCCGGGCGGCAGCCCGAGCACCGACATTCATCTGTGCGTCTCGGCCTTCGACGACGCGGGCGACCTGGGTAGCGACTGCGCGCTGAGTGGATCCGGCACGACCGGCACCTACGACATCGCCGGCTTGCCGTCTGGCAACTACGTCGTCACGTTCGACGACTCCGGTGGCAATTACCAGAAGCAGTTCTGGCAGAACACCAGCGACATCACGTCAGCGACCCCTGTCGCCGTCACGGCGGGCGCGACAACGACTGGTATCAATGCGACGCTGCTCGCCAACGGGTCGACCGGGAATGTTCCCGGAGCCCCGGCAGCACCGACCGCGACGGCCGGGCTCGGCCAGGCGACGGTCAGTTGGAGCGCGCCCAGCGACAACGGCGGCAGCGCGATCACCGGCTACGACGTGCAGTACTCCTCCGACGGCGGCACCACCTGGACGTCGGCGTCGGACGCGTTCCACACCAGCACCGCGACCACGCAGACCGTGACCGGCCTCACGGGCGGGACGGCGTACGTGTTCCGGGTGGCGGCGTTCAACGCCAACGGCAAGGGC
>DASZPL010000171.1:0-7155 GCA_035550315.1 Mycobacteriales bacterium | reverse complement strand
GCTGCGCGATCCCCTCGCAACGCTGCGACGCCGACCATACGATCGCTCACGCCCGCGGCGGCGGCACCGACCCGGACAACCTACGGCCCCGCTGCCGCCGCCACCACCGATGCAAAACCCACACCGACTGGCAAGTCCTGCACAACCCCGACGGCACCACCACCTGGATCACCCCCGGCGGCTACCACCGCACCTTCCCACCCACCCGACTCGCCGGAGACGAACCCGGCGGGTGACCACCTCAACGCCCGACACCGCTACTTCCAGCGGAAGTGAACAAAGACGCGGCCGAAATTGTCCGAGTCCTTTTCGACCCGGTGATACAGCGTCTTGATCTCCTTCTGATCGAGGAAGCGCAGCACGCGCTTCTTCAGTTGGCCCGACCCCTTGCCCGGGATGATCTCGACGAGCGGCGCCTTCTTCGCTACCGCCTCGTCGACGATCTGCCGAAGCGCTCGGTCGATGTCGGCACCGCGGTTGTAGATGTCGTGCAGGTCGAGCTTGAGCTTCACGTTGGCAGCATCGCACTCGCGACGACCCACCAGCCGTTCATGTCGCCAGGGTTGGCTGCGCTGTCCACGGCTGTGCCGTGACGAGCGGATCGAGCTCCTCGTCCGTGCGGACGACGTCCTCGCTCGGCCGCCGGATCTCCTGGACCACGCGACTAGCGAGGCCAATCAGCACCAAGTCGCGCGGCACGATTCCGATCAGGAAGTACTGCGTGTAGGTCAACCCCTGAGTCGAGTCGCCGAGGTTGACGAAGTAGAGGTACCGGGTCAGGAACAACGCAATCTCGGTCGCCTGCCAGGCGAGGAAGTAGCCCCACCGCGGTCGAGCCAGTACGACGAACGGCAGCAAGAACACGGCGTACTGCGGCGAATAGACCTTGTTGGTCAACAGGAACGCCACGACGATCAGGAACGCGAGCTGCGCGAGTCGCGGCGGCTCGATCGCGCGCAGCGCAAGCACCGCGATTCCCGCCAGGCAGATCACAAACAGCAGCCCGGTCGTCACGTTGAGGCTTGACACGTTCCACTGGTGGCCGGAGCCGAAGACATAGTCCTGCCAGGCAAACGTCCAGCTGTCGAAGTCGGCCGGCCGATGGGAGTTGAAACTGTAGAACCGCTCGAAGCCGGCCGGGTTCGCCACCCAGACCGGCACGTTGACGATCAGCCACGTCGCGACTCCCGTGCCGCAGAGCTTCGCGAACGGCCGGAACTGCCGGGCGCGGTAGGCGACCAGCGCGATCGCCGGCAGCAGTAGCAGCGGATAGAACTTCGCCGAGACACCGAGCCCGAGCAGCACGCCGGCCAGCCACCATCGTCGCCGCCCCCAAGCCGCCAACGTCGCGACCGCCGCGAGCGTCGCCAGGATGTCCCAGTTGACGTCGAGATAGAACAGCAGCACCGGCGCGACGGCGAACATCATCGCGTCCCACGGGCGCCGCCGCCCCGCACACATCGCGACCAGGACTGCCGCGCCCACGGCGGCGAGGCCCATCCCGATCGCCGACACGTCGAAGTACACCTTGGCCTGCCGCGCCTGCACCGCCGCCGTCGCGTTCGCCGCGGCAGCGCCGCCTTGCGCGATCGCTGTCGACTCAGCCGTCGTCGGCCCCTCGATGTGGTGCGCGATCTCGGCGGCGCCGAGCATGTACCACCCGGTCAGCACCGGATACTCCATGTACTTCGGCGGGTTGGATCCCGGCGTCTCGTTGTCGAGATACGGGATCTTCAGCGTCGACAGCCGCTCGTCGTAGTAGAGCGCGGACACGTCCGTGTAGCAGTAGTGCGTGTACTGGAAGTTGTTGCTCCACGGATGAGAGATGCACGGCGACTTCTGCAGCCACGCGAGGACGACGACGACGTACGTCACCGCCAGTACGACGGCGAACACCCCGCGTCGAGCCAGCCGCGGCGCGCCGTGACGGCCGAACGGGCCGCCGATCCAGCGCGCCAGCCCGCGGGCGAAGTCGTCCTCGGTCGAAGGTGCGACGACGGCCACGCCGCGACCTTACCGACGCGGTGCTAGCTCACTGCTGCCGTTCGGCCTCGGCGGATTCGGCCGGCTCCGCCGTCTCCGCCCGCTCTTCGGTCCGGCCGGCCTCCGGGTACGGCGGCGTGCCGGCGTCCGCGGGAGGCGTCGGCGGCGTGCGACGACCCAGCTCGATGATCGCGGTGGACGTCGCCGCGCCGACGGCCAGCGCGCCGATCGCCCACTTGTGGTCGGTGTCGTGCCAGCCCATCAGCCCGTCCACCGAGATCGGGCCGGGCCCGCCGTCGACCAGGCTGAGCAGTGCCGCGATCAGCACCAGGTTGTACTCGTAACCGCCGTTCGAGTTCCACGGGCCGTTGCGGAAGTGGACCTTGCGGATCGCGGTTGTCATCGTGCCGATCAGGCTGGCCGCGGCGAGCGGCGTCGCCGCGCCGGCCGCCAGCATCGCGCCGCCGGCCGTCTCGGTCAGCCCGGCCGCGATCGCGTTGCGCCGGCCGGGCCGCATCTCCATCGACTCCGCGGCCTGGCTGAACCCCTCGATGCCCGGCCCGCCGAACCAGCCGAACAGCTTCTGGGTGCCGTGCCCGACGAACAGTCCCCCGATGACGATGCGCAGCAGCAGCCGGCCGAATTTCATGGCGCTCTCCTGGGTTGTTGGCGTTTCCCGCCGTCCTTCCCCGATCCACCGGCGCGGCAACCGTGTCGGGTGGCCGGCATCGGCCGTCCCCAGGGGTAACGTCGGCGGGTGTTCGATCGACAGTACGAAGACCTCCTCGGTCACGTGCTCGAGCACGGCGCCCATCGCCCCGACCGCACCGGCACCGGGTCGCGCAGCGTGTTCGGTCACCAGATGCGGTTCAACCTCGCCGCCGGCTTCCCGCTGATCACCACGAAGCGGGTGCACTTCCGCTCCGTCGCGGTCGAGCTGCTGTGGTTCCTGCGCGGCGACAGCAACGTCACCTGGCTGCACGAGCACGGCGTCACGATCTGGGACGAGTGGGCCGACGCCCGCGGCGAGCTCGGCCCGATCTACGGCGTGCAGTGGCGGTCCTGGCCGACCCCCGACGGCCGGCAGGTCGACCAGATCAGCGCCGTCTTGCAGCAGCTGCGCACCGACCCGACCTCCCGCCGGATGGTGGTGTCGGCGTGGAACGTCGCCGACCTCCCGCAGATGGCGCTGCCGCCTTGCCACACCATGTTCCAGTTCTACGTCGCCGATGGCCGGCTGTCGTGCCAGCTCTACCAGCGCAGCGCCGACCTGTTCCTCGGCGTGCCGTTCAACATCGCGAGCTACGCGCTGCTGGTCCACCTGATCGCGCAGCAGACCGACCTCGAGGTCGGCGACTTCATCTGGACCGGCGGCGACTGCCACATCTACGACAACCACGTCGAGCAGGTGCGCGAGCAGCTGTCGCGCGAGGTGCTGCCGTTCCCGCAGCTGCGCGTGCGCCGCGCCGCCTCGCTGTTCGACTACGGCTTCGACGACTTCGAGGTCGTCGGCTACCAGCACCATCCCGCCATCGCGGCACCGGTCGCCGTCTAGCCGTCGTCGTGGTCTCGCTGGTCTGGGCGCAGGCCGCCGACCGGGTCATCGGCCACCGCGGCCAGATCCCGTGGCGGATCCCGGAGGACATGGCGCACTTCCGCGCGCTCACCATGGGCGCGACGGTCGTGATGGGCCGCCGCACCTGGGACTCGCTGCCGACGCGGTTTCGCCCGCTCGACGGCCGCCGCAACGTCGTGCTCACCCGGCAGGCCGACTGGTCCGCGCCCGGCGCCGAGCCGGTCGCCTCGCTCGACCAAGCGCTGCGCACCCCCGGCGAGATCTGGGTGATCGGGGGAGCGCAGGTCTACCAGGCGGCGCTGCCCTACGCCGAGCGCATCGTGATGACCGAGGTTGACGGCAGCTTCGAGGGCGACAGCTTCGCCCCGGCGCTGGACGAGACCTGGGAAACCACCGCCCGCGACCCGGCAACCGGCTGGCGGACGTCGACCGGCGGGCTGCGCTACCGGATCGTCACGCTGCAGCGTGCCCTGGTCGCCCCCGCCGGCCGCGATACCGTCATGTCATGACAACCGCGCCGTTCGGCCGGCTGCTGACCGCGATGGTCACGCCGTTCACCGCCGACGGCGGCCTCGACCTCGACGGCGCGCAGCGGCTGGCCAGCCACCTGGTCGATGCCGGCAACGACGGCCTGGTGATCAGCGGTACGACGGGGGAGTCGCCGACGACGACCGACGCCGAGAAGGAGCGGTTGCTCCGCGCGGTCGTCGAGGCGGTCGGCGATCGGGCGCACGTGGTCGCCGGCGTCGGCACCAACGACACCCGCCACACCGTCGACCTCGCCCGCGAGGCGGAGAAGGCGGGCGCCAGCGGTCTGCTCGTCGTCACGCCGTACTACTCGAAGCCGCCGCAGGCCGGATTGGTGCAGCACTTCCGCGCGATTGCCGACGCCACCGACCTGCCGGTGATGCTCTACGACATCCCGGGCCGCACCGGCCAGGCGATCGCGACCGAAAGCCTGATCCAGCTGGCACAGCACCCGCGGATCGTCGCGGTGAAAGACGCGAAGGACGATGTCGAGGCGACCTCGCGCGTGCTGGTCGCGACCGACCTCGCGTACTACTGCGGCACCGACATGTTCAACCTGCCGCTGCTGGCGCTCGGCGCCGTCGGCTTCGTCAGCGTCGTCAGCCACGTCGTGAGCAAGCAGCTGGTCGAGATGATCGCGGCGTACGACGGCGGCGACGTGCAGCGCGCGCGTGACCTCCACCGCGACCTGATGCCGGTCTACACCGGGATGTTCCGCACCCAGGGCGCGATCCTCGCCAAGGCGGCGCTGCACCTGCTCGGCCTGCCGGCCGGTCCGGTGCGACCGCCACTGATCGACGCGACGACCGCCGAGCTCGACGTGCTGCGCGCCGACCTTGCCGCCGCCGGCGTGGCCATCCAGTAGTCAGCCCACGTGAGCCACCCCCACCTCGACCTGCCCGAGCCCCCGCCGCTGGCGGACGACGGCCTGCGGATCGTCGCGCTCGGCGGCATCGGCGAAATCGGCCGCAACATGACGGTGTTCGAGCACCGCGGCCGGCTGCTCATCGTCGACTGCGGCGTGCTCTTCCCCGAGACCGAGCAACCAGGCGTTGACCTGATCCTGCCGGACTTCAGCTACCTGCGCGACCGCTGGGACGACCTCGACGCCGTCGTACTGACTCATGGTCACGAGGACCACATCGGCGGCGTGCCGTACCTGCTGCGCGAGAAGCCCGACGTCCCGCTGATCGGGTCCCGGCTCACCCTCGCGCTGGTCGAGGGCAAGCTCGCCGAGCACCGCATCACGCCGCTCACGCTCGAGGTGATCGAGGGCCAGCAGGAGCGGCTCGGGCCGTTCGAGTGCGAGTTCTTCGCGGTCAACCACTCGATCCCCGACGCGCTCGGTCTCGCGATCCGTACGACGGCCGGAACGGTGCTGCACACCGGCGACTTCAAGATGGACCAGCTGCCGCTCGACGGCCGGCTCACCGATCTCGGCGGCTGGGCGCGGCTCGGGCGCGACGGCATCGACCTGCTGATGAGCGACTCGACCAACGCCGAGGTGCCGGGCTTCGTCACCTCGGAGCGGGCGATCGCCCCGGTGCTCGACGAGGTGTTTCGCAACGCGCGCCGGCGGATCATCGCGGCGTGCTTCGCCTCGCATGTGCACCGCGTGCAGCAGGTGCTCGACGCGGCGCACGCGCACCACCGCCGGGTCGCTTTCATCGGCCGGTCGATGGTGCGCAACATGGGCATCGCGCGCGACCTCGGCTACCTGCGGATCCCGCCGGGGCTGGTCGTCGACCTCGCCGCCACCGAGGAGCTGCCGCCGGAGCAGGTGGTTCTGGTCTCGACCGGGTCGCAAGGTGAGCCGATGTCGGCGCTGTCGCGGATGGCGAGCCGCGCCCACCGGCAGGTGCGGGTGGAGCCGGGCGACACCGTGGTGCTCGCATCGTCGCTCGTGCCGGGTAACGAAAGCGCCGTCTTCCGGGTAATCAACGGGTTGAACCGGCTGGGCGCTCACGTGGTGCACAAGGAGACCGCACTCGTCCACGTCTCCGGCCACGCGCCGGCCGGTGAGCTGTTGTACGTCCTCAACGTGACCCGGCCGTCGTACGTCATGCCGATCCACGGCGAGTGGCGGCACCTGCGCGCGCACGCCGCACTCGCCGAAGCCAGCGGGGTGCCGCCGGGCAACGTGATCCTCGCTGATGACGGCGTCGTCGTCGATCTGGTCAACGGCCAGGTGTCGATCGTCGGCGCGATCCCGGCGGGCTACGTGTATGTCGACGGGCTCGCCGTCGGTGACGTCGGCGAGGAGTCGCTGAAGGACCGGCGCATCCTCGGCGGCGAGGGTTTCGTGACGATCGTCGTGCTCGTCGACTCGGTGACCGGCAAGGTGTCGACCACGCCGGAGATCTTCGCCCGCGGCTTCTCCGAGGACGCCGCCGCGTTCGAAGCCGTCGTGCCGCTGGTCGAGGACTCACTCGCCGCGGCCGGGCGCGAAGGCGTGAGCGACCGGCACGAGCTGCAGCAGCGCGTACGCCGGGTCGTCGGCAAGTGGGTCAGCGACACCTACCGCCGCCGCCCGATGATCATCCCCGTCGTCATCGAGGTCTAGCCCCAACGTGCTATTGCTCGTTTGACGCGATGGATCGACACTTGGCTGCCGACCCCAGAGAGGACCGGCATTGAGGTGATCAACGGCAGTGTGACGATGCTGCGGGAGCATCAGGGAACTGTGTCGGTGGCCGGCACGCTAACCGTTGGAATGCACCCGGGCTGGTTGGCGGTTGACCGACGCAACGGCCTCGTTTACGTCGCGAACCAGGACAGCAACTCGATCAGCATTTTGCGTGGTGCCTCAGTGGTGCGGACGATTCACATCGACTTCTCGCCGTACCTGCCCGCCGTCAATCCAGCGACGCACGTCGTCACGGTTACCACCGACAGTTCGACGATCTACGTGCTGCACGGGACGAAGCTCGTCGAGCGGTTGCAGCTGCCGTCGCCGGGCTTCTACTCGCAGTTCGACCAAACCACCCGGCGCGATTTCATCAACTTCGGCAGCGGGCGGGTAGCCGTCCTGCAGGCTCCGGCGCGCCCGCGGATCACGCTTGAGCGGC
>DASZPL010000170.1:0-36438 GCA_035550315.1 Mycobacteriales bacterium | reverse complement strand
CGCTCCGGCGCGGCGTCCTCGGTCGCGGGCTCGGCGGCAGCCGCACCATCGACGGCGGCGGCCTTCTTGGCCGTGGTCTTCTTGGCGGCGGTCTTCTTCGCCGGGGCTTCCTCGGCGGCCGGTGCCTTCGGGAAGGCGGCGTCGACCTTCGCGACGACCGGCGCTTCGACCGTGGATGACGGCGACTTGACGTATTCGCCGTTGTTGTTCAGCCACTCAATGAGTTGCTTGGACGTGAGTCCGTACTCCTTGGCGAGCGCGGACACGCGGGCCTTGGCCACTAATTCTCCTTCGGCGGCCCACGGTCGTTACCGCAAGCCTTGGGTCAGTGCACGGCGGTGCTCATCTGGTCGGACTCATCGAGCGCTCATCATGTGGTTCCGCTCTGCTCGGATCGGTCGTGTCGTGCGACGTACTCCTGGACGGCGGCCGGATCGAGCGGCCCCTCGAGCCGAAGGGCCCGTGGGAACACCCGGCGGCGCTCCGCCAGCGCGAGGCACTGCCGATCGAGATGCAGGTGCGCACCCCGGCCCGGCATCGTGCCGCGCGGGTCGGGAACGAGTGCACTCCCGACCGCAACGACGCGCAACAGGTCTGACTTGGCGGCCCGGGTCCGGCATCCCACGCAGGTGCGAACCGGCTCCGCGCGCCTCGTCACGTTGCAGTCTAGCGCTGATCGGCCGCTTCCCGATCGGGACGGATGTCGATCCGCCATCCGGTGAGCCGGTTGGCGAGCCGGGCGTTTTGTCCCTCTTTACCGATCGCGAGCGACAACTGGAAGTCCGGTACGACGACGCGCGCCAGCCGGGCGACCGGGTCGACCACGGTCACGCTGGTCACCTGGGCCGGTGACAGGGCGTTGCCGACGAACGTCGCCGGGTCGGGGTCCCAGTCGACGATGTCGATCTTCTCGCCGTGCAACTCGGCCACGACGGCCCGCACGCGCGAGCCCATCGGGCCGATGCAGGCGCCGCGAGCCCGCACCTCCGGGGAGTTGGAGCGCACCGCGACCTTGGTGCGGTGGCCGGCCTCGCGCGCGACCGCGGCGAGCTCGACGGTGC
The DNA here is from genome assembly GCA_035550315.1 of Mycobacteriales bacterium. Lineage (GTDB taxonomy): Bacteria > Actinomycetota > Actinomycetes > JAFAQI01 > JAFAQI01 > DASZPL01. Next base: position 35,377 of record DASZPL010000170.1, on the reverse strand, counting down.
CGTCCGCGACCTCGGGCACCTCCATCGCGAACAGCTTGCGCACCAGGTTCGGGTGCGTGCGCGACAGCGTCACCTGGGTGCCCCGGATGCCCTTGTGGACGCCGACGACCAGGCACCGCAGCCGCTCGCCGTGGGCGTACGGCTCGCCCGGGACCTGCTCGGCGGGTGGCAGCACGCCCTCGACGTCGCCGAGGTTGACGAAGACCGGGCCGTCCGGCCGGACCCCGGCGTGCTGCTGGATGATCCCGCTGACCAGGTCGCCCTCACGGCCGACGTACTCGCCGTAGGTCGTCTCCTGGGTGTGGTCGCGCAGCCGCGCCATGATGACCTGCTTGGCGGTCATCGCGGCGATCCGGCCGAAGTCGTGCGGCGTCTCCTCGGACTCGCTGACGACCTCGCCGTTCTCGTCGATCTCCTGCGCCCAGACCGTGCACTCGCCGGTCTTGCGGTCGAGCTGCACCCGGGCGTGCGGCTTCGCGCCCTCGGTGTGCTGGTACGCCGCCAGCAGCGCGGACTCGATCGCCTCGATCACGGTGTCGAGGGAGAGGTCGCGCTCGCGAACCAGGCCGCGCAGCGCCGCGATGTCGATGTTCATGGGGTGCCGTCACGCCGGGTGAACTCGATCTGGATCCGGCCGTCGCCGAGCTCGTCGTATGCGAACCGACGTTGCTGCCCGTCGACGTCGAGGGTCACCCCGTCGTCGTCGGCGGCGACGATCCGCCCGGTGTGCGAGCCGGCCTCGACCAGCCGCCCGACGTTGCGCCGCCAGTGACGCGGCAGCGTGAGCGGCCGGTTCACGCCGGGCGAGGTGACCTCGAGCACGTAGGGCTGCTCGCCGAGCACGTCGGTGTCGTCGAGCGCGCGCGACACCTCGCGCGACAGCTCGGCGACCGCGTCGAGATCGACCCCGCCGTCGCGGTCGACGACGACCCGCACCATGCTCCGCCGGCCGGCCGATGTCACCACGACGTCCTCCAGGTCGTAGCCGGCCCCACTTGCGACCGGCTCCACCGCGTCGCGGATCGCCGCATTCGAGACGGCAGGTGGGGCCATGAGCGGCAGAGTAATCGACCGCTCACGAATCCGGCTTGGCACCGATCTTGGACGCTTGACACACTCGGCGCGGTGGAGGTCGCACCGCCGCGTTCGCCGGCACGGGTCACCCGGCGCGCGGTGCTCATGGTCGGCGGCCTCGTCGCCGCCGGCTGCAGCAGCCATCACCCGCCGCGCCCGCTCCCCAGCACCGCACCCGATCCGGACGCAACCGCGCTCGCTCGGGCGCTGGACGGCGAGCTGGCGCTGCTGGCCTCCTACGACGCGGCCATCCAGCGCGCGAGCGTCCGCGACCAACCACCGCTGCGGGTGGCCCGGGCGTTGCACGCCGTGCACGTCACCGCGTTGCGGCGGCTGGCCGCCAGTACGCGAACGGCCCACGGCATCGACCGCGACCTGCCCGCCGCGCTGCGGCAGAGCGCCGATGCGCTGCGGACCGAGGCGCTGGCCGCCCATCGCGGCACGACCGCGGCACTGCTTGCGAGCATCGCCGCGTCCCACCAGGCGAGCGCCGGATGAACCGATCCCAGGCGCTGCAGCAGGCGCTGGCGGCCGAGCACGCGATCGTCTACGGGTACGGCGTCGTCGGCGCGCATTTGAGAGGCACCGGCCGCAAGCGCGCCTTGACGGCATTGCGGGTCAACGAGCAGCGGCGCGACCTGCTCGACGCCGAGATCCGCAAGACCGGCGCGACCCCGCTGGCGCCGCTGGCGGCGTACGGCCTGCCGTTCCCGGTGACCGACGCGGTGAGCGCGAAACGGCTCGCCGTACAGCTCGAAGAAGGCGGCGCGGGCGCTGCCTGGGACCTCATCGCGGCCAGCACCGGCTCGTCGCGCGACCGCGACCGGACCCTGGCGATCGACTGGCTCCGTGAGGCCGCCGCGAGGATCACCGAGTGGGGCGGCTCCGTGCCGGCCCTGCCCGGTCAACCCACCTGACCTGCCGGCGTCAGAGCCAGCGAGCGACGACGTCGGGGAGCTCGGCGAGCTCGTCGATGACGGCGTCCGGCTCGACCTCGGCAGGCGGCGTCATCTCGTTGCGAAGCCACACCGTGCGCATGCCAACCTGCTGCGCGCCCCAGATGTCGTCGAAGCGTCGATCCCCGACGAAGACCGCACTCCGCGGCTCCGTCCCGAGGCGGTCGAGGACGGCGGTGAACGTCGTCGGATGTGGTTTCACGACCTCGAGCTCGCTGGTGTAGATGCGCGTGTCGATCAGGTCGAGCAGGCCGTCGCGGCGCAGGAACTCTTCGTGCCGGTCGGCCGGCCAGTGCGTGTTTGACAACAGGCCGGTGCGCAGCCGCTGTCGCCGGAGTCGCTGCAGCACGTCGACCGCCTCGGGCCGGGCGACGGTCGTGGGCGCCCAGTCATCGAGGTACCGCGCGAGTGCCCGCTCGTGGAGCACCTCGTCGACCGGCAGGCCGACGGCTGCGCTCGCCTCGCGGAGGATCGCGCCGGTGGTGGCGCTCTCCATGGTCGACTCGACCCGCCGCCAGGACGACCGCTCGACCGCCAACAGCACCTCCGCAACCTCGTCGGCGCGATCCGGGGCGAGCACCTCCGCGGCGGCTCGCCAGGCGTCGAGCAGGTCGACGGCGTGAAACGGGGTGAGTGTGCCGCCCCAGTCGAAGACGACGGCGTCGACGGGCACGCTGGCGCTACGCCGTGAGGTCGGCGACGACGGCGGTGAGTGCGACGGTGCGCCGATCGCCGGTCTTGCGGTCCTTCACCTCGACGTTGCCCTCGGCCAGCCCCTTGCCGACAACGACGATCGTCGGGACGCCGACCAGATCCGCGTCGGCGAACTTCTCCCCCGCCGAGGCGTCCCGGTCGTCGAGCAACACCCGCCGGCCCGCCGCCTCGAATTCCTCGGCGAGGCTGGTCGCGGCTTTCAGCTGTTCGTCGCCACGCCCGACCGGGACGAGGTGGACGTCGAACGGCGCGATCGACGCCGGCCAGCACAGCCCTGCGTCGTCGAACGTCTGCTCCACGACGGCCGCGACCACGCGCGAGACGCCGAGTCCGTAGGAGCCCATGGTGATCCGGATCGGCTCGCCGTCGGCGCCGGTCGCGTCGAGCCCGAACACGTCGGCGTACTTGCGGCCGAGCTGGAAGACGTGGCCGATCTCGATGCCGCGCGCGATCGACAGGATGCCGCCGCAGCGGGCGCAGCGGTCGCCGTCGCGGATCTCGACCGCGCCGAGTTCGCCGGCCGGCTCGAAGTCGCGACCCCGCACGACGGAGGCGGCGTGCTGGTCCTTCGCGTTCGCGCCGGTGACCCAGGCGCTGCCCGGGACGACCAGCGGGTCGACCAGGTAGCGGATGCCGGCGTCGGCGAGGATCTGCGGGCCGATGTAGCCGCGCACCAGCGCCGGCACCGCCGCGAAGTCGGCCTCTTCCGCCGGCCGCACCTCGACCGGCTCGAGCTGGCCGGCGACCCGCTTCAGATCGACCTCGCGGTCCCCCGGCACGCCGATGACGAGCGGCTCCCAGGTCGGGTTGCCGGGCGCCCGGGTCATCAGGACGACGTTCTTCAGCGTGTCCGCAGCCGTGAACTCGCGACCCAGGTTCAGCTGGTTGAGCAGTCGCACGAGCGACTCGATCGTCGGCGTGTCCGGCGTGTCGAGCACCTCGCTCGGCTTGTGCGCGCTGGCGTCCTGCGGCTCGGGCGCCGCGATCTCCACGGCCTCGGTGTTCGCGGTGTAGTCGCAGTTCTCGCACTGCACGAAGCTGTCTTCGCCGTCCGGCGCCGGCGCCAGGAACTCCTCGCTGGCCGAGCCGCCCATCGCGCCGGAGACGGCGAACGCGATCCGGTAGTCCAGGCCGAGCCGGTCGAAGATCCGCTGATAGGCGGCGCGGTGCGCGTCGTACGACGCTTGCAGGCCGGCGTCGTCGAGGTCGAAGGAGTAGGAGTCCTTCATCACGAACTCGCGGCCGCGGATGATGCCGGCGCGCGGCCGCGCCTCGTCGCGGTACTTCGTCTGAATCTGGTAGAGCGAGACCGGAAAGTCGCGGTAGGACGAGAACTCGCTCTTCACCAGCAGCGTGAAGAGCTCCTCGTGGGTCGGCGCGAGCAGGTAGTCGATCTGCTTGCGGTCCTGCAACCGGAAGATGCCGTCGCCGTAGTCGGCGTCGCGCCCGCTGGCCTGGAACACCTCGCGCGGGACGAGCGCCGGGAACAGCACCTCCTGTGCGCCGATCGCATCCATCTCCTCGCGGACGACGGCGGCGACGTTGTCGAGCACCCGCTTGCCGAGCGGCAGCCAGGAGTAGATGCCGGGCGAGACCCGGCGGACGTAGCCCGCCCGCAGCAACAGCCGATGGCTCGCCAGCTCTGCCTCGGCCGGGTCCTCGCGCAGCGTCCGCAGCAGCAGCTGCGACATCCGGGTCGGCATGCGCCGAGGTTATGTGACCGGTCGATAGAGCAGGCACGCGACCTTGGTGCCGTCGGCGTCGTAGAGCGGCGGGTCGATGAAGTCCTCGCGGAAGCGCACCTCGACGCCGGCGTCGGTCGGTTGCACGCCCTCGACGCCTTGCCAGATCGGTTCGTCCGGCCGCTCCGCCCGCAGCTCGTCCAGCAACCCGGCAACGGCCGCGGGCGGATGCCCGCCGCCGGCGGTCAGCTGCGCGGTGCTGGCCGGCGCGTCGAGCCGGTCCAGGTTGCGGATCATCCGGCGCTCCTGCTCGAACTGCTCCGCCGGTTTGCTCGCCCAGTGCCGCTCGATCAGCTCGCGGAGGTCGCGGCTGTCCCAGCCGCAGATCTCGAACGCCGCCGGGCAACGGGGATGGAACGAGCAGCCGCTCGGCGGGCTGGCCGCGTCCGGCACCTCGCCGCGCGGCAGGTCGCGCGGCACGCTCCGCGACGGATCCGGCTCGGGGATCGCGGCGAGCAGCGACCGGGTGTAGGGATGGCGCGGCTCGGCGTAGATCTGCTCGGCCGCGCCGTACTCGACGATCCGGCCGAGGTACATGATCGCGATGGTGTCGCAGAAGAACTTCGCGGTTGCCAGGTCGTGCGTCACGTAGATGTAGGTGAGCCCGAGATCGCGTTTCAGGTCGAGCATCAGCTCGAGGATCTTCGCCCGCACGCTCATGTCGAGCATCGACACCGGCTCGTCGGCGACCAGCAGGTCGGGACCGCCGATGATCGCTCGGGCGAGCACCGCGCGCTGCTTCTGGCCGCCGGACAGGTCGCCGGGGAACTTGTCGAGGTAGCGCTCGACCGGCGCCAGCCCGACCCGCTCGAGAGCGGTGGTCACCCGCTGCCGGATGTCGTCGGGCTCGGTCGCGATGCCATGGATCTTCAGCGGATGGCCGACCGCGGCGAGCAGGTTCATCGCCGGGTTGAGTGACGCGTTCGGATCTTGGAAGACCATCTGCATCCGACGCCGCAACGGACGCACCTTCGACTCCCGGAGGCCGGCCAGCTCGACGCCGTCGAAGCGGACGCTGCCGCCGGTGATCGGCGCGGCGCCGAGGACGGCGCGACCGAGCGTCGTCTTGCCACTGCCCGACTCGCCGACGATCCCGAGCACCTCGCCGCGGCGCAGCGTGAACGACACGCCGTCGACCGCCTTGACGGTGCCGACGTCGTGGCCCGCCATCCGCTGCACGAAGCTGCCCCGCAGCCCGAAGTGGACCTTGAGGTCGGCCACCTCGACCAGCGGCGCCGCGTCGGTCACGGGTTCAGGCCTCATCGGCCGTCCCGATGTCGGCTCGCGGCAGCGGCTCGGTGGCGCCGTCGGGGATCAGCGACTGCGGACCGTGCAACCAGCACTCCACCGGATGGTCGAGACCGACATCGACCGGCACCGGGAACTGGTCGCGGCAGACCCGCATGGCGTGCGGGCAGCGGGGGTGGAACCGGCAGCCCGGTGGCGGCTCGACCAGATCGGGCGGCGCACCCGGGATGTAGTGCAGGCCGGTGGTCGAAAGGCTGATCGTGGACGCCAGGAGCTCCTGCGTATAGGGGTGCTGCGGCGCGCTGAAGACGTCCGCGACGCCGCCTTGCTCGACGATCCGCCCGGCGTACATCACCGCCACCCGGTCACAGGCCTCGGCGATGATCCCGAGGTTGTGGGTGATGAACAGGATCGCGGTGTCGAAGTTGCGCTTGATGTCGGCGAGGATCGAGATGATCTGCGCCTCGACCAGTACGTCGAGCGCCGTGGTCGGTTCGTCCGCGACGACCAACTTCGGCTGGAGCACCAGCGACAGCGCGATCAGGATGCGCTGCCGCATGCCGCCCGAGAACTCGTACGGATAGTTGTTGAACCGGGTCGGCGGGATGCCCATCGCGCCGAGCGCGTCGAGCGAGCGGCGCCGGATCTCCTCGGCCGGCATCCCGACCTCGTGGGCGCGCAGCGTCTCGCTGAAGTGGTCGCGGATGCTCATCAGCGGGTTGAGCCGGGTCATCGGCTCCTGGAAGATCATCCCGAGCGACGGGCCGCGCAGCCAGCGCAGCTCGGCCGGGCTGAGGTCGAGCAGGTCCTGACCGTCGAGGCTGACCGACCCGGCACGGTGCGCGCCTTCGGGGAGCAGGCCGAGCAGGCCACGACCCAGCGTCGACTTGCCGCAACCGGACTCGCCGACCAGCCCCAACGTCTCGCCGCGGCGGATGTCGAGGTTGACGCCGTCAACGGCGCGCACCGGCCCGCGCTCGGTGCCGTACCAGACCCGCAGGTCGCGCACCTGCAGCACCGGCGCCGCCAGTCCCCCGGCACCGCCGGTGCCGGCCGCGACCTCGGGCGGCAGCGTGATCCGGCGGAACCGGCGCTGCCGCAGCAGCGGGTTGATGGTGTCGTTGAGGCTCTCGCCGACCAGCGTGAGCCCGGTGACGGTGAGGATGATCGCCAGACCCGGGAACAGCCCCGTCCACCAGATGCCGGCCTGCGCGTCGGAGATGCCGCGCTGGATGTCGTAGCCCCACTCGGAGGCGGCCGACGGGTCGATGCCGATGCCGAGGAACGACAACGCGGCCAGCGTCAGGATGGCGTCGGCGGCGTTGAGCGAGGCGAGCACCGGCACCGACTGGATGACGTTGCCGAACACATAGCGGCGGATCACCGTGCCGGGCCGGGCGCCGAGGATGCGGCCGGCCTCGACGTACGGCTCCTCCCGGACTGAAAGCACGGTGTTGCGCACCACCCGGAAGTACTGCGGGATGTAGATCACGGTGATCGCGAAGGCGGCGGTCAGCACGCCGCCGCCGACCGAGCCCTGCAGCAGGAACGCGACAACGATCGCGAGCAGCAGGTAGGGGAACGCGATCAGCGAGTCGTTGACCAGCACCAGGACCCGGTCGAGCCAGCCGCCGAAGTAGCCGGAGATCAGCCCGAGCGGCACGCCGATGACGAGCGAGACGGCGAGCGACACCGCAACGACCTCGACCGAGGACCGCGCGCCCCAGATCACCCGGGACAGGACGTCGTCGGACTGCACCGTCGTGCCGAGCAGGTGGTGCAGCGACGGTGCCGCCTGTTGCGGGAAGCGATGGCCGTGCACGGTGTACTGGTTGAACCCGTACGGCGCGATCAGCGGCGCGAAGATCGCGAACACCACGAACACGAACGTCAGCACCAGGCCGACCCACAGCAGCACGCGCGGCATCCCGCGCGCCGCGAACAACGGTTGCAGCGCGCGCTTGGCGCCGGACATCCGTCCGGGCCGGGTCGGCAGCGTCGCGGTGACCGTCATCAGTACCTGACCCGCGGGTCGATCCACGCGTTGATGACGTCGATCAGCAGGCTGATCGCCACGACGGCCAGCGTGAAGATGGTCACGATGCCCTGCACCGCGATGTAGTCGCGGTTCTCCAAGTAGAAGACCAGCCGGTTGCCGATGCCCGGCCAGTTGAACGTCTCCTCGGTGAGCACGGCGCCGGACAGCAGCAGCGCCGCCTGCAGGCCGGTCACGGTGACGATCGGCACCATGGCGTTGCGCAACGCATGCCGGACCACGACACCGCGTTCGCGGATGCCGCGGGCGCGGGCGGCTTCGACGTAGTCGCCGCGCAGCGTCTGGATCACGTTGATCCGCACCAGCCGCAACACCACGCCGGCGATCACCAGCCCGAGCGTGAACGCCGGCAGGATCAGGTGCTTGATCAGGTCCGGCAGCGCGCCCCACTTGCCGTCGATCATCGCGTCGAGAATCAGGATGTTGGTGTGCGGCTTGATCGTGATCTGGGTCAGCACCGACGCTTGGCTGTTGGTCGGCAGCACGTGTAAGACGTGGCCGAACAGCTCCTGCGCCAGCAGCCCGAGGAAGAAGATCGGCGCCGCGTAGATCACGATGCCGAACAACCGCGTCGCGGTGTCCACCCAGGTGTCGCGCATCCGTGCGGCCAGCATGCCGAGCGGCAAGCCGACGGCGACCGCGACGACCATCGCGCAGAACGTGAGCTCGAGGGTCGCCGCGCCGTTGAGCGAGATGATCTGCGTGACCGGCTGGTTATTGCTGATCGTGGTGCCGAAGTTGCCGCTGAACACCTGCTTGAGGTACTCGCCGTACTGCACGATCAACGGCTTGTCGAACCCCGCGGCATGCTCGCGCACCTTCAGCTGCGCGGCCGAGAGGTGACCGCCGAGCGCGGCCTGGATCGGGTTGCCGGGTGCGACCCGCATCAACACGAACACGACGGTGAGCAGGATCAACACCATCGGGATGACGAGCAGCAGCCGCGTCACTAGATAGCGGCGCAGGCTGCCGCCCGTCCCCGTCATGAGATCAGCGTGCCGCTCCCTACGACGACTTGCCGATGAGCCAGAACCGGAAGGTGTACGACGGGTCCAGCGTCGCCTGCACGCCGGTGATGCCGTCGTGCACCGCGGCGACCTGACCGCCCTGCCAGATCGGGATCAGCGGCACATCCTTGGCGAGGATGGTCTGCATCTGGGCGAACGCCTGGTCCCGCGCCGTCTTGCTGGTCGACGCCTCCTCGGCCGAGATCAAATGGTCGACCTGCGGGTTGCAGTAGTGGTCGTTGAGGAATGCCGTCTTGCACGGGAAGAACGGGCCCGTGTAGTCGTCGGCGTCCGGGTAGTCCGGGAACCAACCGAACAGGAACACCGGGTACTGGTCGGTCAACGCGGCGTTGTCGTAGGTGCTCCACTCGGCCGACTTCAACGAGACCTGGAACAGGCCACTGGCGTTCAGCTCGCGCTGCAGCTCGGTCGCCACATCGGTGTCGTTGTAGTGGTTGGTGTTGTACCAGAGGGTGAACTTCACCGGCGTCTGCACGTGCGCCTTCTGCAACGCCGCCTTCGCGGCCGCGACGTTCGGGCCGGCGCCGTACGCCGTCTGGAACGCCGCCGTCGCACCGTTCAAGCCCTGCGGGACGATCGAGTAGCTCGGCTGCACGGTGCCGTGGTAGATCTTCGAGGCGATGGTCGAGCGGTTGATGACCTGCGCCGCCGCCTGCCGGATCGCCAGCTGCTGCGCCTTGCCGTTGCCGGGCTGCAGCTTCTGGTTGAACACCATGTAGCGGATCTCGATGCCCTTGCCCTGCACCAGCGACAGTCCGCTGGTGTTGCCGAGCGCCTGCAGCTGAGTCGGGTCCAGCGTGCGGTAGGCGATGTCGACGCCGCCGGACTGCGCGTCCGACACCAGCGTCGAGGCGTCCTGCTCGTACTTCACGATGAAGCCGCCGTTGTGCAGCTGGTCGGTGCCGCCGTAGTGCGGGTTCGGCGTGAACTGGGCGAGCTGGTTCGGCGTGTACTGCGACAGCTGGTACGGCCCGGAACCGACGATCTTGCTGTCGGCCAGCAGCTTGTTGGCCGGGAACACCTTCGAGTCGACGATCGAGCCGGCAGCGGTGGTGAGGACGTACGGCCAGGCCGCGTCAGGCGCGTTCAGCTTGAACGTCACGGTGTTGCCCTTGGCGGTGACGCTCTTCATCGGCGCGAACAGGCTCGACGGGCCGTCCGGGCTCTTGATCTTCAACACTCGGTTGAACGAGAAGACCACGTCCTGCGCGGTCACCGGGTCGCCGTTCGAGAAGGCCTGACCCGACTTCATCGTGCAGACGTACGTCGTCTTGCCGTGCCAGGCGCAGCTTGCCGCCTGCGGCTCGATGTTGCTGGTGCCGGGTGGTACGCCGAGCAGCGTTTGGTAGACGTTGTACATCAGCGTCCATGACGGCAGGTCGTAGGCACCGGCCGGGTCGGCCGAGACGATGCTGTCCGTGGTGCCGAGCGTGATCTGTGCGCTCGAGTTGGTCGAGCCGCTCGACGATCCGGAGCTCGGGCTGCCGCCGCTACTGCTGCTTCCGCACGCCGCGGCGACTAAGGCAATCGCTCCGATCCCGGCAGCGAATGCGAACCGGCCACGTGACCGACCCATGACCCACCTCCCGTTAGGCAACAGGCGCAGTCAACCGGAACCAGGCTGTTGGGGCAATGACCGGGCGCCGTTGCGACCCGATCGTTACCTGTTCAGAACAGGATCGAGGCGAAGGTTCCGACTTGTTCGAAGCCGACGCGCTGATAGGTACGGCGGGCGCGGACGTTGTAGTCGTTGACGTAGAGCGAGACCGTCGGCGCGACGTCCTGCAGGCAGGCCGCGACCACGGCGGACATCGCCGCCGCCGCGATGCCCCGGCCGCGCCACGACGGCTCGACCCAGACCCCCTGCAACTGGCAGGCGGCAGCGGTCGCCGCACCGACGTCGGCCTTGAACACGACCTTGCCGTCCTCGACCCGAGCGAACGACCGGCCGCGTTCCAGCAGCTCGCGCAGCCGCGCGCGGTAACGAGAGCCGCCGTCGTTGCCGAGCGGTGAGACCCCGACCTCCTCGGTGAACATGGCGACGCTCGCCGGCAGCAGCAGGTCGAGCTCGTCCGGGCGCAGCCGCCGCACCTGCGGGTCGGGGGCAAGGCGCGACGGTGCAACCATCGCGAGCAGCGGCTGGCACAGCCGCGCCTCCCGCTCGGGTCCCCAGGAGGGGCGCAACCGCCGCCACAGCGCCGCGACCGAGTCGGCGTGCCCGACGATCGACGAGCACCGCCGGCCGCGCCGCCGGGCGTGGTCGGCGAACTCCGCCAGCGCCGCCGCGTCGTCCGCGGCCGGGACCAGGTTGGCGCCGGCATAGCAGATCGCGGCCAGCCGGCCGCCGGCGTCGTACCCCCACATCTCGCCGCCCAGCAGCCGCGGGTCGAGGCTGCCCGCGGCCCGCCGGGAGAGCACGAAGACGTTGCCGACCGGGTCGCGGTTCAGCAGGTCGAGCACCGCCGGCAGGTCGCGGTCGTCGAGCACCCGCACGGATGACCCCGCAGTGTCAGCCGACGGTGACGGCAGGCTGGCCCTGCGCGTCGGTGCCCATCTCGTCGGCGAGCCGGAGCGCCTCGGCCACGAGGGTCTCGACGATCTGGTGTTCGGGGACGGTCTTGATGACCTCGCCCTTAACGAAGATCTGGCCCTTGCCGTTGCCGGAGGCGACCCCGAGGTCGGCCTCGCGCGCCTCCCCCGGCCCGTTCACGACGCAGCCCATGACCGCAACCCGCAGCGGGACGGTCAGGCCGTCGAGGCCGGCCTGCACCTTCTCGGCCAAGGTGTAGACGTCGACCTGCGCGCGGCCGCACGACGGGCAGGACACGATCTCCAGCCGGCGCTGCCGCAGGCCCAGCGACTCCAGGATGGCGATGCCGACCTTGACCTCTTCGACCGGCGGGGCCGACAACGAGACCCGGATGGTGTCGCCGATGCCCTCGGCGAGCAGCGCGCCGAACGCGACCGCGGACTTCACCGTCCCCTGGAACGCCGGCCCGGCCTCGGTCACGCCGAGGTGCAGCGGATAGTCGCAACGCTCGGCGAGCAGGCGGTACGCCGCGATCATCACGACCGGGTCGTGGTGCTTGACCGAGATCTTCAGGTCGCGGAAGCCGTGCTCTTCGAACAGCGAGCACTCCCACAGCGCGCTTTCGACCAGCGCCTCCGGGGTGGCCTTGCCGTGCTTGGCCAGCAGCCGCTTGTCCAGCGAGCCGGCGTTGACGCCGATCCGGATCGGGACGCCGGCTCCCGCCGCAGCGCGGGCGATCTCGGCGATCTTGTCGTCGAACTGCTTGATGTTGCCCGGGTTCACCCGGACCGCGGCACAGCCCGCGTCGATCGCGGCGAAGACGTACTTGGGCTGGAAGTGGATGTCGGCGATGACCGGGATCTGCGAGTGCTTCGCGATCTCCGGCAGCGCGTCGGCGTCGTCCTGGCTCGGGCAGGCGACCCGCACGATCTGGCAACCGGCCGCGGTCAGCTCGGCAATCTGCTGGAGCGTGGCGTTGACGTCAGCGGTCAGCGTCGTGGTCATCGACTGCACGCTGACCGGCGCTCCACCGCCGACGAGCACGTCGCCTACCCGGATCTGCCGGCTCTGCCGCCGGGCCGCGAGGGGGGCCGGTGGCGCCTCGGGCATCCCCAGGTCGATCGAGCTCATGCACTCCCTCTACTGCAGTGTGATCGGGTTCGTGATACCGGCGTACAGCAGGATCAGCGACAACCCGACGAAGACCGCAACTACAGCGTAGGTCAGCGGCAGCACCTTCATGATGTCCACGCGGCCAGGGTCGCGTCGCCCGAACAGCCGGTAGGCCCGGCTGCGCGCCTCCTCGAAGGCGAGGATCGCGATGTGCCCGCCGTCGAGCGGCAGCAGCGGCAACAGGTTGAAGATGCCGACGAACAGGTTGAGCTCGGCCACGATGAGCAGCAGGGTCGCGACGATGCTGCCGGTCGAAGCGCCGGACGAGGCGATCTGCCCGCTCACCCGCCCGACATCGACGATGCTCGCCGCGCTGTTGGCGCTGCGCTTCTCGCCCTGGAAGATCTGCGCGACCTCGTGCGGCAAGCCGCCAAGCGCATGGACCGTCGAGGTGACGAAGTCGCCAAGCACGCCGAAGGTCCGTGGCACCGAGGACGCGAGGCTGACGTGTTTGGCGACCAGCTCCTGGGTGATGCCGATCCTCCCGATGGTGCGGCCGTGGTCGTTGACGGCGGCCGGTACGACGGTGACGGTGATCGGCTTGCCGTCGCGCCGCACGTCGAGCGTCACCGGCTCGCCAGGATGCGCCTGAATGATCCGGCCGACCCGGTCGGGCGAGTCGGTCGAGACGCCGTTGATCCCGGTGACGATGTCGCCGCGTTGCAGCACTCCGACCGCTGGCGACTTCGGGTCGGAGGGCAGGCACTGCGTGCGCGCGCCGGCGGGCACGCACGGACCGACGCGGTCGATCGAGATCGACGCCGCGACCGGGTCCTTGTGGGTGGCGGCGATCACGCCGAAGACCAGGAAGATCGCGATGATGAAGTGCACCGTCGAGCCGGCCGCCAGCACGACCGCCCGTTGGCCCGCCGGCTGACGGTGGAACGCCCGGCTCTCCTCGCCCGGCGGCATCTCCTCGAGCGCCGTCATCCCTTCGATCTTCACGAAACCGCCGGCCGGCAGCGCCTTGACGCCGTACTCAGTCTCGCCGCGACGGAACGACCAGAGCGTGGGGCCGAAGCCGAGGAAGAACCGGGACGCCTTCATCCCGTAGTGCTTCGCGGTCAGGAAGTGCCCGGCCTCGTGCAGCATGACCGACGCGAGCAGCGCCACGACGAACGCGATGACGCCGATGGTGTAGCTCATCGGCCGGCTCCGGCCATCGTCAGCTCGTGCACGCGGCGGCGGGCCCAGCTCTCCACGACATGGATATCGGCCAGCTGGGGCGCCGGGTTCACGTCCGGGTCGTGCTCGTCGACTACCCGCGCGACCGTGTCGACGATGTCGGCAAAGCCGATCCGCTCGGCGACGAACGCGGCGACCGCCTCCTCGTTGGCGGCGTTGAACACCGCGGGTGCGGTCCCGCCGCGGCGACCGACCGCGCGCGCGAGCCCGACGGCCGGGAAGGCATCGGCGTCCAGCGGTTCGAAGGTCCACTGCGTGGCGCGGGACCAGTCGACCGCCGCGGCCGCCTCCGCCGTGCGGTCCGGCCAGCCGAGGGCGAGCGAGATCGGTAGCCGCATGTCCGGTGGGCTGGCCTGGGCGACGGTTGACCCGTCGACGAACTCGACCATCGAGTGCACGATCGACTGGGGGTGCACCACGACGTCGATCGCGTCGTAGTCGATGCCGAACAGCCAGCGCGCCTCGATCAGCTCCAGCCCTTTGTTCACCAGCGTGGCCGAGTTGATCGTGATCACCGGGCCCATGTCCCACGTCGGGTGCGCCAGCGCCTGCTCGGGCCTGGCGGCGGCCATCTGCTCGCGCGACCAGCCGCGGAACGGGCCACCGCTGGCGGTCAGCACCAACCGGCGGACCTCGCGGCGCTCGCCCGCCCGCAGGCACTGCGCGATCGCCGAGTGCTCCGAGTCGACCGGCACGATCTGCCCCGGCTTGGCCCGGGCGGTGACCAGCGCGCCGCCCGCGATGAGTGACTCCTTGTTGGCGAGCGCGAGGGTGCGACCGGCGTCGAGGGCGGCCAGCGTCGGCGCCAGCCCGATCGAGCCGGTGATGCCGTTGAGGACCACGTCGCAGGGCCAGCCGGCGAGCTCGGTCATCGCGTCCGGCCCGATCAGCAGCTTCGGTACGGCGAACTCGCCGCGGCTGAAGCCGCGGCGCTGCGCCTCGGCGTACAGCGCCAGCTGCACGTCCTCGGCGGCGCTCGCCCGCGAGACGGCGACCACCTCGACGCCGAGGTCCAGCGCTTGGGCCGCCAGCAGGTCCGGCCGGCCGCCGCCGGCGCCCAGACCGACGATGCGGAACCGCTCCGGCGCGCCGCGCACCACATCGATCGCCTGGGTGCCGATCGAACCGGTCGAGCCGAGCAGCACGATGGCTCGGCGCTCGGCGGTCATAGCACCTATTGTCACCGCCACGCCTGAAGGAAAGCCAACGCCGCGGCGGCGGCATTGTCAGCGGCGAGCTGGCGATAGACGAAGAACTCGACCGGGAACCCGGGCAGGTGCAGCGGGTCGCCGCCGCCGTCCGACGCCGCGCGGATGCCGAGGAACGGCATCTTCGCGTGGTGCGCCACCTTCGCCACCGCCGCGGTTTCCATGTCCTCGTCCACGTAGTGGCCGGGAGGCGGCGTCTGCGAGGCGGCGTAGTCGGTGAAGAAGGTCGGGCTGATGAACGGCGACAGGGCGCCGAGCAGCTGGCTGAGGCTCGGCGCCGGTTCGCCGACGCTGTCGCACGGCGCGCACCCGAACACGTCGCCGGCGCCCGGCACGCACGGGAACGGGTGGCCGCCGAACGGGTCGGTGCTGAGCCCGTTGCCACCCACCTTGACCGTCGGCACGTGCTGCACGGTGACGAGCTGAACGGCGTCCGGCGGCAGATGCAGGCAGCCGGGGTCACCCAGCGGTGTCCGTTGCCGCAGCGGGATCTTCGCGTGCCGGGCGACGTGGCGCATCGTGCGCAGCATCGACCGGGTGGCGTGGGTCCAGTGCTTGCCGTCTTCGGTCCACCGGCTCGGCGCGACCACGTCCCCGATGAAATCGCCACCGCCCACACCGGAGAACACGATGGCGCTGATCGCGGAGTCGGAGCCGCAGCGGAAATGCCCGAGTGCGGCGCGGGTGGTGTTGCGGGCGTTGGCGAGGCCGATGCCGGTGAGGCCGAGCGCGACGCGATGGCCCTGAAGCCGGCCGAGGTAGAAGCCGTGCCCGTCGACGACGACCGGGCGGGGCGAGCTCAGCTTGGTACGGGCGAGCAACGGCCCGATCTCGGTCGGGAACGCCGACAGGACGAGGATGCGCGACACACATCTCGGCGGTGGCGCCGCCGCGGCTGAGGACGCCGCGAGGCTCGGCAGCGTCGTGACACCGAGCACGCCAGCGGCGACCAGCGCCGCGAGTCGCAGGCGGCTACGGCGCCTCATGAGGCCACCGCCGCGAGCTGGCCGCAGGCGCCGTCGATCTCGCGACCGCGGGTGTCGCGCACGGTCGTGGCGACGCCGTGCGACCGGAGGATCTCGACGAACGCCCGCTCGTCGCGCCGTCGTGACGCCGTCCAGGCCGAGCCGGGTGTGGGGTTCAGCGGGATCAGGTTGACGTGGACCAACCGGCCGTGAAGCAGCTCGCCGAGCAGGTGCGCGCGGTCGGTTTGGTCGTTGACGTCGCGGATCAACGCGTACTCGATCGAGACCCGGCGTCCGGTCGCCGCGGCGTAGCGATCGGCTGCGGCCAGCGCCTCGGCGACCGGCCAGCGCCGGTTGATCGGCACCAGGGTGTCGCGCAACTCGTCGTCGGGCGCATGCAGTGAGAGCGCGAGCGTCACCTGCAGCCCCTCACCGGCGAGCCGGTCGATCGCCGGCACCAGCCCGACCGTGGACACGGTGACGTGCCGCTGGCCGATGCCGAGCCCGTCGGGGGCGGGTGCGGTGAGGCGGCGTACGGCGCGAAGCACTGCGACGTAGTTGGCCAGTGGCTCGCCCATGCCCATGAAGACCACGTTGTCGACCCGCGCTCGCCCGAATCCGGTCGGGTCGGCGCTGCCGGCGACGATCTGCTCGACGATCTCCGCGGTAGACAAGTTGCGGGTCAGGCCGCCCTGCCCGGTGGCGCAGAACGGGCAGGCCATGCCGCAGCCCGCCTGCGACGAGACGCACATCGTCACTCGGTCCGGGTAGCGCATCAGCACACTCTCCACCAGCGCCCCGTCATGCAGCCGCCAGACCCACTTGCGGGTGGCACCGCTGTCGCACTCGATGCTCCGGACTGGCGTCAGCAGGCCGGGCAGCAGGTCGCGCGCCAGCGCCTCGCGGTCGCCGGCGGGGATGTCCGTCATCGCGGCCGGGTCGGTGACGCCGTGGCCGAAGTAGTGCCGGGACAGCTGGTCGGCGCGGTACGCCGGCCGGCCGGTGTCGGCGACCGCGGCTCGGCGCTCGGCCGGGTCAAGGTCGGCGAGGTGGCGCGGCGGCTTGGCCATCAGTGGACCGGGGCGAAGTTGGCGAGCAGCGCCCAGGCGACGAGCGCGGACGGCAGCAGCGAGTCGAGCCGGTCCATGATGCCGCCGTGGCCCGGCAGCAGGCTGCCCATGTCCTTGATGCCGAGGTCGCGCTTGATCATCGACTCACCGAGATCGCCCAGCGTTGCGGTGCCGAACATCACCAACCCGAACAGCACGCCCTGCCACCACGCGACGGGCAACAACGTCATAGTCAAGATGACGCCGACGACGGCGCACAACCCGGCCGAGCCGGCCAGCCCCTCCCACGACTTCTTCGGGCTGATCCGCGGCGCGAACGGGTGCTTGCCGAACAGCACGCCCGCCGCATATCCGCCGACGTCACTGGCGACGACGGTCGCGATGAAGCACGTCACCCGGCGGTCACCGTCGGGCGGCGCGAGCATCAGCGCACAGAACCCGGCCAGGTAGCCGACGTAGAGCAGGGCGAAGACCGGGGTCGCGAGATCGGCCACCAGACCGTCGGTGCCGCGGGGCACCCGCCACGCGACCAGCACCGGAATCGTCAGCAGCATCGCGGCCGTCATCCAGTGGCGCCCGTCGGCGTACCCGACACACAGAATCGCGGTGGCGCCAGTAGCCAATGGCAAGAACGGCGCCCGGACCTGCTTCACCGCCACCGCCCGGGTGAACTCGTGCATCCCGATCACGATGACCACGACGACGACGGCAAGGAACAGCGGCCGGTAGAGGTAGAGCGGCACCAGGACGAGGGCACCGAGCGCCAGCCCGATGCCGATGGCGACCGGCAAATTCCGCCCGGCCCGACCGGCGCTGCCGACGGCGTCCGGCTCGAGGGGAAGTGGCTTCGTCATGTCGGGCCCGGGCTCGGGTCGTCAGACCTCGAGGAGTTCGGATTCCTTGCCGCGCAGCGCTTCGTCGACCTGCTCGACGTAACGGTGCGTGGTCTTCTCCAGCTCCTTCTCGGCGCGCGCGACGTCGTCCTCGCCGACGTCGCCGTCCTTGGCGAGCTTGTCGAGTGCGTCCTTCGCGTGCCGGCGGATGTTGCGGATCGAGACCCGCCCCTCCTCGGCCTTGTGGCGAGCGACCTTGATCATCTCGCGGCGCCGCTCCTCGGTGAGCTCGGGGAACACGACCCGGATGATGGTGCCGTCGCTGCTCGGGTTCACGCCGAGGTCGCTGTCGCGGATCGCTTTCTCGACGGCGGCGAGCGACGACTTGTCGTACGGCGAAATGATCGCCATCCGCGGCTCAGGCACGGTGAACGACGCCAGCTGGTTCACGGGGGTGGGAGCGCCGTAGTAGTCGACCACGATCTTGGAGAACATCTGCGGCGTCGCGCGGCCGGTGCGGATGGTCGCGAGGTCGTCGTGCAGCACGCCGACCGCCTTCTCCATCTTCTCCTCGGCCTCGAACAGGGTCTCGTCGATCATGTGGTCGCCTCCCTGCCCTCGGTGGTCGCCGCCGTCGCCCGGCTGGCGACCCGGTCGCTCACCAGGGTCCCGATGCTCTCACCACGCACGGCCCGCGCGATGTTGCCGTCGACGAGCAGATCGAAGACCACGACCGGCAACCGGTTGTCGCGGCAGAGGGTGAACGCGGTCGCGTCCGCGACCTGCAGCCGGTTGGCGACGACCTCGGCGTAGCTGATCGCCTCGTAGCGCTTCGCGTTCGGGTCCCGGCGCGGGTCGGCGTCGTACACGCCGTCCACCGCCTTCGCCATCAGCAGCACCTGCGCGCCGATCTCCAGCGCGCGCTGCGCGGCCGTCGTGTCGGTGGAGAAGAACGGCGCGCCGAGCCCGGCCCCGAAGATGACGACGCGGCCCTTCTCGAGGTGCCGGATCGCGCGCCGCGGGATGTAGGGCTCGGCGACCTGACCCATCGCGATCGCGGTCTGCACCCGGGTCTCGACGCCTTCCTTCTCCAGGAAGTCCTGCAGCGCCAGGCAGTTCATGACCGTGCCGAGCATGCCCATGTAGTCGGCGCGGCCGCGGTCCATGCCGCGCTCGGACAGCTCGCGGCCGCGGAAGAAGTTGCCGCCGCCGATGACGACCGCGATCTGCGTGCCGCCGCGCACGACGTCGGCGAGCTGCCGCGCGATGCTCTGCACGACGTCCGGGTCGACACCCACCTTGCCGCCGCCGAACATCTCGCCGCCGAGCTTCAGCAGCACGCGGCTCCACGGCGTCGGCGCGTCGGTCATCTGGGCTACGCGCCCACCGCGAACCGGATGAACCTGGTCACCGTCACGCCGGCCTCGGAGAGCACCGCGCCGACGGTCTTCTTGTTGTCGCGGACGTAGGGCTGGTCGAGCAGCACGGCGTCCTTGAAGAAGCCGTTGAGCCGGCCCTCGATGATCTTCGGCAGCGCCTGCTCGGGCTTGCCCTCCTCGCGGGCGGTCGCCTCGGCGATCCGTCGCTCGTTGTCGACGACGTCGGCCGGGACGTCCTCGCGGGAGAGGTACGGCGGGTCGTAGGTCGCGATCTGCATCGCCACCCCGCGGGCGGTCTCGGCGTCGTCGCCCTCGAACTCGACGAGCACGCCGATCTGCGGCGGCAGGTCGGTGGCGCGGCGGTGCAGGTACGTCGTCGTCTTGCCGTCGAACACTGCGACCCGACCGAGCTCGAGCTTCTCGCCGATCGCCGCGGCAGTCTGCTCGATCGCGGTCGCGACCGTGCGGCCGTCGGCGAGCGACTGCGCGGCGAGCGCGTCGACGTCGGCGGGCTTGCTGGCAGCGGCCACCGCGACGATGTCGGCCGCCAGCGACTGGAACTCCTCGTTCTTCGCGACGAAGTCGGTCTCGCTGTTGAGCGCGATCATCGCGCCGTCAGCGGCGGCGACCAGGCCGTTGGTCGCGGTCCGCTCGGAGCCGCGCTTGGCGACCTTCGCGCCCTGCTTGACCCGCAGGAACTCGACCGCCTTGTCGAAGTCGCCGTCGGTCTCCTGCAACGCGTTCTTGCTGTCCATCATCCCGGCGCCGGTGAGATCCCGGAGCCGCTTCACGTCAGCAGCGCTGACTGCCATCTCGATGCTCTCGCTTCCGTCTTCGTCGTCGTACGTCGTGGTCTTAACCGGCGGCCGGGGGCTCGCTGCCGGTCGCGGGCGGCGCGCCGACACCGGCAGCCTCGCCCTGCAGCACCTCGCGCTCCCACTCGGCGAGCGGCTCGTCGCTGCCGACCGCGCCGGGCTCGGCGGCCTCGTCGCCGGCGGTGGCGGCGCGGGCGATCAGACCCTCGGCGACCGCGTCCGCGATCACCCGGGTGAGTGTGGCGACCGACCGGATCGCGTCGTCGTTGCCCGGGATCGGGTAGTCGACGAGGTCGGGGTCGCAGTTGCTGTCGAGGATCGCGACGACCGGGATGCCGAGCTTGCGGGCTTCCGCGACCGCGATGTGCTCCTTGTTGGTGTCGACCACCCAGACCGCGCTCGGCAGCTTCGCCATGTCGCGGATGCCGCCGAGGGTGCGCGCCAGCTTCTCCCGCTCGCGGGAGAGCATCAGCGACTCCTTCTTCGACGTCACGTGGGCGCCGCCGGTCTGCTCCCGGATCTCCAGCTCCTTCAGCCGCTGGAGCCGCCGGTGCACGGTGGAGAAGTTGGTGAGCATGCCGCCGAGCCAACGCTGCGTGACGAACGGCATGCCGACCCGGGTCGCCTGCTCGGTGATCGCGTCCTGCGCCTGCTTCTTGGTGCCGACGAACAGGATCGAGCCGCCGTGGGCGACGGTCTGCTTGACGAAGTCGTACGCCGTGTCGATGTAGGACAGCGACTGCTGCAGGTCGATGATGTAGATGCCGTTGCGCTCGGTGAAGATGAACCGCTTCATCTTCGGGTTCCACCGTCGGGTCTGGTGCCCGAAGTGGACGCCGCTCTCGAGCAGCTGGCGCATCGTGACGACGGCCATGGTCGTGCTCCTCTCGCGCGCCGCTCGCCGGGAGGCGAACCGGAGCGCTCCGGTTGTCCGCGTGCGACCGGGTGGCCGCCGCGCCTGACGCCTCCGGCAGCCGGACCCCGGTTGCCCGAGGACCGCCCGGCTCGCCCCGGTCGTCGCAGTTCAGAACGGTCGGGAGGCGTGCGAAGTCGGCTCGCCGGAGCGAGCCGCTGCGATCAGTCTACGTTGACCGCGCGTCCACCGCTGCGGCGCGAGCCGCCGCGCTCCACAGTCCGGGCTGCGGGCGGCCGCCGCAAGGCGTGTCCGGCGCACCGTGACGGGATGCGAGCCGGTCGCCGGGCGGGGTGTGCGGCAGCCATCGTGGCTGCCCTTTCTCTCATGCCGACGACGGCGTCGCCCGCGGCACGACCGGTCGGGCCGACCGCCGCGCCGGCCGGCTGGCGGTGGCCGCTGCCGCCCCCGGTGCGGGTCGTGCGGGGGTTCGACCCGCCGGCCGAGCCGTGGCTGCCCGGCCACCGGGGCGTTGACCTCGCCGGCAGGCCCGGCGAGCGTGTGCTGGCGGCCGGTGCGGGCGTGGTCAGCTTCGCCGGAGCGGTGGCGAACGTCGGCGTGGTGAGCGTCGCATCCGGGCAGCTGCGCACGACGTACCAGCCGGTCCGGCCGCAGGTGCGGGTCGGGCAGCGGGTCGCGGCCGGCGACGTGCTCGGCCATCTCGTGGTCGCGGGTTCGCACTGCGCACCGGCCGCGTGCCTGCACTGGGGCCTGCTCCGCGGCGGGGTCTACCTCGACCCCTTGGCGCTGGTCGGCCGCGCCCGGGTGCGGCTGCTGCCCCTCCATCGCGACCTCGGATTAACGGAATAGGAAACCTACAAGTAGAGTTGCCAGTACTCGTCAAATGTGGTATCAGGTTGTCGGAACGGTTCCGACGACCACCGAGGAGGTGCCCCATGTTGCTGGAGCGGATCGACCCCTTCCTGGCTGAGTTCGACCGGATGTCGAAGCATGTTCTCGGCAGCGCCGACGGAGGCGCGGCGATGGACGTCATCCGTCGCGGCGACGAGCTGGTTGTGCGCTTCGACTTGCCGGGTGTCGCGGTCGACGCGATCGGCGTTACCGTCGAAAACCGCACGCTGACGGTCGCGGCCGAGCGTCACACGGTGTATGGCGAGGGCGACCAGCTGCTGTTGCAGGAGCGGTTCGACGGCACGGTCACCCGCCGGCTGCGCATCCCGGAGTGGGTCGACGGCGCGCGGGTCGACGCCGACTACGTCGACGGCGTGCTGACCGTGCGGCTGCCGCTCGCCGAGCAGGCGAAGCCGCGCAAGATCGAGGTCCGGCCGGGTGAGCCGGCCCGCACCGCGATCGACTCGGGCGAGGCCAACACCGGCGAGACCAGCTGACCCGTCATCACCGAACGGAGACCTGATGTCCGACCGTGAACCGACGACCCGGCTGCTCAACGACGCCGCCGCGCCGTTATTCACGGTCGGGCAGGTCGCCGACATCCTGGGCGTCCAGCAGGCGTTCCTGCGCCGGCTGGACGCCCAGGACGTGGTCTGCCCGGCGCGCTCCGACGGCCGGCAGCGCCGCTACAGCCGCAACGACATCGACCGGTTGCAAACGGTGATGACGCTGATCGACGACGGCTTGACGCTCAACGGCGTGCGCCGGGTCCTCGAGTTGCAGGCCGAAGTAGCCGCGCTCAAGCGAGAGCTCGCCCGCGAGCGCGCGTCGCAGTTGAGCTAGTCGGTGTCGGCGAGCTTGGCGCGCAGCTGCAACACCGCTTTGGTGTGCATCTGGCATATCCGGCTCTCGGTGACGCCGAGCACCTGTCCGATCTCGGCCAACGTCAAGCCTTCGTAGTAGTAGAGGCTGATCACGACCTTCTCCCGCTCGGGCAGCGCGTTGACGGCGCGGGCGAGCAGGTATTTCGTCTCCTCGCTCTCGAACGCCAGCATCGGGTCCTCGGCGCGGGCGTCCTGCAGCGTGTCGCCCAGCGTCACGCTGTCGCCGCGGTCACCGCCGGCGGTGAGCAGCTCGTCGAGCGCCGCGACGTTGACGTAGGACACCTGCGAGAAGATCGTCCGCAGCTCGTCGACGCTGATCTTCAGCTCGGCGGCCACCTCTTCCTCGTCCGGGGTGCGATGCAGCGTCGCTTCCAGCCGGGCGTACGCCTTCTCTACGTCGCGGGCCTTCGACCGCACCGAGCGCGGGATCCAGTCGATCGCCCGCAACTCGTCGATGATCGAGCCGCGGATCCGGTTGATCGCGTAGGTCTCGAACTTGATCTCGCGGCCGAGGTCGAACTTCTCGATCGCGTCGATCAGCCCGAACACGCCGTACGACACCAGGTCGGCCTGCTCCACATTCGGCGGCAGGCCGGCACCGACCCGGCCGGCGACGTACTTCACCAGCGGCGAGTAGTGCAGGATCAGCCGCTCGCGCAGCCGTGGGTCGTTCGTCTGCTTGTAGTCGCGCCAGAGCGCGGCAATCGCCGCCTCGGTGTCGTCGGCGTCCACCGCGAGATCGTGATCCGCCGCTGCGGCCTCACGCTCTGGGGTGGGCCCGCTCATACGTCGCTCGCAGTCGCTCGATCGAGACGTGGGTGTAAATCTGGGTCGTCGCGAGCGTAGCGTGGCCCAACATCTCCTGAACGCTGCGCAGATCCGCCCCGCCTTCGATCAGATGCGTCGCTGCGGTGTGCCGCAGTCCGTGCGGTCCGAGGTCAGCGAGGCCCGGGACGGCGGCCAGCCGCTGGTGCACGACCCGTCGTGCCGTGCGCGGGTCGAGCCGGCGGCCGCGCGCGCCGAGCAGCAGCGCCGGCCCGCTGTCGGGGGTGGCCAGCCGCGGCCGGCTGCGGGCGAGGTAGCGCTGCACCGCGTCGAGCGCCGGCTGCCCGAGCGGCACGGTGCGCTCCTTGTCGCCCTTGCCCAGCAGCCGCACCGTACGACGGCCGGTGTCGACGTCGTCGACGTCGAGACCGCACAACTCGCTCACCCGGGCGGCGGTGGCGTACAGCAGCTCCATGACGGCCGCATCGCGCAGCCCGAGCAGGCTCTCGTCGGCGTCGGCGGCGTCCAGCACGGCGCCGGCCTCCTCGGCCCGCAGCACGTCCGGCAGCGGGCGGCGCGCCTTGGGCGATGCCAGGTGCAGACCCGGGTCGGTCTCGAGCAGCCCGTCGCGGACCGCCCACGCCGTGAACGCTCGCGCGGCGGACGCGCGGCGGGCGAGCGTGGACCGGCTCGCGCCCTGGCTGTGCAGTCGGGCCAGCCAGGACCGCAGCGTGCCGACGGTGAGGCCGCTCACGGTGTCGCACTGCAGCCGGGCGGCGTGGTCGAACAGGCTGGTGAGGTCGCCGGCGTACGCGCGCACGGTGTGTTCGGACAGGCCGCGCTCGAACCGCAGGTGTTCGACGTAGCGGTCCAGCGGGTCGGCGAAGCCCGGCGGGAGCTCGACCGGCGCGGCAGTCACGACGTCACGCTTGCCGCCGCCCCGGCGCGGGTCAAGCCACCACGCGGAACGAGTCGGCGCGGCGCTCACAACCAGGCGAGCGGCAGCTCCTCGTCGCGACGGTCTGGTTGGTGGCGGCGTTCGGCGCGGCCCAGTTTGGTCATCCGCCAGCCCCAGTCGGACTGCTCGACCAGCCCGTGCACCGCCAGCGCGGCGAGCGCGGCAGCGACGGCGTCGGCGCGCATCCCGGCGGTGACGGCGATCTTCGCGGCCGCGACCGGGCGCATGACGGGTACGGCGTCGAGCACGCGGCTGACCGCCGGGCCGAGCAGGTCGCGCCGGCGCACCGGACCGCTGACCCGCTCGGCGAACGCGCCGAGCGGACCGATCTGCTCGATCACCTCGTCGGCCTTGGTGACGAGCACGGCGTCCGGCCGGTCGCGCAGCAGCTGGTGGCAGCCGGCGGACAGCGTCGAGGTCACAGGGCCGGGAACGACCATGACGTGGCGGTAGAGCTCCGCCGCGTGCCGCGCGGTCGAGCGCGCACCGCTGCGCGGCGCCGCCTCGACCACGACGGTGCCGGCCGCGAGCGCGGCGATCAGCCGGTTGCGCACGAGAAAGCGAGGGCGCTGCGGCGCCGTGCCGGGTGGGTGCTCGCTGACCAAGGCGCCGTCGGCCACCAGCCGGTCGCACAGCGACCGGTGCGCGCGTGGGTACGGGACGTCGACGCCGCAGGCGAGCACCCCCACGGTGAGCCCGCCGACGGCGAGCGCCCCCCGGTGCGCCGCGGCGTCGATGCCGAAGGCCAGGCCGGACACGACGGTCCAGCCTCGCTCGGCGACACCGGCCGCGAGATCGCCGGCCACCTGCACGCCGTAGGACGTCGCCGCCCGGGTGCCGACGATGGCGACCGCCTCGCGGCAGGCGTCGGCCAGCGCGACGGCGCCGCGGACCCACAGCCCGAAGCAGTCGGCGTCGAGCCCGGCGAGGTCGTCCAGCGCCGGCGGCCAGTCCGCATCCCTGGGACAAAGCAGCCGGGCACCGAGCCGGGCCCCCGCCTCGATCTCGGCATCGCCGTCGGCGCCGAGCGCTCGCTGCTGCAGCGCAGCGACGTCGACGTCCGGGATCGCGCGACCGCGGCGGATGTCGTCGACCGCCTCGATCGGCCCGACCGCGCGGACATGACGCACCACGCCTTTGGTGGCCGGCTCCGCCACCCGGAGCAACACCGCGCGGGCGATCCGCTCCTCGTCATCGGCGGCGGTCATGCCGACTGCGCCAGAGTGTCGACGTCGCAGCCGTAGCGCAGCGACCGGGCGGCGGCCACGTCGTTGACGTCGGGGCGGTCGTGTCCGGCCAGGTCGGCCACGGTCCAGGCAACCTTCATCACCCGATCGACCGCGCGATTCGACAGCCGGCCGCGGTCGAGGTCGATCTGCAGCTGCCGGGTCGCGGCTGCAGGCGCCGGCCAGTCGCGGCGCAGCACCGGCCCCGGCAGCTCGGCGTTGCTGCTCCACGGCGTGCCGCGCAACCGGTGTCGGGCGCGCTCGCGGGCCGCCTCGACCCGCGCACGGACGACAGCCGTCGGCTCGCCGCCGGCCCCGGCGGTGAGAATCGACCGGCTGATCGGCGCCAGCCGTGCCCGCACGTCGAGCCGGTCACGGAGCGGACCCGACAGCTTGTCGCGGTAGAGCCGGAGTTGGTTCGCGGTGCAGCTGCAGGATGCGGCGTCGGCGGTGTCGGCTCGCCCGCACGGGCACGGATTCGCGGCGATCACCAGCAGGAAACGCGCCGGGTAGGTCGCGACTCCGGCGACCCGGCTGAGCGTGACGACGCCGGCCTCGAGCGGCTGCCGGAGCGAGTCGAGCGCCTGGCGGCTGAACTCCGCCGCCTCGTCGAGAAACAGCACTCCGCAGTGCGCCAGCGAGATGACGCCGGGTCGCGCGATGCCGGCGCCGCCCCCGACCAGCGACGCCATGGTCGCCGAGTGGTGCGGTGCGCAGTACGGCGGGCGGGTCAGCAGCGGGCGACCCCGCTCCAGCTTGCCGAGCAGCGAGTGGATCGACGTCACCTCGAGCGCCGACTGCTCGTCGAGGTCGGGCAGCAGCCCGGGCAGCCGCTCGGCGAGCATCGTCTTGCCGACGCCCGGCGGCCCTTGCAGATACAGATGGTGACCGCCGGCGGCGGCGACCTCGACCGCGAACCGCGCCGGCTCCTGGCCCACGACGTCGGCCATGTCGGGCTCGGGACGCGCCACCGCTGGCTCCGGCTCGTCCGGCTCGGCGACGTCGACCCACTCGCCCCGCAGCACCGCACACAGCTCGGCCAGCGAGCCCACGGCGGTCACCTGCAGGCCCGGCACCAAGCGTGCCTCCCGGGCGTTGCCGCGCGGCACCACGACGCGATCGGCGCCGTGCCGCACCGCGCCGATCACCGCCGGCAGCACACCGGTCACCGGCTGCACCCGGCCGTCGAGCCCGAGCTCGCCGATCAGCACGAGGTCACGCACCGCCTCCCGGTCGAGCGCCTCGGCGGCGGCGAGCACGGCGACGGCGACTGCCAAATCGAAGCCGCTGCCGGACTTGCGGACCGATGCGGGCGACAGACCGACCGTGATCCGCCGCGACGACGGCCACGTCTCGCCGCTGTTGTTCACCGCCGCCTTGACCCGCTCGCTGGACTGCCGCACCGCGGTGTCGGGAAGGCCGGTCCAGGCCACGGCCGGCAGGCCGGGCGCGATGTCGGCCTCGACCGCCACGACGTGGGCATCGAGCCCGGTCAGGGCGACCGACTGCGTCCGGGCGAGGCCCATCAGAGCACCGCCCGCAGGTGCTCGACCTGCGCCGCTCCGGCGCGCGGCAGCACGACGCTGACGACGTCGAACCGGATGTCGCGGCCGTCGCCGGGGTGCTCGCGCAACCACCACAGCGCGAGCTCCCGCAGCTTCGCGGCCTTCTTCCGGGTGACCGCCTCCGCCGGGGTGCAGTAGCCGGTCGAGCGGGTCTTGACCTCGCAGATGACGAGGGTGTCGCGGTCGAGTGCGACCAGGTCGATCTCGCCGGCGGCACAACGCCAGTTGCGGGCGACGACGGTCAGCCCGGCGTCGGCCAGGTGGCGGGCCGCGACGGCCTCGCCGTACTGACCCACCGCATCCTTCGCGCGCACGCCATCACCTCCGCCGCCACCCTGGCGGTGTCGGCGGGGGCGCGGCGGTCGGTCCGGGTTCTCTGTGGACTACGCCGTCAACGCGGCGGGGTGTGGACGTCGCGGCCCGGGGAGGAGGCGGCGCCGGGGTGGTTCGGCCGGGTGTCGACCTCGCCGTCGGGCTTGCCCGGCGGGATCTGCTCGCCGGGCCGGACGCCGCTGCCGCCCTCGGGGTCGCCGGACTGCGACGACGTGTCGGGGGTCGCGGGCGCGGTTGGCTCGTCGGTCGGCCGATCGGCGGCCGGCGGGTTGTCCTCGGTCTGCGGCTCGCCGCCGGTCTGGCTCTCGGTCATCGCGGTGCCTCCTGGTTGCTCGACACCGCTCCCCTACCCAGCCCGGGCGCAAAGACTGCTAGGAGTCCTCGGGCAGCTCGAGGTCGGTCTTCGGCAGCTCCTCGACGTTCACATCCTTGAACGTCAGCACCCGCACGTTCTTCACGAACCGAGCGGGGCGGTACATGTCCCAGACCCAGGCGTCCTGCATCACGACTTCGAAGTAGGTCTCGCCGGCGTCGGTGTGCTGCAGCACCTTGACCTCGTTGGTGAGGTAGAACCGGCGCTCGGTCTCGACGACGTAGCTGAACAGCCGGACGACGTCGCGGTACTCCCGATAGAGCTGCAGCTCCATCTCGGTTTCGTACTTCTCGAGGTCTTCAGCGCTCATGTCTCACGCGCTCTCCACCAAGTCTTCGACGTCGACTCCATTCTCCACCGCGAACTCGACATTGCGGACGTTCACGTAGCTGAACCGGTGATGCGGGCACGGCCCGTGGCGTCGCAACGCGGCCTGGTGCGCCTCCGTCACGTACCCCTTGTGCAGGTCGAAGTCGTACGCCGGGAACGCCTTCGCCAGCTCGACCATCAGCCGGTCGCGGGTGACCTTCGCGACCACCGACGCGGCCGCGACGCAGGCGGCGACCCGGTCGCCCTTCCACACCGCGAGCCCTGGGACGTCAAGGCCGGGCACCGGGAAGCCGTCGCTGAGCACGTACGCCGGGCGCAGGTTCAGCCGGGCCAGCGCGCGACGCATCCCGGTCACGTTGGCGACGTGCAGCCCCATCCGGTCGACCTCGGCCGGCGGGATGACGACCGCCGACCACGCGACCGCCCGGCGGACCACCTGGGCGTAGACCCGCTCGCGGGCCACCGGCGTGAGCAGCTTCGAGTCGGCGAGTCCCGGCACCTGCCCGCGCTTGCCGGGCGGCAGGATCGCCGCGGCGACGACCAGCGGGCCGGCGCAGGCACCGCGGCCGGCCTCGTCCACGCCGGCGACCGGGGTCAGGCCGCGGCGGGCGAGTGCGCGCTCGTAGCCGTAAAGCCCGGCATCGCGCCGCACGGTCGCTGCGGGGACGACGCGCTCAGCCATCTCCGCGAGCGTAGCGGCGCGCGCGACGGCGGCGGCGCCAGGCGAGGGCCAGACCGATCGGCACGGTGCCGATCACGCCGCCGAGCAGCGGCCGGCCGGCGACGAACCCCTCAGCCGCGGCGAGCCCCGGCTGGTGGAACGTCGACGGCACACCCAGCGTGCTCCAGTCCGAGGTCGGCCAGATCACCACGAACGCCCGGCCGATCACGTCGCTGACCGGCACCGCGCCGTTGACCCGCGAGTCGGCGGAGTCGTCGCGGTGGTCGCCCATCACGAACAGCTCGCCCTTCGGCACGGTGACCGACTTGCCGTCGAAGCCGTTGGCGCTGCGCTGGTTGGAGCCGGGATACAGGTACGGCTCGTTCAAGCGGTGCCCGTTGACGGTGAGCACGTCGTTCTGGCAGGCGACGGTGTCGCCGCCGACGCCGATGACGCGCTTGATGAAGTCGCTGCCGCCGGACGGTGCCAGGCCGACCGCGCTGCCGATGTCGTGGAAGAACCGCAGCACCGGGTTGCTCGGCGTACTGAACGTGTTCTCCGGCGGCCAGCCCGGCGGCCGCTTGAACACCACGATCTCGCCGCGGTGCGGGTCGCGGAAGTCGTAGACCAGCTTGTTGACCAGCACCCGGTCGAACGGGTGGCCCGGGCTCGACCCGCAGCCGCTGCACGCCGGGTTGCCGCCCTGCAGGGTGTTCTCCATCGACGCCGACGGGATGTAGAACGCCTGCACCAGGAAGGTCTTGATCAGCAGCGCCAGGACCAGCGCGATGATGATGAGGAACGGCAGCTCTTTCCAGAACGAGTGCCGCTTGCGGTCGCTCGGCTGCGCGTCGGCGGTCGAACCGATCGCGGGTTCACCCGGGGATTCGGATTCGGTCGTCGGCTCGGTCACGGTGGCCTTCGAAGTGTGCGGGGCGGGCCGGCAGGCGGGCTAGCGAGCGGGAGCCGTCTCGCGCTTCTCCTTGATCTTCGCCTTCTTGCCGCGCAGATCGCGCAGGTAGTACAGCTTGGCGCGCCGGACGTCGCCGCGGGTCACGACCTCGATGTGGTCGATCACCGGCGTGTGGACCGGGAAGGTCCGCTCCACGCCGACGCCGAAGCTGACCTTGCGCACGGTGAACGTCTCGCGCACGCCGCCGCCCTGCCGCCGGATGACGACGCCGGCGAAGACCTGGATCCGCTCCCGGTTGCCCTCGACCACCCGGACGTGCACCTTGACCGAGTCGCCGGGCCGGAAGTCCGGTACGTCGTCGCGCAGCGAAGCGGCGTCGATCGGGTCGAGCGTCTGCATGTCGTCGAGTCCTCGGTCGCGGGCGCGCCAAGTGGGCGCGAACTAGTCAGGCGGTCCATCCACTGTGCCACAACCGGCCGGATCAGCGGTAACGGACGGATCATCGGCGCCGGCCAGGTCGGGGCGCCGCTCCCGCGTCCGCCGCTGCGCCTCGGCCGCGCGCCAGCGGGCGACCGCGCCATGATCGCCGGAGCGCAACACCTCCGGTACGTCGAACCCGCGCCAGGTCGCGGGCCGGGTGTAGCCGGGCGCTTCGAGCAGCCCGCCCGCGCCGCCGAACGAGTCGTCGAGGGGGGATTCGGCGTTGCCCATGAAGCCGGGCTGCAGCCGAGCCACCGCCTCCAGGATCACCAACGCGGCGGCCTCGCCGCCGGCCAGCACGTAGTCGCCGATCGTGACCTCCTCGACCGGCATCCGGGTGGCGGCGTAGTCGATCACCCGCGCGTCGATCCCCTCGTAGCGCCCGCACGCCAGCACCAGCCACGGCCGCGCCGCCCAGTCGCACGCGTCCGCCTGGGTGAAGCGGCGGCCGGACGGCGTCGGGACGACCAGCAGCGGCGGCTCGGCGGCGTCGTCGACGATCGCGTCGAGGGCGCGGCCCCACGGCTCGGGCGTCATCAGCATCCCGGGCCCGCCGCCGTACGGCGCGTCATCGACCGACCGGTGCACGTCGTCGGTGTGCTCGCGCAAGTCGTGCAGCCGGATGTCGAGCAACCCGGCGGCGCGCGCCTTGCCGAGCAGCGAGACGTCGAGCGGCGCGAAGTACTCCGGGAAGATCGTGACGACGTCGACGCGCATCACAGGTCCAGCAGCCCGTCGGGTGGTGCGACGACGATCCGCCCGCCGGCCACGTCGACGGTCGGCACGATCTCACGCACGAACGGGAGCATGGCCTGACGGCCGTCCGGCCGCTTGACCACCAGCAGGTCCGAGCCGGGTGGGTGGGCGACCTCGGTGACGTCGCCGACGACGGTGCCGTCGGCAAGTACGGCGGTCAGGCCGACCAGGTCGTGGTCCCAGTAGTCGTCGGCGTCGCCTGGGGGGCTGGTCGCGGAGTCCGCGACCAGCAGCGTGCCGCGCAGCGCATCGGCCGCGGTGCGGTCCGTGACGCCGGTGAACCGCACCAGCAGCCGACCGGCGTGCCAACGGGTGGCCTCGACGACCAGCGGGCCACGCTCACTCGGATCGGTCTCGACCCGGGAGCCGGCGGCGAACCGCTGCTCGGGCGCGTCGGTGCGCACCTCGACCGCCAGCTCGCCGCTGATGCCGTGCGGCTTTGCGATGCGCCCGATGACGAGCTGCATCAACGACCGCGGTCGACGTCCACCAGGTCGACCCGGACACCACTGCCGCCGAGCGCGGTCATCACCGCGCGCAGCGCTTTGGCCGTGCGCCCGGCCCGGCCGATCACCTTGCCGAGGTCGTCGGGATTCACCCGCACCTCGAGCACCCGCAGGTTGCGGCGCTGTCGCAGGTCGACGGTGACCTCGTCGGGATGATCGACGATGCCGCTGACCAGGTGGGTGAGCGCGGCCTCGAGCATTACTCGGAGTCCGACGCCGTTTCAGCCGGGTCGGCGGGCGTCTCGGCCGGCGCGTCGGCGGCCGGCGGCTCGGTCACCTCGGCGGCGCCGTCTGCCGAGGTCTCGGTCGTGTCGGCCGGCGTCTCAGCGTCGGCCGCGGGAGCCTCCGCCTCGGCGGCCGGCGCCTCGGCCGCAGCCTCGGCCTCGGTGGCCGGCGCGGACTCCGCCCGCTCCGCCGACTCGGCCTGCTCTGCCGGCTCGGCTGCCTTGGCGGTCTTCTTGGCGGTGGTCTTCTTCGCCGTACTCTTCTTGGCCGCCTTGTCCTCGCTGTCGAGGCTCTCCTTGGCGGCCTGCTCGAAGATCGCCTTGCGGTCGGGCTTCGGCGCGGCCACCTGCACGCCGCCCTCCGGAGCCGGCTCGCCCTTGTGGGCCTGCCAGTCGCCGGTGATCCGCAGGATGGCGGCGACCGGCTCGGTCGGCTGCGCGCCGACCGACAGCCAGTAACGCGCCCGCTCGGAGTCGACCTCGATCAGCGACGGGTCGGACTTGGGGTGGTACTTGCCGATCGTCTCGATCACGCGGCCGTCGCGCTTGGTGCGCGAGTCGGCGACGACGATGCGGTAGTACGGCGCGCGGATCTTGCCGAGCCGCAGGAGTCGGATCTTCGTGGCCACGAGGTACTGCTCTCCAGAAGTCGCGGGGTTCGCGTCGCGACGGACCCGCCACGCGCCCCACCATTCTGCCAGAGCCGCCGCCGCGGCCCGCTTTCCCAACTTGTGAAGCGCTACGTACCGCCCGCGGTTCGCGAGGCTTCACAACTCACGGGGTGGCGGGGGCGCCGAGCGCGCGGCGGACGAAGATCCGGATCTGCGTGACGACGTCGGCGGGGTTGCGGCTGCCGTTCGCGGTGGACAGCGGCCCGACCAGGGCTTCGCCGAGGCCGCCGACCAGCGCGGCCGCGGTGAAGCCGACGTCCTGGTCGGGGAGCTCGCCGGCGCGGATCGCCTCGGCGAGCTGGCCGGCGAGCAGGTCGGCGTAGCGCCGGCGGTAGGCCAACCGCTCGGCGTCGACCGCGGCGTCGACCGGCTCCGCGAGCAGCGCCCAGGCGAGGCGGGGGTTGCGCAGCGCGCGCTGCGCGAACGTCGTGAGGACGGCTTCGATCCGCGCGACGTCACTCGCTGCGACCTCGTCGGCGGCGGTGCGCATCGCCGCGATCTCGCGGTCGCACACCTGGCGGAACAGCTCGGTGAACAGCTCCGCCTTCGACGGGAAGTGGCGGTAGAGCGCGCCGGCTGACAGCCCGGCGCGCTCCGCGACGGCGATCACGGAGGCCGCGGCGTACCCGTCGGCTTCGACAACCTCGCGGGCGGCCCGCAGCAACCGGTCGCGGGTCGTCCCGACCGCGGTGGTCATCCCTTGAACGTCGACGGGCCGGCGTCGCCGAACGGCCCGTCGCGGTCGAGCACGGCCTGCTTGAAGCCGGCCTCGGCGGCGCGGCGCGCGAACGCGTAGCCCTCCGGCGTGTGCCGGGTGATGCCGTCGAAGACGGTGCCGATCAGCTGGGTCTGGTGCAGGCCCTGCGCGTAGAGCGACTGGTTCACCAGCAGCTTCATCATCTGCAGCTGGTTCAGCGGCAACTGCGCGATCCGCTCGACCAGGAT
Organism: Mycobacteriales bacterium; assembly: GCA_035550315.1. Lineage (GTDB taxonomy): Bacteria > Actinomycetota > Actinomycetes > JAFAQI01 > JAFAQI01 > DASZPL01. The sequence continues at coordinate 2,046 of DASZPL010000170.1, read as the reverse complement.
CTCGGTGCGCTCGTCGAGCCGGTCGGCCGGTGGCGCCTCGATGGCGAGTCCCCACTCCACCGCCTCGGTACCGGACAGCGAGTCGCCGGTGAACAGCAGCCGCTTGGCGCGCTGCGCTCCGAGGCGGTACGCCCACATCGAAGTCGTCGGCGAACCCCAGACGCGCGCCGGCGGGTAGCCGATCTTGGCGTCGGCGGCGATGACGAGCAGGTCGCTGCACAGCGCCATGTCGGTGCCGCCAGCGACGCAGAACCCGTGGACCTTGCAGACCACCGGCTTGCTGGCGTGGAACAGCGACATGAAGCCGCGGACGTTGCGCGACATCATGCCGAAGTCGACCATCGCGTCCCAGGTGTTGCGCGGGTCGTGGTTCTTGGCCATCACCTTCGGGTCGACCGGTGATCCGGGTACGACGGCGGCCGCGTCGCGGCGGCCCTTGCCTTCCGCGGACTCGACCAGGTCGTAGCCGCCGCAGAACCCCTTGCCGTTGCCGGCGAGCAGGATCACGTGCACCGCCGGATCGAGGTCGGCCTGCTCGACGCAGTCTTCGAGCTCGCGGACCAGGGTGCGGGTGATGCCGTTGCCGCGGTCCGGGCGGTTGAGCGTGATGCGCGCGACCCGTCCGGTGACCTGGTAGGTCATCGTCGCGAGTTCGGTCATCGCGGTCGCTCGGTCAGGCGGGCAGCGCGCGGTCGACGATCGCGCGCAGCTCGAGCCGCGCCGGCAGCGTGCCGTAGGCGCGGCCGGACTCGCCGCCGACGCGCGCGGCGCAGAACGCGTCGGCGACCGCGGCGGGTGCGTGGCGCACGAGCAGGCTGGCCTGCAGCGCGAAGCCGAGATCCTCGACCATCCGCCGGGCGTCGTACTGCGCGTCGTGCAGTCGCTGCTCGACCGGCGTGGCGTCGTCGGCCGACGACAGCATGGCGCCGGCGCGGTCCTGCACTGCCGCGATATGGGCGTCGAGCTGCGAGTTGCCGCCGGCGCCGAGCGCACACTCGTCGAGGAACGCGGTGAGGCCGTCGGGCTCGCGGACCATCGCGCGCAGCACGTCGAGGGCGGCGACGTTGCCGGAGCCCTCCCAGATGCCGGCGAGCGGCGAGTCACGGTAGAGCAGCGGCAGGCTCGACTCCTCGACGTACCCGTTGCCGCCGAGGCACTCCAGCGACTCCCCGGCGTGCGCGACCGCGCGCTTGCAGACGTGGTACTGCATCACGGCGGTCGCGAACCGGCGGAAGGCCGGCTCGTCGCGGTCGTAGCTCGCGGCGACGCGGAGCGCGCCCGCGGTCGCGGCCTCGGACTCGATCGCGAGGTCGGCGAGCACGTTCGTCATCGCCGGCTGGTCGACCAGCTGGGCGCCGAACGCGGCGCGGCGGCGGGCGTGATGGATCGCCTCGACCACGCCGCGGCGCATCCCGGCCGCCGAGGAGAGCAGGCAGTCAAGCCGGGTGTGGTTGACCATCCGGATGATCGCGTGCACGCCGCGACCCTCCTCGCCGACCAGCCGGCCGCGGATGCCGCGGAACTCGACTTCGCTCGACGGCAGCGACCGGGTGCCGAGTTTGTCCTTCAACCGCTGGAACTCCATGCCCGGGCCGCGCTCGACCAGAAAGCACGACAGGCCGCCTGGCGCCTGCGCCAGCACCAGGAAGATGTCGCACGGCGGGTAGGAGCAGAACCACTTGTGGCCGTGGATCTCATACTCGCCGTCGCCCACCGGCTCGGCCCGGGTGATGTTGGCGCGGACGTCGGAGCCGCCCTGTCGCTCGGTCATCGCCATGCCGGCGATCGCGCCGTTGTCGTAGTCGGGCAGGGTCAGCCGCGGCTCCCACTCGTTGGCGAGGGCCGGCGCGGCGTTGCGCAGCGCGGGAACGATCGCGTGCGTCATCGATACCGGGCACATCACGCCGCCGTTGGCCTGCGTCCAGAGCATGGTGCCGACGCCGCGCACGACGTGCGCGCCTGGACGCGGGTCGCGCCATGGCAGCGAGTGCAGCTCGTGCTCGATCGCCTGGCGCAGCAGCCAGTGCCACGACGGGTCGAGCTCGA
>DASZPL010000169.1:0-10864 GCA_035550315.1 Mycobacteriales bacterium | reverse complement strand
ACATTGCCCGCACCGGCACAGGTGCTGACCTGCGCAGACACTTGGAGCGGGTGACGGGAATCGAACCCGCATTGTCAGCTTGGGAAGCTGATGTTCTACCACTGAACTACACCCGCGCGACCCGGCAGCGCCGGGCGCCGGCCCGAGAATAGCCGTCACTGAAGATGGTGGCGGGCTGGCCTGGCTAGAGCCAGGCGCCATCGCCATTTGACGGTGCTAGAGCCACGTCAGGCGGCGATGATCTTGGTCAGTCGCTCGCGTTGTCGCTACCGGGGTCGACCACGGTCTCTTCGCTGCCCGGCCGGCGGTCGGACGGGTCGACGGTCGGGCCGGGCTCCGTCGTGGTCGACGACTCGAGCGGCTGCGCCGGGGCGGCCGGGCCTTCGCTCGGGGCGCCCGCACTCGCGTCGGGGGCGTCGGCTGCCGCCGCCGGTGCGCCGACCGTCGCGGGTTCGCGGCGCAGGCCGATCGAGTCGGCGAGCACCTGCGCGATGTCGATCACCTTGACGCCGTTGGCGCCGCCCTCGGCCTGCTTCGCGGTCACCGCGTCGTCGAGCATGATTAGGCAGTACGGGCACGATGTCGCGACGATCTCGGCGCCGGTGCCCAGCGCTTCGTCGGTGCGCTCGACGTTGACCCGCTTGCCGATCCGCTCCTCCATCCACATCCGCGCGCCGCCCGCGCCGCAGCAGAAGCCGCGGCGGCCGTGCCGGTGCATCTCGACGCGCTCCAGCCCGGGTACGGCGTCGAGCACCGTGCGAGGTGCGTCGTACACGTCGTTGTGCCGGCCGAGGTAGCAGGGGTCGTGGTAGGTCAGCTTCGCGACGATCGGGTCCTGCGGTGACAGCGTGCCCTCGGCGACCAGCCGGCCGAGCAGCTGCGAGTGGTGCACCACCTCGTAGTTGCCGCCGAGCCCGGGGTACTCGTTGCCGATCGTGTTGAAGCAGTGCGGGCAGGACGCGATGATCTTCTTCACGCCGGCGCCATCGAGGGTCTCGATGTTGGCCTTCGCCATCTCCTGCCAGAGGTACTCGTTGCCCATCCGGCGCGCCGGGTCGCCGGTGCACGCCTCGGCCGGACCGAGGATGGCGAACTTCACGCCAGCGTGGTGCAGCAACCGGGCGATCGCCTGCGTGGAGCGGCGGGCGCGGTCGTCCAGGCCGCCGGCGCAGCCGACCCAGTAGAGCCACTCGACGTCGTCCGGGATCTTGTCCGTGATGACCGGGACCTCGAAGTCGACGCCCTCGGTCCACTCCAGCCGCATGTCGGCGCGAAGTCCCCATGGGTTGCCCTGGTTCTCGACGTTGCGCAGCATCGTGCCGCCCTCGGTCGGGAAGCTGGACTCCATCAGCACCTGGTAGCGGCGCATGTCGACGATCGCGTCGACATGCTCGATGTCGACCGGGCACTCCTCGACGCACGCGCCGCAGGTGGTGCACGACCACAGCACGTCGGGGTCGATCACGTCGGGCACCAGCGAAATTGCCTCCCGCTGCCCCCCACCCGCCGCCCGGTCTTCCTGGTCGAGCGAACCGGCGCCGGCCTTTTGGGCGCCGATCAGCCGGTCGGCCTGGCTGAACATGTGGTCGCGCAGCGCCGTGATGACGAGCTTCGGGTTCAGCGGCTTGCCGGTGTTCCACGCCGGGCACTGCGCCTGGCAGCGGCCGCACTCGGTGCAGGCCAGCGTCTGCAGCAGTTGCTGCTGGTGGAGGTGCTCGATGGTGCCGACGCCGAGTACGGCGTCCTCGTCCTCCATCAGCTTCTCGAGGTCCGGAGTGGTGCCGAGGGCGCCGAGCGCCTTCGGCTGCCGCTTCAGCGACGCGTTAAGCGGCGCCGTGATGATGTGCATGTGCTTGCCGTAGAGCAAAAACACGCCGAACCAGATGACGACCGCGATTTGCGCGACCACGAAGGCGCTCTCGAACGCCATCGAGTTGGGCGTGATGTAGCTGATCGCCTTGGAGGCGAACGGCCACCAGCCGTCGTGTTGGTACGGGAAGTAGCCGTTGGACAGCTGCGCGCCGCGGTAGAGCACCAGCGTCGCGATCACCAGGAAGATCAGCCCGAGCACGATGAACGCCTGGTCGACGTGTGAGCCGTAGAACCGCGACCGCCGGCCGAGCCGATGCGGCGATCGCACCAGCCGGATGATTGTGAACACGATGATCGCGGTGAACACCGCGGTCGCGAAGATGTCCTCGATCAGGCCGAGCGCCCGGCTGCGCCCGATGCCCGGGATCGCGAAGTCGCGCTGGAACAGCGCGCCGTACGCCTCGATGATGGTGAGCAGCAGGACGACGAAGCCCCAGAACGTCATCGCGTGCATCGTCCCGGCGAGCCGAACCTTGAACAGCTTGCGCTGCGCGAACACGTCGACCATCTGGGCGCGGATCGCGCCGAGCACGTTCGGCCGGCGCTCCGGCGGGATCGGCGCGCCGGCCAGCACCAGCCGGCCCAGCCACTGCAGCCGATAGAGCGCGACCGCTGCGGCGGCTGCCGTGACGACGAGGCCGGCGACGAGGCGAATTGTCACGCCGGAAGATTAGACGTTCGCCTCCGGTTGCCGTCGCACCCCTGGTTGCGCTAGCCTGCGAAAAAAAGTTGAGCCCAGTTCTGTCAACTTGGGAATGGACCCTCCGCGACCCCGGTTGACCTAAGTGACGCCGGCTCAACCACGACCGAGCCGGCAATCCCGGACAGCGATAAGGAAGGCACAACCATGGGACGAGCGGTTGGCATCGACCTCGGTACGACGAACAGCGTCGTCACCGTGCTCGAGGGCGGCGAACCCAATGTCATCGCCAACGCCGAAGGTTCGCGTACCACGCCCAGCGTCGTCGCGTTCGCCAAGAACGGCGAGGTGCTGGTCGGCGAGGTCGCCAAGCGCCAGGCGGTCACCAACCCGGACCGCACGATCCGGTCGGTCAAGCGCCACATGGGCACCGACTGGACGATCGACATCGACGGCAAGCAGCAGACGCCGCAGCAGATCTCGGCGTTCATCCTGCAGAAGCTGAAGCGAGATGCCGAGGCCTACCTCGGCGAGCAGGTGACCGATGCGGTCATCACCGTGCCGGCGTACTTTTCCGACGCGCAGCGGCAGGCGACCAAGGAAGCCGGCCAGATCGCGGGCCTGAACGTGCTGCGGATCATCAACGAGCCAACCGCCGCGGCGCTCGCCTACGGGCTCGACAAGGAGTCCGACCAGACGATCCTCGTCTTCGACCTCGGTGGCGGCACCTTCGACGTGTCGCTGCTGGAGATCGGCGAGGGCGTGATCGAGGTCAAGGCCACCAGCGGTGACAACCACCTCGGCGGCGACGACTGGGACCAGAAGATCGTCGACTGGCTGGTCGACCGGTTCAAGGCCGGCCACGGCATCGACCTGTCCAAGGACAAGATGGCGATGCAGCGGCTGCGGGAGGCCGCCGAGAAGGCCAAGATCGAGCTGTCCAGCTCGAGCTCGGCGACGATCAACCTGCCGTACGTCACCGCGAGCGACGCCGGGCCGCTGCACCTCGACGAGACGCTGTCGCGGGCCGAGTTTCAGAAGATGACGAGTGACCTGCTCGACCGGACCAAGGGCCCGTTCCAGCAGGCGATCCGCGACGCCGGTGTCGACCTGGGCGACATCCACCACGTCGTCCTGGTCGGTGGCTCGACCCGGATGCCGGCCGTGGTCGACCTGGTCAAGGACCTCACCGGCGGCCGCGAGCCGAACAAGGGCGTCAACCCCGACGAGGTCGTCGCCGTGGGCGCCGCGTTGCAGGCCGGCGTGCTCAAGGGTGAGGTCAAGGACGTCCTGCTGCTCGACGTGACGCCGCTGTCGCTCGGCATCGAGACCAAGGGCGGCATCATGACCAAGCTGATCGAGCGCAACACGACGATCCCGACCAAGCGCAGCGAGATCTTCACGACGGCGGACGACAACCAGCCGTCGGTGCTCATCCAGGTCTTCCAAGGCGAGCGTGAGATCGCGGCGTACAACAAGTCGCTCGGCAACTTCGAGCTGACCGGGCTGCCGCCGGCACCGCGCGGCGTGCCGCAGGTCGAGGTCACGTTCGACATCGACGCCAACGGCATCGTGCACGTGTCCGCGAAGGACCTCGGCACCGGCAAGGAGCAGTCGATGACCATCACCGGCGGCTCGGCGCTGCCGAAGGAAGACATCGACCGGATGATGCGCGAGGCCGAGCAGTACGCCGAGGAGGACCGCAAGCGGCGCGAGTCGGCAGAGACCCGCAACAACGCCGACACCCTCGTCTACACCACCGAGAAGTTCCTCGCCGACAACGGCGACAAGGTGCCGGAGGACGTCCGCACCGAGGTCACCGCGGCGGTCGGTGAGGTGAAGCAGGCGCTCGAGACCGACGACCTCGACGCGATCAAGCGCGCCTCGGAGCAGCTCGCGACAGTCAGCCAGAAGATGGGTCAGGCGATGTACGCCGCGAACGCCGCCGCCGGTGAGGCAGGCGCGGCGGGCGGCGCCGGTGCCGGATCCGCGACCGGTGGCGACGACGACGTGGTCGACGCCGAGATCGTCGACGAGACGCCGGCCGAGGGCCAGGAGGGAGCCGCGTCGTGAGCGACGCCCCCGCTCCCGAGGAAGCCGACGGTCCCGTCGTGCGCGACAAGCGACGGATCGACCCCGAGACGCACGAGGTCCGGCCGGGGGTGGCGCAACCCGCCGCTCCTGCCGGGCCGGCCGGGCCGTCGGTCGCCGACGAGGCCGCGGTCGCCGAGCTGACCGCCGACCTGCAACGCGTGCAGGCGGAGTTCGCCAACTACCGGCGCCGGGTCGACCGTGACCGGCAGGCGGTGGCGGAGCAGGCTCTGGCCTCTGTGCTGGTCGGGCTGCTCCCCGTGCTCGACGACATCGACCGAGCGCGATCGCACGGCGAGGTCGAGGGCGGCTTCAAGCTGGTCGCCGACGGGCTCGAGGCGACCCTCGGCAAGCTCGGCCTCGACCGGTTCGGCGATGCGGGCGAGCCGTTCGACCCGACCGTCCACGAGGCGCTCACCCACGGCTTCTCGGCCGAGGTGACCGAGCCGGTCTGCGCGGAGGTGTTGCAGCCCGGCTACCGGGTCGGTGACCGCGTGCTGCGGCCCGCGCGGGTCGCGGTCCTCGAACCCGAGCACCCGACCGAGCCGACCGAGCCGGAGCAACCAGCAGCAGCGGAATGAGAAAGGAGGGACACCGATCGTGAGCGTGCGCGACTACGTCGAGAAGGACTACTACGCGGCGCTCGGTGTCCCGAAGGACGCGCCACAGGCCGACGTGAAGAAGGCCTACCGCAAGCTCGCCCGCAAGTACCACCCGGACGCCAACGCCGGCGACGCCAAGGCCGAGGAGAAGTTCAAGGAGATCTCCGAGGCCTACGACGTCCTCTCCGACCCCGCGAAACGCAAGGAGTACGACGAGGCCCGGTCGCTGTTCGGCGGCGGCGGTTTCCGGATGCCCAACGGCAACAGCGGCGGCGCTGGTGGCGCGACCTTCGACCTCGGTGACTTGTTCGGCGGTGGCGGCGGTGGGCTCGGCGACCTGTTCGGCGGCATCTTCGGCGGCCGTCGCGGCGGCGGCGTCGGGCCACGACGGGGCGCCGACGTCGAGGCGGAGGTGACGCTGTCGTTCACCGACGCGGCCGAGGGCGTGACCGTGCCGTTGCAGCTGTCCGGCCCGCACGTCTGCCCGACCTGCGCCGGCAGCGGCGCCAAGCCGGGCACCGCGACCCGGGTCTGCCCGCGGTGTTCCGGCACCGGGATGTCCACCCGCAACCAGGGCGGCTTCGCGTTCGCCGAGCCGTGCCGCGAATGCCGGGGCCGCGGCCTGCTGGTCGACGATCCCTGCGCAACGTGCGGCGGCTCCGGCCAGGCGATCACGACGCGCACGTTGCGCGCCCGGATTCCCGCCGGCGTCGCCGACGGCCAGCGGATCCGGTTGAAGGGCAAGGGCGAAGCGGGCACGAAGGGCGGCCCCGCCGGCGACCTGATCGTGCTGGTGCACGTCGGCGCCCACGATGTCTTCGGCCGCAAGGGCGACAACCTGACGTTGACGTTGCCGGTCACCTTTCCCGAGGCCGCGCTCGGCGCCACCGTCAAGGTGCCGACGCTCGACGGCCCGCCGGTCACCGTGAAGATCCCGCCCGGCACCGCGAACGGACGGGTGCTGCGGGTGCGCGGCAAGGGCGTGCGGCGGCGCGACGGGTCGACCGGTGACCTGCTGGTGACGGTGTCGGTCGCGGTGCCGCAGAAGTTGTCCGACGAGGCGAAGTCGGCACTGCAGGCGTACGCCGCGGCGCAGACCGATGACCCGCGGACGCACCTCGGGTCGGTGGTGGGAAGCGATGACTGAGCACCTCGACGGCTCGACCGCCGGCGTGCCGGACGATGCGCCGGTCTTCGTGATCTCGGTCGCCGCGACGTTGGCCGGGATGCACCCGCAGACGCTGCGCACCTACGACCGGCTCGGCCTGGTCTCGCCCGGCCGGGCCAGCGGCCGAGGCCGGCGTTACTCCGCCCGCGACATCGAGCTGTTGCGCGAGGTGCAGCGGCTCTCGCAGGAGGAGGGCATCAACCTCGCCGGCGTCAAGCGGATCCTCGACCTCGAGAACCACGTCGCGGCTTTGCAGCTGCGGCTCGCCGAACTGCAGGCGCAGCTCGATGCGGTGCAGGCCGAGATGCTGCGCCGCGAGCGCCAGCTCCACGACTCCTACCGCCGCGATCTCGTTCCACTTTCCCCAACCACGGTCGCCGTCTGGCGCCCTTCCCCCTGAGAAGACATCGATGGACAGCTATCAACTGACGACGCGCAGCCAAGAGGCCATCTCGGCGGCGGTGCAGGCCGCGGCCAGCGCCGGCCACCCGCACGTCGAGCCGATCCACCTGCTGGCTGGCCTGCTCGCCCCCGCCGACGGCATCCCGCGGCCGCTGATCGAAGCGGCCGGCGGCGATCCGGCCGCGGTCGCCCGGGAGGCGCAGGCCTACCTCAGCCGGCTGCCGTCCGCGACGGGCGCGACGGTTGCCGCGCCCGGCCTGGCCCGGCCGTCGATGGCGGTGCTCAACGCGGCGTCCGAGCTCGCCAAGCAGCTCGGCGACGAGTACGTGTCGACCGAGCACTTGCTGGTCGGCCTGGCGCAGGACGGCGGCGCACCGGTCACCGACCTGCTGCCGCCGGCCGACAAGCTGCAGGCGGCGTTCGAGCAGGTGCGCGGCTCCGGCCGGGTCACCAGCCCGGAGCCGGAGTCGACGTTCCAGGCCCTGGAAAAGTACGGCGTCGACCTCACCGAGGACGCGCGCTCCGGCAAGCTCGACCCGGTCATCGGCCGTGACACCGAGATCCGGCGCGTCGTGCAGGTGCTGTCCCGGCGTACCAAGAACAACCCGGTGCTGATCGGTGAGCCCGGCGTCGGCAAGACGGCCGTAGTCGAAGGCCTCGCGCAACGCATCGTCGCCGGCGACGTGCCGGAGTCGTTGCGCGGCAAACGGCTGGTGGCGCTGGACCTGGCCGGCATGGTGGCCGGCGCGAAATACCGCGGCGAGTTCGAGGAGCGGCTCAAGGCCGTGCTCGCCGAGATCAAGGACAGCGACGGCCAGGTGATCACCTTCATCGACGAGCTGCACACCGTGGTCGGCACCGGCGCGGTCGGCGAGTCGGCGATGGACGCCGGCAACATGCTGAAGCCGATGCTGGCGCGCGGCGAGCTGCGACTGATCGGCGCGACGACACTCGACGAGTACCGCGAGTCGATCGAGAAGGACCCGGCGCTGGAGCGACGCTTCCAACCGGTGATGGTCGGCGAGCCGAGCGTCGAGGACACCATCGCCATCCTGCGCGGACTGAAGGACCGCTATCAGAAGCACCACCGGGTGACGATCGCCGACGCCGCACTGGTCGCGGCCGCGACGTTGTCCAACCGCTACATCACCGCGCGGTTCCTGCCCGACAAGGCGATCGACCTGATCGACGAGGCGGCCTCGCGGTTGCGAATGGAGATGGACTCCCGGCCGGTCGAGATCGACGAGCTGCAACGCGCCGTCGACCGGCTGAAGATGGAGGAGCTCGCGCTCGAGAAGGAGACCGACGAGGCCTCGCGCGAGCGGCTGCAGCGGTTGCGCGCGGAGCTGGCCGATCGCAGCGAGCAGTTGGCGGCGCTGAACGCCCGCTGGGAGCGGGAGAAGGGCGGCCTGAACCGCGTCGGCGAGCTGAACGAACGACTGGCCGACCTGCGCGAGCAGGTGGAGCGCGCGCAACGTGACGGCGACCTGGAAACCGCGTCGCGGTTGCAGTACGCCGACATCCCGCAGGCCGAGCGCGAACTTGCGGAGGCAGCCGCGCAGGCAACCGAGGCTCCCGTCGACCCGATGGTGAAAGAGGAGGTCGGCCCGGACGACGTCGCCGAAGTGGTCGCGTCGTGGACCGGCATCCCCGCCGGCCGATTGCTGGAGGGCGAGACCAAGAAGCTGCTGCGGATGGAGGAGGCGCTGGGTGCCCGCGTGGTCGGCCAGGACGACGCGGTGCGCGCCGTCTCCGACGCGGTGCGCCGCGCGCGCTCCGGCATCTCCGACCCCGACCGGCCAACCGGTTCGTTCCTCTTCCTCGGCCCGACCGGTGTCGGCAAGACGGAGCTGGCGAAGGCGCTGGCCTGGTACTTGTTCGACGACGAGCGCGCCATGATCCGCATCGACATGAGTGAGTACGGCGAGAAGCACTCGGTCGCTCGTCTGGTCGGTGCGCCGCCCGGCTACGTCGGCTACGACGAGGGTGGTCAGCTCACCGAAGCGGTCCGCCGCCGTCCCTACAGCGTCGTGCTGCTCGACGAAGTCGAGAAGGCCCACCCGGACGTATTCGACGTACTGCTCCAGGTGCTCGACGACGGCCGGCACACCGACGGGCAGGGCCGCACGGTCGACTTCCGCAACAGCATCCTGCTGCTCACGTCGAACATCGGATCCGCATTCATCAACGACGCAGCGCTCGACGACAAGGCGAAGCGGGCCGCCGCGTTGCAGGCCGCGCAGGCGCACTTCAAGCCGGAGTTCCTCAACCGGCTGGACGACATCGTCGTCTTCCACTCGCTCGGCAGCGAGCAGCTGGAGCGGATCGTCGACCTGCAGGTGGCCCGGCTGGCGCAGCGGCTCACCGACCGCCGGCTGACGCTGGAGGTCACCGCCGCGGCGCGGGAGTGGTTGGCGCTGACGGGTTTCGACCCGGTCTACGGCGCCCGGCCGTTACGCCGGCTGGTGCAGACCGCGATCGGTGACCAGCTCGCGCGCGAACTGCTCGGCGGCGAGATTCGCGACGGCGACAGCGTGGTCGTCGACGTCAACGCCGAGCGCGATGCACTGGCCGTGCGCGCCGCAGGCTAAGCACCTAAGGCAGAGCCCCCGCGGTGATCATGGCGTTAGTGACGCACTAACGCCATGATCAACCGGGAATCTGGTCACTAACGCCATGATCACGGGGGAGGGAGGCGGCGGCGGCGAGGTCGGCGTCGGGCGGCTGCAGAGCTCGGCGGCGGCGCTGCTGGAGCGCCAGCCGGACCTGCGCGATGACGACGACGAGCACGATGACGCCGAGCGTGATCCACAGCGAGTAGTGGTTGACCACGTTGACGATGTGGACGGCGCGGTGCCCGATCGCCCAGCCGAGCCCGACGAGCAGGCCTTCCCACAACACCAGGCCGACCGCGTCACCGATCACGAACTGCCAGAGCGGCATCTCGGCGAGCCCGCAGGCGACGTCGATCGCGGCGTTCGGTATTGGCAGGTAATAGGAGACGAACAGCACGAGCACGCCGCGCCGCCGGATCGCCCGCTCGGCTCGGCCGACCCACCGTTTCCATGGCGGCGACCGGTCGAGGATCTTCGCGATGACGGTCTCGCCCCAGAGCTGGCCGGCCCACCAGTAGAAGACGTCATAGATCAACACGGTGCACAGCGGCGCGAGCACGGCGGCCAGCAGCGACACCCGCCCGACGTGCGCGAACGCGCCCGCGGTGACGATCGAGGTGATGCCGCCGCTGAGCGTTTCGAGCAGCACGACGTGGTGCTTCAGCAGCTCCGGCGTGACCGCGGCGAGCGCATAGGAACCCGCGATCCCGGCGGCCAGGCCGGCGCCGCAAAGCACCTCTCGCCATCGCCGCGCCAGGTGCACCTCATCCAGCATGCCCGAGCGGGCGGCTAAGGTCCGGTGCCGTGAGCGATCGCGATGACCTGTTGGCCCGGATCAAGGCGGACGCGGTTGTGCACGGCCGGGTCACGTTGTCGTCCGGCCGCGAGGCGGACTACTACGTCGACCTCCGGCGGGTCACCCTGTCGGCGGCGGCCGCTCCGCTGGTTGGCAAGGTGATGCTCGACCTGACGGCCGACTGGGAGTACGACGCGGTCGGTGGCCTGACATTGGGTGCCGACCCGGTCGCTACCGCGATGCTGCACGCTGCCGCGGCGCGCGGCCGGCAGCTGGACGCTTTCGTCGTACGCAAGGAAGGCAAGGCGCATGGCCTGCAGCGCCGGATCGAAGGACCGGACGTGACCGGCCGACGGGTGCTGGCGGTCGAGGACACATCTACGACCGGCGGCTCGGTGCTGACCGCGGTCGAGGCGCTACGCGAAGCGGGTGCGGACGTGGTCGGCGTCGCGGTGATCGTCGAGCGTGGCGCGGCTGATGCCGTCGCCGCCGCCGGGCTGGACTACCGCGCGGCGTTTTCGCTAGCTGACCTCGGTCTCGGCTAATGGGGGTGCGCCTGCCCGGTCTTGTGGTCGGGTGGGGCCTGAGCCGCCGGCGGGATGAGCACTGTGATCGGCAGATCTTTGAGGTCTAGGACTAGAGCGTGCCGCCCGCCGGTTCTCGGGGAGGCGAGACGAC
>DASZPL010000168.1:0-24830 GCA_035550315.1 Mycobacteriales bacterium | reverse complement strand
TCACCGGCGAGGTCCAGCGCCCATGCGATCTGGGTGTCGGCGTCGGCCGCCGGTTCGCGGTCCGCGAGGTGTCCGCCCTGCCAGTGGTAGCCGAACAGGCCGTCGGGCTGCTGGAGGTGGATGCGGGTCCAGTGCCAGATCCGGGCGAACGTGGCGCGCTCGTCCGTCGCGAAGGCGAGCAGCAACGCATAACCCTGCCCTTCGCTGACCGTGTCGCCGCCCTGGTCGCGGCGGATGACCCGACCGGCCGGGTCGACGTAGTCGCTGAGGAACCGCTCGGCGTATCGGGTCGCTGCGGACTGCGCCGCCGACCCGTGCGCCTGCGCCGTACCGCCGCAGCCCGACAACACGGCCGCACCGGCGAGCGCGGCTGCGCCGGCTGCCGCGAGCAGCCCGGTGTGGCGGCGCCGCATCAGCTCGGGGCGTCGACCGTCGGCCGCTGGAACGCGCGGGTCGCCGTCTGGTCCGGGTCGCTGGGCTCGGCGGCGGCGGCTTCGACGACCTCCGCGGGAAGCACGTGGTCGGCAAGTCCGAGGGTGGCCAGCACTTCCTGCACCCGCCGCAGCTCGGCGACCACGGCGTCGCGACGCGTGGTCATGTCGGCGAGCTCCCGTTCGCAGCTGTCCCGTTCGGCCTCGCGGTGCCGGCCCGCTTCGGCCACCATCGCTTCGGCCTCCGAACGTGCTTGCGCTCGAACCGAGTCCGCCTCCTCGGTGGCCAGCCGCAGGATCTCGCTGATTCGCTCGCCGAGACCCTCGTACGGCTCGCCGGAGCGGCGCTGGTTGCGCCGGTCGATCGCCAGCCGCAGCTCGTCGGTGACGCGTTCGTTGCGTTCGATGAGGTCTGCCATCGCCGCTTCCGCGCGCTGAGCACGCTGTTCGGCGTCGGCAAGGAAGTCCCCGAGCCGGGCGACGTAGTCGTCGACCTGGCCACGGTCGTAGCCACGCATCGCCGGAGCGAACTCGGGAGACCCGGGGTTCGGTCCGTGAACGTCGAGCTTGGGCAGGACGGGGGTCGTCATGTGGCTCTCCTCGCTGTCGGAGTCGTCGCTGGGAGGACGCGGTAGATGGCGATCCGATCCGGGCCGGTGCCGAAGCTCGCGACCTGTCGGGAGTGCGCGAGCGCGCGGCGCGCCAGTTCGTATCGCGGCGCCGGGCTCTGCCGGAGCCCGGCGCGGATGATGGGGCTGGACACGACGTAGCCGAAGTCGCGGTAGTCGTGGATTCGCCGGCGTACCGACGGATCGAGGTTGTCGACGTAGTCGAGCTTGTAGAACCAGATGACCTGGTTCTGCGGGAAGTCGTGGGTCACCAGGTCGGCCCACATCGTGTCGTCGACGAGCACGTCACTGCCGAAGCCGCCCGTTCTGGCGTCGATCGCGGGCCGGGCGTTCGTCTCGAGCCAGTGCTCCGCGTCGACGGTCGGGGTGGTCTGGTCGACCGCCGCGAGCGCCGAGTCGCCGTGCAGCCACTGCGGCACGGTCGTCGCGGCGAGCGCGACCGAGGCCGCGATCACGACGCCACGCCCCGCGAGCCGCAGGCGCCGCTCCCGCCCCGCGTTGGGACGGATCGGGACCGGTGGCCGGTCGCGCAACGCCGTCCAGCCCGCATCCGCGGCTGCGGCGGCGGCAAGCGCGGCGAACGGCAGCAGCGCGATGACGTACGGCTGGGGCAGATAGCCCGGGCGAAGACCCGCCACGAGCAGCACCACCACCACGGCGCCGACCGCTCGCAGCCGTCGCACCGCAAGACAACCGGCCGCGCCGATCACGCCCAGCAGCAGCAGCCAGCCGTCGAGGGACAGCCACTGGTCGAGCAGGATCCGCGAGGCGCTGCCCGCACTCAGTGCGCTGCCGGTCGAAGGGCGGGACAAGAACTGCCATTTCAGCGCTTGGACCAGCGAGACGTGGCCAGGGCCGGGCAGCAGCTCGCCGCGCAGCACTGCCATCAGCGGGTAGAGCAGCGCGACCAGGATCCCCGACGCGCACAACCCGACGAGGCAGAAGGATCGGGTCCGCCGGTCGGTGTGCTGCCAGGCGAGCAGCAGCATGCCGGGCAGGAGCAGGATCATCGTCTCCTTGCTCAGCACGCCGACCGCGAACAGTGCGCCGGCCGCGGTGTGAGCCCACAGGGAACGCCGCGGCGTCGCGACGAGGACGAAGGCGGCAAGCACCCAGGGGAGCGCGATGTTGTCGAGGTAGACCATCCGCGAGTACCCGACGGCAAGGGGCGAGAGCGCCCACATCCCGACGGCGACGGCCGACCACAGTCGGCGTACCTCGAGCCGTCGGGCCAGCACGTAGATGAGCCCGGCGTCGACGACCGCGTACCCGACCATCATCTTGCGGACCGCGATGACGTGCAGGCCGGCGGAGTGGAAGGTCCCCGTGAGCCAGGTGTAGGCGGCGATCTGGATCCAGCCGAACGGCGGATGGTCGTACCAGTAGGTGTACGGCGCGAGGCTGTGCTTGACCTGGACCGCCCAGGCCTCC
Organism: Mycobacteriales bacterium; assembly: GCA_035550315.1. Lineage (GTDB taxonomy): Bacteria > Actinomycetota > Actinomycetes > JAFAQI01 > JAFAQI01 > DASZPL01. The sequence goes on along the minus strand of DASZPL010000168.1, from coordinate 22,339 downwards.
GCGACGTAGGTCCCCTCGTCGTCGGCCAGAGCCGGGCCGTGCGCCAGCCCCCACAGCCGGACCGCCGCGACGACGACCAGGAGCGGTACGACGATCGCCAGGCTCTTGCGATGGCGCCACAGCCACGCCTGCAATCGGGCGCGGCTGCTGCGCCAGCTGCCGATCGGGTCGCGCGGCGGATCGACCGGAAGCGCGAGCTTGCGGCGCTGTTCGGGTGAGAAAGCGAGCAGGTCGGCGCTCATGACGCGGCTGCGGCCGAGCTGGCCAGGTGGGCGCCGCTGTGGGCGGTTTTCTCCCAGCCACGGTCGCCGGTCGACTCGCGGACGACCGCACGCAACGCGGCGTAGCCGAGCAGCAGTTGGTAGACCGGCGTCCCGACGACGAGCGTCAGATAGTCACGGATCCGGGCGCGCACGTAGTACGCGCGGCAGAACTCGCGGAGCCCGGCGATCTCGAAGCAGATCATGGCGACGGTCGGGATCGCGGGGACGAAGGTCGTGAGCGCCACGACCAACGGCACCCGGGCGAACAGCGCGAAGGCGATGGACGCCGGCACGCAGATCCCCGCGAACGCCTGCAAGAACGGCTGGGCCAGCGTGAAGCGCGCGAGCAGGCGCTGCCGGCCGGTTGGCAGCTCGCGCCAGATGCCCTTGCGCAGCACCTGAAGGAAACCCTGGTTCCAGCGGGTGCGCTGCTTCACGAGGGCGGTCATCGAGTGCGGCGTCTCTTCCCGGGTCACCAGGTGCGGGTCGTACGCAACCGCGATCCGGGCGCCGAGCGCCGACAGCCGCACGCCGAGCTCACAGTCCTCGGCGAGGCAGTCCTCGTCCCAGCCGCCCACCGCCTTCAGCAGGTCCGCGCGGACGAACACCGTGTTGCCGCCCAGCGGGATGAACCCATGACGGGCGTGCAGGTGCAGACGAGAGCGGAACCAGAAGAAGTACTCGAGGCAGTTGCGCAGCGAGAACCACGACGAGCGGAAGTCGAGCAGCTGGACGCCGCCCTGTACGACGTGGGCGTCCTCCCGGCGGAAGGCCGTGTCCACCACGCGCAGCAGCCGCGGGTCGACGTCGTCCTCTGCGTCGAACACGCCGATCACGCTGCCCCGGCAGTGGGGCAGCGCCGTGTTGAGCGCCTTCGGCTTGTTCTTCGGCTCGTTGTGGTCGACGACGACGCTGATCAGACCGCCGGAGCGCGCCGCCGCCGCTCGCGCGACCTGCTCCGTCGCCGGGTCGTCGTGGCCGACGATGGCGATCACCTCGAAGTCCGGATGAGCGAGCTGGGTCAGCCGGTTCAGCGTGTTCGCGAGCACGGCTTCCTCGTGGCGAGCCGGCACGAGCAACGAGAACGACAGCCGCGGCGGGTCCGGGCGTCTTTCGAACTCGGTGTCGCTCATGGCCAGCGGCGTACGCCAGGCGTGCAGCATCCACCAGACCGTCGCCGCCGCGACGCTGGTGAGGGTGGCGGAGATGACAAGGAGCAGCGCCGAGAGCAGAAGGGGCACGATTCCTAGGTCGCCCCGAGGCGCCAGCCGAAACGCGCGCCGTCGGCGGCGGTAACCCGAGTGACGAACCAAGTCACCGGGTCACCGCTCACCCTCGGATGGGTCAACCCGGCCCGGGACCGCCGTGCTTCTTGGCTTGTCCGGGCGGCACGTGAGCCGGCGGGGGCGGTGCGGGCTGGGGATGGCCGGCCGGCGCCTGCGGCTTGGCCGCGACGTGCCTGGCCGGCGCCGGCGTGCGGGAGACCTCGACCGTCACCTTTGTGCCGCGCGGTACGTGACCGGTGGGGGCGAGCCCGACGACGGTCTGCCGGGCGCCGTGGCCGGCGAAGTGCGGGACTGGTACCAGCCCGAGCCGGTGGAGTTCGCGGCGCACCTTGGCCCAGTCGTGGCCGAGGTACCGGAACGGTCGGACGTCGGGTCCGCTCGCTGCGATGTGGTGGGCGGTGTCGGTCGCGGCGGGAGCGCCCGTGACCGACGCGGCGGTGGGCGGCGCGCCGTTCGGACCGCCTACGATCGCCGCCACGATGAGGAGCAGGGCCGCCAGGCCGCCGGCGGGCAGCAGCACGCCGGGCCGGATGGCCGCGGACCGGCTGTCCCGGAAGTCGTGGCCGCGCACCCAGTCGTGGCGGGTGAGCACCCGGGTCCTGATCGGCCTGGTGATGCCGGGGTCCGCCGCGGCGGCGGCCACGACGGGCATCGGCGCCGTCTCCGGCAGGGGACCGTTGTCGGACAGTGCCGCGACGACCTCCGCAGCGCGCGGCCGGTCCGCAGGCGCCTTGGCGAGCATGCGCGTGACCAGGCTTGCCAGCGCCGAAGGGACCGTCGGCGGCAGCGGCGGCACGGGTTCGCGCAGGTGGGCGAGCGCCACGGCGACATCGGACGCGGCGTCGAACGGCACGGCGCCGGACAGGCACTGGAAGGCGACGACGCCGAGGGAGTACACGTCGCTCGCGGCTGTTGCACCCCGGCCGTCGGCCTGTTCCGGGGAGATGTAGCGCGCCGTACCGAGGATGAGGTCGGTCGCGGTCAACGCGACGGCGTCAGCGGCGCGCGCGATCCCGAAGTCGAGCACGGTGACCGCCCCGGCCCCGTCGACCATCAGGTTCGCCGGCTTGATGTCGCGGTGAATGATGCCCTGCTCGTGCGCGGCGGCTAGGGCTGACGCGGTCTGCTGGATGATCGAGGTCGTCAGCGCCACTGACAGCGGGCCATCGTTCAGCACGCTGGACAGCGGCCGACCCTCGACGAGCTCCATCACGATGAACGCGTCACACCCGCCGTCCGGCGCCGGTGACTCGCAGACGTCGTGCAGCCGGACGACGTGCGGACTGCGGATCGCGGCGGTGGCGCGCGCTTCCAGGCGCAGCCGCTGGCGAAACGTCGGGTCGTCGGCGTACTCAGGGCGAATGAGCTTGATGGCGACGTCTCGCCCGAGCCGCTCGTCACGGGCACGCCAGACCACGCCCATGCCACCGGTCGCGATGCGCTCGGTGAGCTGGTAGCGATCCGCGAGCCGATCCCGCGTTGCCGAAGTCACGAAACTCCTTCTGCTGGCTGGCGCAATGCCTACCCGGCTGACTGGCTGGCTAACGATTCGGTGTCGGTGAAGTCGGGCAAATCCCCTGACGTGACGGCGGGGACTCTCAGAACGCAGTCGGGCGCCGAGGCGGAGCTGCGCGACGGTCTCACGGTGGGGCGCGCCGCTGACGCGGCGCTGCGCATCGAGGACGACTCGGTCAGCCGCGAGCACGCCGTCGTCCGCCGCGCCCAGACGTCGTGGACGATCAGCGACTGCGGCAGCCGCAACGGGACGATGCTCAACGGGACTCGGATCCCGATGTTCGTCGACTGCCCGTTGCGCGACGGCGACCGGCTGGAGTTCGGGGCTGTGGCGGCCACCGTCGTGCTGACGGCTGACGAGGTCGTCGACGAGACGAAGGCGATGTCGCTGAGCAGTGTCCGCGATGCGGTCGCCGCCGCGGACAGCCTCTCGCCCTACCAGCTCCAGGTGGTCCGCTGCCTTGCCGAGCCGTGGGTGCGCGGCAGTGAGCCGGCGACGAATGCCGAGATCGCGGCGGCGTTGGGAACGCCGCTCGCGGTCGACGCCATCAAGGCGGCGCTTCGCCGCGCGTACGTCAAGACCGGGCTGGCCGACGTGCCGACACACACCAAACGCCGGGAGCTGTGCCGGGTGGCTCAGGACCGCCGTTGGCTCTAGGGCGAACCGGCCGTGGTCAGGCCTCGGATCGGCGTGCCATCGCCGCCGCCGCGCCGACAAGGACGACCGTCCCCGCGATCTCCACGACCGTGGTCCACTGCGTCTCCCACGAGCTGAAGCCGGGGATGGCGAAGCCGAACAACCCGCCGTGGTGGTACTTCGCGATGAGGAAGCCGATGAACGTGCCGGCCAGCAGGGCGGCGTTCGCGAGGACGGCAAGGAGGTTGCGCATCACCAGCAGCGCCACGGCGCCGACGAAGCACAGGATCCACTGGACGAGGAACAAGGCGTTCATGTGGCCGGTCGTGATGTGCCGGTAGAAGTGGTCCCAGAGGTAGAGGTGGATCGCTCCTGAGGCGACGGTCAACCCGGCGGCGAGTGCGCAGAGCGCGAGGACCGGCGTCGAGCGGTGGGCAGCGAACACGTCAGCTCCCTGATGGGATTCGAAGGAACGGCTGGATGAGCTGGTTGCCGACCAGCCGGAAGTAGCGGGGGTGGTCGGTTGCTTGTTCGACCGCGACCGGGCGCCCGGCCAGCCCCGTCGGGGGGACCGGCGCGTCCAGGTCAGGGAAGATCGCGCGTCCGGACATCCGATCCCACCAGGTGAAGATGGTGCCGAGGTTGACGTCGAGCCGGCCCGACGTGCGGTGGTGCACGCGGTGGTAGGTCGGGCTGATGATCGCGCTTCCCAGCCGTCCGTAGCTCCAGCGCACGTTGGCGTGGGGGAGCGCCCCGAAGCAGGCGAACGCGGTGAGCAGCTCCGCCGGGGTGGCGGCGTTGCCGGCGAGGACGAGGACGGGGACAGCGGTGATGATGAAGCCGAAGTGGACCAGCGGACTCGTCCGGAACGTCGTCAGGATCGACAGCTCCTCCTGCGAGTGGTGCACCTCGTGCAGCCGCCACAGCGCGTTGAGGCGATGGCTTCCGTAGTGGGCGAGCCAGTCGAAGGCGTCGATGCCGATGATGGCGAGAACCACGAACAGCGCCCGCGGCACCGCGGGCACCCGCGGGATGACCAGCCACGGTGCGTGCCGCGCCAGCAACGAGGAGAAGCCGGTACCCGCCAGGACCATGATCGGCACGCCGATCAGAGCGTGTACGCCGAAATACATCGCGTCGACGACGTGGCCGCGGGCCAGTGCAGCCCGCGGCTGGGCGGGCCAGCGCCGTTCGATGGCGAAGACGACGAGCACGAAGCCGAGGACCACCGGACCGGCGAGCTGGAACTCCGCCGTACGCACCTGGCGCAGCGGGCCCCAGGGGGCGAGGGCCCGCCAGCCTTCGTGGCACAGCCAGGCGGTGAGGGCGGCCACGACGACGGTCGGCAGGTAGATGCCGCGCAGCCAGGTCGCCCGGGGCAAGCCGAGCGCGCGGGGCGCGACCAGCTGCTCCGTTGCCATACCCGACCTCACGTCGACGACGGCCTGCCGGTTCACCTGAACCGCGACGCGGCTGCGTCGCGAAGCGGGACGCCCGTCAGGCGGCGCGGAACAGCCGCACGTCTCCGCTGACCGTCTTGCCGCGTACGACGACGGTCGGGCCGGTCGCCGCGCCACGGGATCCGGACAGCGGCACCTCGGAGCTGAGGGTCCCGGACGCGGTGACCGCGTCGACGTCCACGTTCGTCCCGTGAGCGATGCCGACCTCCACGTCGCCGGAGACGCTCTGCACGTCCACGCGGCCGTCGCGCACCGACCCGATGCTGACGTGGCCGGAGACCGACTTGGCGGACACGGATCCGCCGACGGCCTCTGCGATGACGTTGCCCGACACGCTGTGGGCGGTCAGGTCGCCACCGACCTTCGCCAGCCGCACGTGGCTGCTGACCGTCTTGACGGTGGCGTCGCCGACGATCTCCCCGCCGGCTCGGAACTCGCCGGCCGCCGACTGGGCGCTGACCCGGTCGAACGTTCCGTCCAGAACCGTCTCGCCCGCTGCGCTGGCCAGCTCCAGCCGGCTGCGGTGCGGCACGGTCACTCGCACCCGCACCGGTTCGCCGTGGCGATGGCTGAAGCCGCCGAACAGCTTGCGTTGCATCTGGACCGCGATCCGGTCGCCGTCCTGCTCGATGCTCATCGCGTCGAGCACACGTTGCGGGCCCGCGATCTCGACCGTGGACTCGGCGGCGTCGACGCTGGTGACCTCGATGTCGCCGTAGTGCAGTCGCACCGTCAGCCGCACCGGGCCGGTCGTGGAAAACGTCTTGTCGATCATGGATTCGCCTTTCAGGTCTAGGCGCGGCCGTAGCCGGTCAGCCGCCGGCTGCCGGTGGCTGCGGGTCTGGGTTCCACGGCCTTCGTGAGGGTCTGGACGAGCCAGGTGTTGACGGAGACGCCGGCCCCCGACGCCGCCTCGTCGAGCTGCGCTTTCAGCCGCTCCGGCAGTCGCAGGGTGATGCGGGCGTCGAAGGCCTCGTCGGTCGCCGGCTCCGCGGTGGTGATCGCCGGTACGTAGACGAGCTCTGGTTCGCTGCCGACGATGCGGACTTCCACCCCACCGTCGGGCAGCTGCCCCGACAGCTCGAGGGCGGCCTCGCCCAGCGCCTCTTGCAGCCGCCGAGCCAGCGCGGGCTCGAGGGCGAACCCGAGAAGCTCAGCGGCTCGCACCATGGCCTCGTCGCCGCCGACCGCGGCGATGCGGTCGAGATCCTCCCGGATCAGCTGGACATAGCCGTCGATCTGCATGACGACACTTTGACATCAAAGTGATGTCATCGTCAAGTCACACTGGCGTCAACGGCGTCACATCGTCAACCGAGGCCGGTGGTTCCTGGCGAAGGTAACGACGGCGGCGGCGACGGGTGCCGCTCGTTGCCGAACACGTCGGAGCCGAACGGCCACAGCCCGGGCTGTGCCGCGAAGCCCAGGTGGCCCTTGCCGTCGAGACCGCCCGACACCGATCCCGCGGTGAGCGGCGTCGTGTCATTGCCGGCGGCAACGTCGAAGATGTCCTCCATCGTGCGCAGCCAGCTGTAGTGGTTGTAGTGGACCGTGCTGCTCGTGTTGGCCTTGACCGCCGGACCGATCAACAGGCTGCCGACGCGTCCTCCGCCCGGCGTCGGGTTGAACGGGTCGAACAGCGGGTCGGCGGTCCTGCCGTCGGCGACGGCGCCGGGGGCGAGGCCGCCCTGCTCGCCCGAGAGGATGATCTGGGTTGCGCGACCGGTGAGCACGATCGGCTTACCGGTCGAGTCGACGAGCTGGAACGAGCCCTGGACGACCGGACCGGCCGGCGACGTGGGAAACAGCGGCCCGGTGTCGGTGACCGGACCGACGAAGGCAGTCGTGGTGCCCAACGGGCTGGGCGAGTCGACGGTGTCGGTCACGACGCGGCCGACATCCTTCGCGGTGATCGCGTCGTCGCTGATCGTCGACGATCCGGGCTCGCCGTCGACGGAGTGCGTCGCCGGCCCGGGCGAGGTGGTGCGGTCGATGAACGCGTTGTCGCCCGGGCCCGGGTAGAGCTGGTAGCCGGTGGCCGGGTCACGCGCCAGCGGGGTCATCGGTCCGGTCGGTTCGTAGCGGTGGTTGCGCCCGGCGATGTTCTCCCCGGCCAGGTCTGCCGCTTCGCCTTGCGAGTAGTTGGGCTGGTCGCCCGCGGTGCGCTTGAAGGCGTTCGCGTTGTTGAAGCTGTTCCCGCTGTAGGTGAACGGCGGGGTCGCTTCGTCGAAGGTGATGTCGATCAGCCCGCCGTCGGCAAAGGCGGGCGATGCCTCGATGAGCGGGATGTAGTACTCGAGGAACAGGTCGGTGGCGAACAGTCCGCCGGTGTAGTTCACCGGGGTGGTCGTCTCCGGTTGGTACTGCGAGGCGCCTGCGGGCGCGTAGTTCGGCGCCCCGTCGATCGTGAAGGCGCCCGAGAGGTTGTTGCCCTGGCAGACCTGGTCGTGGCCGTCGCTGCACGCGTCCGGGCTGATCCACGAGAACGCCGGGGTCGTCGACTCCTGCTGCAGGTCGTGTTCGAGGCCGGAGCTGGGACTGTCCAGATTGGCGATGTGGTTGCCGTCGCAGTTGGTGCCGCCGTTGGACGGTTCGTTGAGCGGTGGGTACGACGTACCGCCTGCGGTCCCACCGGTCAGCGAGTGGAACCAGGGGAACGGGAAGTGGCTTGCGACGTACTCGTCGTTCGGCTGCGCGGCCGTGAAGCTCGTGACGTCCCCGGAAGGGGCGGCGAGATCGGTCGGATCGGTGTCGGGGTTGTTCGAAGCGCCGCCGGGGTAGCCGCACCCGGTCACCTGCTCGCGGTCCGCGACGTTGCCGAGGTCCTGCGCGTAGCCCTTCCAGGTCACGCCGGCCGCGTTCAGCTGGTTGAACAGCGTGGGCACGTCGAGGGGATAGACGCAGCCGTTCGTGGTGGCGGCCGCGGACGTCTCTGGCGCGTTCGGCCCGGGCTTGGAGATCACTTGGCCGTAGTTGACCCCTGGGGTGGTCACGATGCCGTCGCGCCCCGAGTCGTCGATCCCGTTGTCCGACCCGATGTCGCTCGCCGGGCCGGCACAGTCGTTCTGGGTGTCCGGTTGCGGTGCCTGGCCGGACACCAGCGAGATGTAGTCATCCATCGCGAAGTGACCGGTGGCGTAGTAGTCCTTCACGAGGACGCCCTGCGCCCGCAGCGTCTTGGACAGGTAGGTGTTGTCGTTCAGTCCGGTGAACGCCGCAGCGAAGGACTTGTCGGAGAGCACGATCATCCAGACGTGCTTGATCTCTCCCGGTGACAGGCCGGTGGTCGTGACGGTCGCCGCCGCGTCCGACGCCGGGACGACGGCGAGCGAGGTGGCGAGCGCGCCGGCGAGGACGGCGAGCGCGGCAATCACACGCCGAAGCGCGGGGCGATGCATCTGGGATCTTCCCGTCCTACGTCAGGTGAACAGACCTCTGGCGTACCAGTCTCGCCGGTCGGCGACGCCGGGGAGTGCGAAGAAGTAGCCGCCACCCACCGGGGACACGTAGTCGACCATCGGCTCGCCCACCAGACGCGCCTGTACCGCTTCGAACTGGGTGCGGACGTTGCGCTGGAAGCAGTTGAACACCAACCCGACGTCGAGGTTGCCGTTGAGGTCGACGCCGCGGTCGTAGTTGTACCCGCGTCGCAGGATGCGGGAGTACTCGGTCGCCGCCGTCCGCGGGTTCGCCAGCCGGATGTGGGCGTCGAGCGGGATCACTGCGCCGTTCGGGTCATCCCGGTAGTTGGGGACGTCCGTCTCCGATGTGCCGTCCAGCGGCGCGCCACTGATCCGGTTGCGCCCGATCATTCCTTGCTGTTCTTCGAGGCCGACGCGGTCCCAGAACTCGATGAACTGCTTGATGATCCGGATGACGTGATAGCTGCCGCCGGCCGCCCAAGCCGGCTCGTTGCCGTCGGCTTGCGTCCAGAGCAACGCCTTTGCGACTGCCGCGTCCGCGACGTCCGGGTTGGCGATTCCGTCTTTGAACCCGAAGTGGTTGCGCGGTACGCCGGAGGGCCGCGGCGGTGAGATGAAGCCGTCGATCCGCCACCGCAGCTGCATGCCGCCACGGGTGTGCTTGGCGATGTCGCGCAGTGCGTGCAGCGCGGTGTCCTGGCTTCCCGCGCAGATCTGCAGGAGCAGGTCGCCGCCGGTCTGGGCGGGGTCCAGGTCGTCGTTCGGGAACGGACGCATCGGGGTGAGGTGCACCGGCTTGCGGCCCGCGATGCCGTAACGGCTGTCGAACAGCGAGGGGCCGAACCCGACGGTGACCGTGAGACCGTCAGCGGGCAGCTTCGGTCCGAGCGTGCCGCTGTCGGATGGCGGAGCGTTCCTGCCCAGGTTGTGCGGACGACCCCCGGTGGTGAGCAGCCGGGCCCGGTCGGTCAGCGTCTTCAGCAGGTCGACGAGATCCGCCCGGCGCTCGGCCGTCACGTCGAAGGCGGCGAAGCACGCGGCCGGCGGCGGCGGTGTGGTGATGCCGGCCTGGTGGGGTCCGTGGAACGGCACCGCGGCCATCGTCGCGGCCGGGCCACCCAGCCGGTTGTAGTCGGGCGTGCCGTCGCTTTCCAGGTTCGGGCCACCGATCGGCAGCGGGTTCGCCGAGCCTTCCCGCCTGAGGTTGAAGCCCGCAGCGAGCGCTCCGAGCCCGGATCCGGCGAGGAAGTGGCGTCGGTCGAGCGCCATCAGCCCTCCAGCAGCTCGGGGATGACCGCCAACGTCTCATCGGCGGCGCCCGCGGCGGAGTTCACCCGTTCGCGCTCCGAGCGAGGGAGCGCGCGAATCGCGACCCAGTGCCCGCCGCGTTTCCCGTGCGCGGCAACGGTGGCGAGCCGGTTCAGCTGCCGGCGCGCCCTTGCGACCAGGCCGGGCGAGCGCGCGTCGATCTTCGGCGCCAGCAGCGTCAGTACTTCGCGGGTGGCGTCGACGTCAGCAATGACGCTCGCCAGAGCGGTGCCGCTGCCGTACTCGTCGTCACCGCTGAGGGTGTCGCGCACCGCGTCTTCGACGATTTCGTGGCTGCGCAGCACGAAGTCGTTCACCCCAGTCGGGTCGGAAGCGATCGCACGGGCGAGCGAAAGTCGCGAAAGCTGCCGGACGTAGCCCTCGAGGCGAACCGCGTCGGCGTGTGCCGCGCTCACGTTGTGGCCGCGCCACAGGTCGACCTCGATGCGATGAAAGCCCGTGAAGGAGGGGTCGTGGACGCCACGGGCATGACCGGCCGCCGTACCGTCGATGTGCTGACCGAGCTCGCCGAACACTCCGTAGGCGCTGTCGTCCTGTCCGATCCGAAGCCAGGTGAGCCGCGCGGTCAGCCAAGCGTCCTTCGCGGCGGCGGCGTCGTGCCCGGCCAGATCGCCGGCCAGCCGCGCGACCTCCGGGACGAGCTCGTCGATCCGCGCGTGGACGTAACGCCGGTATTTCGCGAGCGCCGGAAACAGCTGGTTCGCCGGCAGCGGTGCGTACGGGTGCTTGGCGGCAGTGTGGTCCGCGCCGGGACCGGCCGACGCCAGCGGCGCGCCAACGGCGGCGAAGGTCGTACTGAAGGTCGCGCTCGCCGTGAGGACAACTGCGGCCAAACGCGCCTTCACGAGCGCTGACCATACGACACAATCCGAGGCCGTGAAGGCGATCCGGCTGGCCGTCCTCGTCGCGCTCGCAGCCGCCGTCGGACTGGCTCCCCGTGCGGTCGCCGGCCCGGAAGCGACCGCGGCCGGTCCCGCGAACGCGATCCGAGCCGGCCACGCCCGGTTCGAGGTGCTGACCCCCACGATGGTGCGGCTCGAGTACTCGCCGGACGGCCGCTTCGAGAACGCCCCGACGATGGTCGCGCAGGACCGGACGCCGATCGGCGCCTACACCTCCTCGGTCTCGGGTGGCGTCCTCACCATCCGGACGGCCGCGCTCGTCCTGCGCTACCGCATCGCCGGTGGCCAGCTGTCCCCGTCCGACCTGTCCATCGTCCCGAAAGCCGGCGGTTGGGCTGCCCGACCGTCCTGGTCGGACCCGGCCGGCCGCGGCAACCTCGGCGGCTGGGTCCGCGGTCTGGACGACGACGCCGGGCCGGTGCCGCTCCATCCGGGTCTGCTCACCCGCGCCGGCTGGTACCTGCTCGACGACACCACCGATGCGCTGCTCACCGCGAGGCCACCGGGCTACGCGACGCGACCGCTCCAGGCGGACTACCAGGACGGCTACTTCTTCGGCTACGGGCACGACTATGCCCGCGGCCTGTCGGACCTACGGACGCTGAGCGGGCCGGCGCCCTTGCTGCCGCGCTCGGCGTTCGGCGTCTGGTTCTCGCGCTACTTCCCTTACTCCGCCGCCGACTACAAGACGCTGCTCGCGCAGTTCCGCCGGAACCGGGTCCCGCTCGACACGCTGTCGATCGACACCGACTGGAAGCGGCAGCTCAGCCCGCTGGCGCCGGTCCTGGCGGGCGCGGTCGTGGGCAGTGGCCGGGCGTTCTCCTGGAACGGCTGGGAGTGGAACCGGTCGCTGTTCCCGCATCCCGCGCAGTTCCTTCGGTGGCTGCACCGGCAAGGCGTCGACGTGGCGCTCAACATCCATCCGTCGATCGACAGCACCGACCCGAAGTACGCCGCGACGGTGGCACGGACCGGTCCGCTGAAGATCGATCCCGGCTGCACGCTCACCCAGATCGACCCGCTCGGGCAGTGCCACGTGTTCGACCTGACCCAGCAGCGCCAGATCGCCGCCTACCTCGGGTTGCAGGCCGCTGTGCTCGCCGACGGTGTCGACGAGTGGTGGCTGGACTGGTGCTGCGACGCGACCGTGGCCGGCGTCGGCGGCCTGACGCCGGACACCTGGTTCAACTCCCTCGAAACCGGCCAGCTGGGCAAGCGTGGCGACCGGTGGCTGGTGCTGTCGCGGGTGGGCGGATCGCATCAAGGCGATGATCCGGTCGCCGGCCCGGGGCCCGGCATCTTCGCCGAGCACCGTTACGCCATCCACTTCACGGGTGACACCTGTGCCACCTGGGCGATGCTCGGGTTCGAAGCGAAGTTGACCACTGAAGAGGGCAACGTCGGTCTGCCGTACGTGTCCGACGACATCGGCAGCTTCAACGGCGCGCCGGTGCACAAGATGTGCGGAGCGACCGCCGGCGGATCCGGAGCCGTCGACAACCCGACGATGTACGCGCGCTGGGTGCAGCTCGGAGCGTTCCAGCCGATCCTGCGGCTGCACTCGAACCACGGCGCCCGGCTGCCGTGGGAGTACCCGCAGCCGGCCCGCCGCGCCGCCGCCGACGCGTTGCGGCTGCGCGAGCAGCTGGTCCCGTACCTCTATACCGTCGCGCGCGAGGCCTATGACAGCGGGTTGCCGATCGACCGGGCGCTCTATCTGAGCTGGCCGAACGCCCCCGCCGCCTACCGGCACCCGGGCGAGTACACGGTCGGCAGCGACGTCCTGGTCCGTCCGGTGAGCGCCGCGGGTGACCCGGCGCAGGCGACGGTCTGGTTCCCGCCCGGCAGGTGGGTCGACTACTTCAGCGGGCGGACGTTCACCGGACCGTCGACCCGCCGCCTGTCGGTGCCGCTCGACCGGATCCCGATCTTCGTCCGCGACGGCGCGACGATCGTCACTCAACCGCCCGCGACGCACACCCCGGAGGGTCCGCGCGACCGTCTCGTGCTGACGACGTACGGCGGTGCGGAGTGGTCCACGTCGCTCTACGACGACGCCGGGTCCGGCTTCGGCTACCAGCACGGCGCCTACACCTGGACGCCGGTCACGCACGACGTCGTCGGCCGCCGGCAGTCGTTGACGATCGGGCCGGCCGAGGGTGGCTTCACGGGCGAGCTCGGCCATCGGGCGTGGACCGTCGAGTTCCGCGACATCGCGCCGCCGAGCCGGGTGACGGTCGACGGCCAACTGGTGCCGTGGCGCTACGTGCCGGTCACTCGCACTCTCACGCTTCGTACGGGGGAGCACAGCACGTCGCAACCGCTGCGGGTGGTGGTGACCCCTAGGCGGGGGCGCTCGTCCTGACCGAGTCGGCCGGCTCGTAGGCCAGGATCGAATGGTCGTAACCGCGCAGCGTCACCTCGGCCGCGACCTTCCAGCCGCTGCGTTCGGTCCCGGCGCGGGTGATGACTTCCTCGCTGGCGAGCACCCGGCCGAGTCGCTGCTTGGCCTCGGTGGTCAGGCGCGACGCTTCGTTGACCGGCGAGCCCATCACCGTGTACTCGTAACGCTGCTCGGCGCCGACGTTGCCCGCGACCGCGGTCCCCGCGGACACCCCGATTGCGGCGTCGAGCGCGGGCTCGACCATGGACAGTGCCAGCAGCTCGCGGCGCAAGGTGCGTGCCGCACGAAGCGCATGTTGGGCGTAGTCGTCGGTCGACGCCGGAGCGCCGAAGACGCACAGCGCGCCGTCGCCTTCGAACTTGTTGACCCAGCCGCCCTCGTCGCTGACCACTCTGACGATCGTGGCGAACAGCCGGTTCAGGATCGCGACGACCTGTTCCGGGGCGCGGGTCTGGGCGAGCTGCGTCGATCCGATCACGTCGACGAACACCACGCCGACCTCGCGCCGCTCGCCACCGAGCGCGACGGTTCCCTGTGCCAACGCGCGGCGAGCGACCTCGTCCCCGACGTGACGGCCGAACAGGTCGTGCAAGGTCGCGCGCTCGCGAAGCCCGGCGACCATGCGGTTGAAGCCCGCCTGCACCATGCCGACCTCGCCGCCGTCGTTGACCGGAAGGCTGACATCGAGCTGCCCGCGCCCGACCCGGTCGACCGCGTCGCGCAGGTCGAGCAGCGGCGTCATGAGCGATCGGCTCACCTCATAGAGCATCAAGGTGCCGACCGCGAAGCCGGCGGCGATGATGAAGCCGATGTCGAGGCGGCTCGGCGGTTGGTTGCCGGGCCGGCCGAGCACGGTGAGCGCGATCAGGAGCAGGAAGACGTCGGCGCCGACCATCCAGGCGAGGACCAGCTTGGTTCGTACGCCGGGCCCGATCGGTCGCTCGGGGGCGTCGCCGGCCAGGGCGAGCGCAACCGCAGGCCGCATCGTCCACTCGACGATCAGATAGGTCAGCCCACAGGTCGTGAACCCGCCGAGCAGGATCGACAGCGACAGGCACACCGTGAAGCGCCACGGGTGGTGGCCGGACGCGGCAAGCGCGCCCCACACCACGGCCGCGGTCACCCAGACGTACAAGCTGCCGCGAGCGACTCGCCAGGGGAACCACAGCACCATCCGCTGGTCCCGCACGGTTGCCTGCCGGCCGGACATGAGCCAGTCCAGCGACCGGCGCAATCCCTCCTTGCACTGCGAGTAGCCCAGCGGGGTGCTCACCGCGAAGAAAAGCGCGAACACGATGAAGTCGCTGGGCTGGACGCCGCGCTGACCGCGGATGCCCGCGGCGGTGAGCGCGCCGGAGACGAACGCGAGTACCGCGCCGATGAGGTTCGCCAGTGGCACGCGGACCCGCAACCGCTGGATCAGGCTGTGCTTCAGCTCACCGGCAGACGTGCTCGGCACCGTCATGGGTGAAGCGTAGGAACGCGGTGACCCGCTGCGCTACGAGATGTGAGCGGGCTCACGTTGTCCCGCGGCGATCGCGGTGCAGTTGCGGCCGCGGCCTTTCGCGGCGTACAGCGCCTGGTCGGCCTGCCGGGCGGCCTCGACGCCGCCGCCGTCACCGACCCCTGCGATACCCGCCGAGAAGGTGACCCCGGGATGGTGCACGGCCCAGCGGTCGCGCAGCCGTTGTACGACGACGGCGGCATCGGCCGGGGTGGTTGCCGGGAGCAGCACCAGGATCTCCTCGCCGCCGTAGCGGACCGCCACGTCCTGGACGCGCAGCGACGCGCGGACCGCCTGGCCCAGGTCGGCAAGGGTCCGGTCGCCTGCGGCGTGACCCCGGTCGTCGTTGAGCTGCTTGAAGTGGTCGATGTCGAGGAACGCGATCGCATCGCCGGCCCGGGCGCCGCCGAGCAGGTCGTCGAGGCCGTGCCGGTTGAGCAGCCCGGTGAGCGCGTCACGCGTCGCCTGCACGGCGAGCAGACCCTTGTCGCGATCCCGTTCGGCGCTGAACCGGCTCAACAGCTCGGCGAGCAGGATCCACAAGCTCACGGCGACCGGCAATCGGGCGACGACGTCGTGGGTGATGGGCCGGTTCAGCTCGAGCCAGCCCGCGGCGGCCAGCGGCACGAGCGCGAGTCCGGTCCACGGCGGTTGGGTGAGCCCGATGTAGACGAAGGCGAGCACGAACAGCCCGCCGAGTGCAGGAGCGAGTCCGGTCGTGAGGATGCCAGCGATCCCGAGCCCCACCAGTCCCGCGATCACCGGCCAGAGCTGGGCGAACCGTGATCTGGTGCCGAACGCGACGACGCCGCCGAGCGTCAAGGCGGTGCACACGGCAGCGGACGCGACCAACCTCCCGATCTCGTGGACGCCCGGAGCGAGGATGCCGAGGGAGACGGCGGAGATGACGACGCCGGCGGCGAAGAACTCGAACCACAGCCGCAGATGGCGCGCCGACCGCCACAGCTCCTTCACCCTTCGAGTGTCGGCTGTTCGCGACCGTCGCTGGACGCGGCACCCGGCGTCAGATTTCGGGTGATTCCCGGACAACCCCGCGCCGACGGGCATCGGCGGGCCGCTGTCTAGCTCCGGAAGTGGCCGACCACCTCGCCGGCCACGAGCTGGAGGGTGTCGGTGCTGGCGCGGTCGTGGGTCATGAACACGAACGACGAGAACCCCCGGTCGACGAGCTGACCGACGCGATCGACGATCGCGTCCGGTGTGCCGATGAACCCGCCGTCGTCGAGTCCGAACCCGGGGCCGCCGAAGCGGCGTCGCCCGACCTCGATCGCGGCGTCCAGGCCGTCGGCGGCGGCGGTGACCAGGACCGCCTCGACCGATCGCGTGATCTCGGCGGGATCCCGGCCGATCCGCTCGCACTCGGCGTCGAGGACGGCGCTGAGCTCGTCGAGCTTGTCGAGGGCGTACGTCGGGACGTTCCACACGTCGGCGTAGCGGGCGACCAGGGGCAGCGTCAGCTTCGGTCCGGCACCGCCGATGTGGATCGGTGGCCGCGGCTGCTGGACCGCAGCGGGCAGGTTCGGCAGGTCGTCGACGGTGTAGTGCTTGCCGGCGAACGAGGTGCGCGGCGAGGCGAACATCCGGGTGATGATCTCCAGCGCCTCGCCGAGCCGTTCCGAGCGCTCCGCGGTCGTACCCCAGGCCAGGCCCGCCTGGTGATGCTCTGCTTCGTACGAGCCGCTGCCGATCCCGAACTCGACCCGTCCCCCCGAGAGCACGTCGAGGCTGGTCGCCATCTTGGCGAGCACAGCGGGGTGGCGGAAGTTGTTGCAGCTGACCAGATGCCCGACCCGCAGTGTCGTCGTCTTGGCGAGCAGCACGCTGGCGAGGGTCCAGGCCTCGTAGGCATCGGCATCCGGGAAGCCTGGCCCGTAGAGATGGTCGAACAGCCACAGCGCGTGGAAGCCGAGCCGCTCGCAGTCCAGGGCTCGCTCAACCAAGTCGTCGGGGCTCATCGCCAGCTGGGGGACGTAGATCCCGAACGTCACGGTGCTGATGACGGCCATCCTTGCGCCGTAGGCATCGGCTGTGCCGTCGGGTCCAGGTCCGGGTCCAGCTCCACGCCGAGTCCGTTGAACACCATGGCGAGGCAGGAGTAGGTCCCGACGACGAACAGCAGCTCGATCACGGCTCTCGCGTCCAGCGCCTCAGTCAGCCGTTGCCAGGTCGCATCGTCGACCCGATGAGTGGTCAGCAGCAGCTCGGTCGCCTCCAGGACGTCGGCTTCGAGGCTCGACCATCCGGGGTCGGTCCCGTCGACGATGGCCTCGACCTCCCGCTCGGTCACGCCGTAGCGCTGCGAGAGCTTCACGTGCTGGACCCACTCATAAGGGGCTCGGGTGTGCCACGCCACCCGGAGCACGGCGAGCTCGCGAAGCCGCGGGTCGAGGACCGGCTCCCAGAGCAGCTGACCGTTGAAGTTGAGGAAGGCCGCCGCGAGCTGCGGATGGTGCAGCATGCTGCTGATCCCGTTGGCCAGCCGCGGCGCGTCGGGTTCGGCTGACAGGAAGCGTTCCGCCGCGGCCGCCGGCATCGCGGCGCGCACCGCGGCGGCCTCGGCCTCGCCCCACTGGTCCTTGGGGACCGGCTCGAGCCGGGGCATCAGAGGTACCAGCCGCCGTTGACGTTGAGGGCTTGGCCGGTGATGTAGCCGGCCTCCTCGGAGCACAGGAAGACCGCTGCCGCGGCGATGTCCTGCGGCGTGCCGGCGCGGCGTACCGGCGTCTGCTTCGCAATCAGGTTCACGTCGGGCAGGTCGCCCTTGTCCTCGGCGCGGCGCACCATCGGGGTGTCGATGAAGCCGGGCGGGATCGTGTTGACGGTGATGCCTTCAGGGGCGAGCTCGACCGCCAGGGCCTTCGTGATGCCGATGACCCCACCCTTCGAGGCGACGTAGTGGGCCATCCGTTTCGCCCCGCTCTGCGCGCTCGACGAGGAGATCGTCACGATGCGGCCCCACTGACCGGCGAGCATGTCCGGGACCGCCGCCTGGAGGCAGTGAAACGTGCCGGTGAGGTTGACCGCGATCATGCGCTCCCACTGCGCGGCGCTGATGTCGGTGAACGAGCAGAACTCGTCCAGGCCCGCGCTCGTCACGAGGATCTCGATGGGGCCGAGCTGGTCGCGGACCGACTGGTAGGCCGCGTCGACCGCGGCCCGGTCGGCGACGTCGGCGGCAAGCCCGATCGCTCGGCCGCCGTCGGCCACGATCGCGGCGGCTGCGGCTTGCGCCGCCTCGCCCGAGAGGTCGACGACCGCCACCCGGTCCCCACGCGCGGCCAGCTGCCGGGAGATCTCCAAGCCCATGCCGGACGCGCCGCCCGTAACCACCGCAACCCTGCTCAACGACGTTCCTTCCGTTCGAGTGCGCAGCCGAGTATCGCCTAGACCCGGCGGTCTGCAATAGCGACTCTCGCTACTGAGAACGCGATTACCGCAACCGCCGTGATGGCGATATAACTGGGCCGGTGCGCATCGGTCTGATGGTCGGTCCAGATCCGGGGCGATACCGCGAGGCCGTCGCAAAGATCGAGTCGGATGCGATTGCCGCCGAGCAGGCCGGGTTCGCGTCTGCGTGGGTGGCCCAGCCGCCCGATGACTTCGACGCGCTGACCGCGGTGACGCTGATGGGCAGGGTCACCACCCGGATCGAGCTCGGGACGGCGGTGCTGCCGATCCAGACCCGCCACCCGATTGCGATGGCACACCAGGCGCTGTCTACCCAGGCGGTCTGTGAAGGCCGGCTCACGTTGGGTATCGGGCCCTCACATCACTGGGTCATCGAGGACATGCTCGGGCTGTCCTACGACAAGCCCGCCCGGCTCGTCCGTAGTTATCTCGAGGTGCTCGACGTCGCCTTTGCCGGTCCCGGACCGGTCGACGTGGAGAACGAGCACTTCAGGGTGCACAACCCGTTGGCGGTCAGCGACATCACGCCGACCCCGATCCTGCTCGCCGCCCTTGCGCCGGTGATGCTGAAGATCGCCGGTGAGCGCACCGACGGCACGATCCTGTGGATGGCCGACGACCGCACCATCGGCGATCACATCGCGCCGACCATCACCACAGCGGCGGAGCAGGCCGGCCGGCCGGCGCCGCGGATCGTCGCCGGCGTGCCGGTCACCCTGTGCCGGACCGACGAGGTCGAGGGCGCTCGCGAATGGGCGCGGCGTGCGATGAGCCACTCCGAGTACTCGCCCAACTACGAGCGCTTGCTCGAGCACGGCGATGCGAAGGACGCGGGTGAGTTCCTCGTCGCGGGCGACGAAGGCGCGATCCGCAAGCGGCTCGAGCAGTACCGGGACGCCGGGGTCACCGACTTCTCGGTGCGGCTGCTGCCGTACGGCAAGACCCGAGAGGCCCGCATCGAGTCGCGCGACCGGACGACGGCGTTCCTCGCGTCGCTGTGCCCCGAGCTCTGAGGCGGCGACGATGCATCTCGACCACGTCGTCGTCTTCGTCGCGGACGCCTCGCGGAGCCTGGCGTTCTACCGCGACGGGCTCGGCCTGCAGACGGTCCTCGACCGGGAGTTCGACGGCCCGTGGCCGGAGATGTTCGGCGGCGTCAGCTCGCGGCGTCTGCACGCGATGATCCTCGGTGATCCCGAGCACCCGGACCGCGGCCAGGTCGAGCTGCTGACTCTCGCCGACCCGGTCGCGCCGGGGCCCGGGCCTGCGCCGATCGCGACCGGCACCGTCATGCTCTCCTTCATGGTCGACCTCGCAGCTGTCCTGCCACGGCTGGAAGCCGCCGGCGGGACCGACGTACGACATGCGACGTTGCGCAACGGCGTCAAGGTCGTCACTGTGCGCGACCCGGACGGTGTCGTAGTGGAGCTGCTGAACGTCCCGGCGCCGTGAACGGTCCGCTCGCCGGGCTGCGGGTCATCGAGGTCGGCCACGTGCTCGCCGGCCCGTACGCGACGATGCTGCTCGCCGATCTGGGCGCCGACGTCATCAAGGTCGAGACCGACTCGGGTGATGTCTCCCGCGGGGTGGGCTCGCAGTACGTGGACGGCCACAACGTCTACTTCGCGAGCATCAACCGCAACAAGCGCAGCGTGCATATCGACCTCACGACCCCAGCCGGCAACCGTCAGCTGCATCGGTTGGTGGGCAAGGCGGATGCTGTGCTGGCCAACCTTCGCCCGTCTGCGATTCGCAAGCTCGGGCTCACCTTCGACGATCTGCGCGAGACGAACCCGAAGATCGTGTGCGTCGCGCTGACCGGCTACGGCCTCGACGGACCGGAGGCGGACTGGCCGGTCTTCGACTACCTCGTGCAGGCAGGCGTCGGTCTCGCGGCGATGAGCGGGGAGCCGGACGGGCCGCCGATGCTTCCCGGCTACACCGCTGCGGACAACTCCTCGGCGATCATGGCGGCGCTCGGCCTGCTCGCGAAGGTGCGTGAGGCTGACGTCAGCGGCGTCGGTGGGCAGGTCGACGTCTCGATGTTCGAGACGATGTTGAGTCAGCTCAACTACAAGGCGGCGGCGTACCTCAATGGCGGGGTGGTGCCGACCAGGCAGCCGTCGGGTGGCCACAACTTCTACGTGCCGGCGCAGCTGTTCCCGACTGCGCACGGCTACCTTGCGATGTTCGTCACCCACGACGAGTTCTGGCGGCGAGTGTGTGCCGAGCTCGGTCGCCCGGAGTGGGCGACCGACGCCCGGTTCGCCACGATGCACGCGCGGCACGAGAACCGGGCGGAGCTGGTCGGTCTGCTCACCGCTCGGCTGGCGGCGGCGAGCGCGGCCGATTGGGAGGCGCGGCTGCGGCCGAGCGGACTGCCGGTCGCCGCTGTGGTCGGCCTCGATGTCGCCCTCGACAGCGAGCACGTCGCGCGGCGCGGGATGATCGTCGAGATCCCGGCCGGGGAAAGCTCGCTGCGCCTGGTACGCAGCCCGATTCACACCGACTCGGCTCGGGCGGCCTACTTGCCGCCGCCTCGGCTGCACGAGCACACCGACGAGCTGCTGGGGGAGTGATGAGCCGACGACTGCGAGTGGTGCAGTGGGCGACCGGCAACATCGGCACGCGGGCCGCGCTACAGGTGCTGCGGGACCCGCGACTGGAGCTGGTCGGGATGCTGGTCTACGACCCGTCGAAGGCGGGCCGAGACGTCGGTGAGATCTGCGGCCAGGAGCCGACCGGCGTTGCGGCCACCGCCGACAAGCGCGCGGTCATCGAGCTGGACGCCGACTGCGTGCTCTACATGCCGCGGGCGGCCGAGCTCGACGACGTCGTCGCGATGCTCGAGCGGGGCACGAACGTCGTCACGACGTGCGGCGACTTCCAGGCCGGCGGCCGTGCGCTTTCCGTGGAGGCGCGACAACGAATCGATGCGGCCTGCGCGCGGGGCAACACCTCGATCTACGCGACCGGGAGCAGTCCGGGCTTCATCACTGACGCGCTGCCGCTCGCGTTGCTGTCGCTGCAGTGCCGGGTCGATCGGATCGAGATCGAGGAGTACGCGAACCTCTCCGAGCGGAACTCGCCGCACCTGCTGTTCGAGCAGATGGGCTACGCCCGGCCGATGACGACGCCGGACCCGCGTCGCGCGGCCCACCTGTTGACGCAGTTCGGACCGCCACTCGAGGAGCTAGCCGAGCATGCCGGGAAGCGGGTCGACGACTGGTCGGCGTACGGCGAGCTGGCCGCAGCCACCCGCGATCTGACGATCGCGGCGGGGCCGATCCCGGCCGGCACCGTGGCGGCGCAGCGGACCGTGATTTCGGGGTCGAGCGCGGGCGAGGAGGTCGTGCGCTTCACCGCGACCTGGTACTGCTCGACCGACCTCGATCCCCGTTGGGACCTGCTCGCGACCGGGTGGCGGGTGCGGACGTACGGCGACGCCCCGCTGAACGTCAGCCTCGAGTTCCCGTTCGCCGTCGAAGACCTCGGCGCGCACACGCCCGGGTACACCGCCAACCGCCCGGTCAACGCGATCCCCTACGTGGTCGCGGCGGTCCCGGGGATCCTCGAGACCACAGACCTCCCACCGCTGACCCCCGCAGGAGATTGAGAGAAACGGCGGTCGAGTGGATCAGCCGTACATGCTTCCGGACAGGAAGCCGACCACCGGGGCTGCCGGCTCGAACGACTCGACGACGCCGGAGGCGAAGTAGCCCGCGTCGGTCACCATCGTGATGCCGGTGACGCCGGCCGCCGCGTCGCTGCACAGGAAGACCAGCGGGTAGGCCTGCTCGAGGGGAGTCGACGCTGCGATGCCGGTCTCGTCGCGGTAGTCCTGGCCGAAACCGAGCCACATGTCGGCGTTGGCGCGCGCCAGCGGAGTGTCCGTCGGGCCGGGCATGATCGCGTTGATCCGGATGCCCTTCTTGAGCATCGGGAAGGCCTGCTGCGCGACGTAGGTGTTGATCGCGAGCTTCGAGAACATGTAGTCGGCCTTGCCGTTGTCCTGCGCCCACTTCGTCGCCTCGTCGAAGTCGGTGATCGCCAGGAACTCCTTGGTGATGGCGAGGTTGTTCTGCCAGCCGAAGCCGGCGGCCGAGGAGATGAAGCCGATGGCGGCGCCCTTGCCGACGTAGCCCTTGTCGATCGCCCGCTCGACGAGGTGGCGGTGACCGATGAAGT
>DASZPL010000167.1:0-25440 GCA_035550315.1 Mycobacteriales bacterium | reverse complement strand
CTATGGCCCCCGCAAACGCTGACAACTCTCGGGCGGCGGTGGCCGACGTACCCAGCTTCCAGCACGACGAGGGCGGGTTTCACAGCGTGCTCGGGTACGGCGAAGGGCAGGCAACCAGCCTGCTCGACCTCGCGCGATTCGAAGTCACCGGCCAGGCCCCGGCGACGTTCACCAACCAGGCCGCCCTTTACAACGCCGTGATCACCCACCAGCCGCGCAACGACCGTGACCTCCGGCACTTCTACAAGAACTCCGACTTCTCGGTGCCGCGCGGCTCGGACGTCGGCTCCGTCGAGCATCCGATCGCGGGCGCGACGGTGATCCGCGACAAGCGCTTCGAAGTGCCGCACATCTACGCCAGCACGCGCTCGGCCGGAATGTACGCCGCCGGCTATGTCACTGCGCAGGATCGGCTGTTTCTGATGGACGTGCTGCGGCGCACGGCGGAGGGCGAGCAGGCGGGGCTGCTCGGGCCGAGCGCGATCGGCGCCGACAGCGCGCAGCTCGACCAGTTCGACCTGTCCCCCGCGGAGCTCACCAAGGAGGTCAAGGCGGTCGCCCGGCAGGAAGGCAAGGCCGGCCGCCAGGCGTTGCACGACATCGAGCGGTACGTCGCCGGGATCAACGGGTTCATCGCGGCAACGCGGCGGAACCCGACCTTGCTCCCGGCGGAGTACGTCGCCCTCGGCGGGCACCCGCGGCCCTGGACCCTCGCCGACACCGCCGCCGAGGCCTACCTGCTGATCGCACAGTTCACCGTCGCCGGCGACGGCGAGCAGTTCCAGTCCGACATCCTCAGCCGGCTCGAGCACCGGCTCGGCGACCGCCGCGGCCGGCAGGTGTTCGACGACCTGCGGCTGCGCGACGATCCGGACGCGTTCACCACGACGGCGCGCAGCTTCCGCAGCGACCACACCGGCGCGGTGCATCGGTCCGCGAACGCCCACCTGACGCCGGGCACCCTTCGGCCGCGCAACGCGGTGGTCAGCATCAACAAGCCGCTGGCGGCATCGCGGTCGGCCTTCGCCGGCCACGACATGCCCGCCTGGGCGGACACGCTGGCCCGCCGCGGGCTGCGGATGCCGGACGAGGACTCCAACGCGCTACTGGTCGAGGGCCGCTACACCCGCAGCGGCCATCCGATCGCGGCGATGGGCCCGCAGGTCGGCTACTACTCGCCGGAGATCTTCGACGAGTACGAGCTGCACATGCCCGGCATCCAGGTCTCCGGCGTGGTGTTCCCGGGCGCCAGCCCGTATCCGCTGATCGGGCACACCAAGAACTTCGCGTGGACCGGCACGACCGCGCTGGGCGACAACGCCGACACCTTCGCGGAGAAGTTGTGCAACCCGGACGGGTCGCGCCCAACCTTCGCCTCGACCCACTACCGCTACCGCGGGAAGTGCCGCGCGTTCACCCACCGGACGGTCGTCGAGCGGACGCCGCTGGCGCCGACGTCGCCGTCACTGCCGGAAACGGTCACGCTCCGCACGGAGCGCAGCGTCCACGGCCCGGTCGTCGGCTTCGCCCGGGTCGGCCGCCACCCGGTGGCGCTGACCCGGGCGACCGCCGTCTACCACCACGGCGCCCGCAGCATCGTCGCGTTCGAGCTGCTCGCGGAAGGCAAGGTGCACTCGCCGCGGCAGTTCATCGGCGCGATGCGCCACTTCACCGGCAACGAAAACTGGTTCTACGTCTCGCGCTCGCACATCGCATGGTTCGCCAGCGGCTGGTTCCAACGGCATCCGCAGCACAGCAGCCTGCAGCTGCCGCTGTGGGGCACTGGTCGCGACGACTGGGTCGGCTTCCGGCCGTCGACGTACCACTACCGGCGGCAAGCGCCGTCGTTCAACCCGTTCTCGATCGACCCGAAGCGCGGCTACCTCGCCTCCTGGAACAATAAGGGCGCCCGCGGGATGGCGTCGTCACCCGGCGTGTGGAGCTGGGGCCAGGTACAGCGGGTCGAGCTGCTGGCCGATCCGACGCGGCACGCCATCCGCACCGGCCACAAGCTGACGCTGGCCGACCTCGTCGGCATCGCGGGCAACGCGAGCACCCGCGACCTGCGCGCGGTCAAGGTGTTGCCGGCGATGCTGCGCGTGCTGGGCCACGTGCACAACCGACGCGAACGTGCGCTGGTCGCCGACATGCGACGGTGGCTGCACAGCGGCGCGCACCGACGGGCGACCGGCGGCCGGACGTACGACGACCACAGCGCCGCCGTCATGACGTTCGACGTCTGGTGGACCCGGATGGTGCATCGGATCTACGACCCGGTCATCGGCCAGTCACTGGTGCGCCGCATCTCCGACGAGGAGGGCCTCGACCTCGGCCAGCCACCGACGTCGTCCGGGTTCTTCGGCGGCTGGCAGAGCCAGGTGCTCGGCGTGCTGCACAAGGTGCTCGGTGAGCGGAATCCGTCGAACCCGGCCGGCCGTTACTGCGGCCGCGGGACGCTCGCCGGCTGCCGCCACGTGCTGCGCGGCGCGCTGCACGGTGCCACCGCCCGACTGGTGAAGGCGAACGGCGGCAACCCGGCCGCCTGGCGCAAGCCGGTGCTCTGCCCGAAGCAGTCGACGCCGACCTGCGACGAGAACCTCGCGACCACGGCGGGCGCCGTCGACACCCCGCCGCAGCCCTTCGAGAACCGCGGCACCTTCCACCAAGCCGTCGAGATCAAGTAGCGGGGCCGCGACCTCGCCGGTGTATTGGCGTGGCCGATGCCACTAGTCTGCTGGCATGGGAGCAACGCTCGACTTCGCGGAACGACTGTGGAACGGCGATGCTGTCATCGACAGCGGCCATCAGCTGTTCGTCGACGGCGACCTCGAGCCGCTGACGGATGACGTCGCGTTCATCCCGTCGTTTGCGAACGTCAGCGCCATCCGGACGCCCGACGGCTTGGTGCTCGTCGACACCGGCAGCGAGATGTTCGCCACGACCATCCATCAGAAGATCCGCGCCTGGAGCGACCAGCGGCTGAACACCGCCGTCTACTCGCACGGTCACATCGACCACGTCTTCGGCGTACCGGTCTTCGAAGCGGAGGCAGCTGACAACGGCTGGCCCGCCCCGCAGGTCGTCGCGCACGAAGCGATGCCGGCACGGTTCGACCGCTACAAGCTGACCAACGGCTACAACGCGGTCATCAACCAGCGGCAGTTCCAGATCCCCGGCCTGAAGTGGCCGATGAACTACCGCTACCCGGACGTGACGTATCGGGCGGCGCTCACGATGTCGGTCGGCGGCACGACCGTCGAGCTGCACCACGCCCGCGGTGAGACCGACGACCACACCTGGACCTGGCTGCCCGAGCACCGGACGCTGTGCTGCGGTGACCTCTTCATCTGGGCGTCGCCGAATGCCGGCAACCCGCAGAAGGTGCAGCGCTATCCGCTCGAGTGGGCGCGGGCGTGCCGCGAGATGGCCGCACTGGGCGCGGAGCTGCTGCTGCCGGGCCACGGCGTCCCGATCGTCGGTGCCGAACGAGTCAAGACGGCGCTGCTCGACACCGCCGAGCTGCTCCAGACGCTGCACGACCAAGCGGTCGAGTTGATGAACGCCGGCGCGCGGCTGGACGAGCTGATCCACACCGTCCGGGCGCCGCAGCACCTGCTCGACAAGCCGTACTTGCAGCCGGTGTACGACGAGCCGGAGTTCGTCGTGCGCAACGTCTGGCGGCTCTACGGCGGCTGGTACGACGGCAACCCCGCGAACCTGAAGCCGGCGGCGGAAGCGGCGCTAGCGCGCGAGCTCGCGGACCTGGCCGGTGGCGCGGGCACGCTGGCCGACCGGGCGAACGCGCTTGCCAGCGCCGGCGACGACGACTCGCTCCGGCTGGCCGGCCATCTGGCCGAGCTCGCCGCCCTCGCGGCGCCCGACGACGCCGGCGTGCACGCCGCGCGCGCCGAGGTCTTCAAACGACGCACCGAAGCGGCCACTTCAACCATGGCCAAGGGCGTCTTCGCCTGGGCCGCCGCGGAGTCGGCCAAGCGCACCGCCGGCGACTGATCGCAACCCCCAAACCCGCGCCCCGCGGGCCGCTCCCTACTCGCCAAACCCGCGCGTTTCAACCGCATCCGCCCGGATTTGACGTTGATTTGCGCGGGTTTGGCGGGGACTGCGGTTAGCCGATCGAGAGGTCGCGGTCGTGATCGTGGTCGAAGTCGAAGCTGATGCCGTGCGTCCATGCCCCGGCGTCGTGCAATACGACGACGCCGGTGACGCCACCCAGCGCCAACGCCATCGCTACGACGGCCGCGCGGGCGCGCACGCCCGGCACCGCCTTCCGCACCCGCCGCGCGTTCACCGCCAGCAGGACTGCCGGCACGACACGCGCCAACGTGTGCAACCCGGTGATCGCCAACCAGGCGATGAAGCAGGCCTGGTGGACGGTCACCGCGTCGATGCGGAAGCCGAGGACGGTCGCGAGCGTCGAGTGCGACGCGTCCCCGAGCGCGACTAACGCCAGCCCGCTGCCGAGCACGGCGAGCGAGGTCAGGATGACGAGCGGCCCCATCAGCCGAAGGACGAGCGGCGGCGGCCCGGCCTGCCGGTACGCCGGGTTGCCCAGGTAGTAGCGCAGGATCCGCCAACCGGTGGACGCCGTCTTCAACAACGCGAGCGGCACCAAGATGACGCCGACCACGATGTGCACGCTGAGCAGCGAGTGCAGCGAGATCAGCGTCACGACCTCGACCAGGAACAGCACGAGCAGCACCAGCCCGGTCCAGGCGGTGAGCCGGGCGTTGCCGGCCGGGCCACCGGTCGAGCCGGCCGCTGGATCGTCGCGGTGCTCGCGACCGATCGCCGTCGCAATCAGCTCGCGGAGCGGTTTGGGGAGCGACGGTTCGCGAGGCGAAAGGCCGGCCATGACGCCTTGTCTACCCGGTCTGACCCGGCCGGTTCTCAGGAAACCCTCATCTCCTGCCCGTGCCCTGCTGACGTGCGCGCTGATTCGCCGGGGGTGCCAGCGCCCGCTGCACCGGGCCGTTGGGCGCTGATCCCGCTGCGGCTGTTCCTTGGCGTGACCTTCACCTACGCCGGCCTGCAGAAACTCGCGAATCCGGCGTACCTCGACCCGAGCTCTCCGACCTCGGTGCAGGCCACCATCCTGTCGCTGCAGCACCGGAGTCCGATCGGCTGGCTGCTCGCCGCCTCGGCACACGCGCCCAAGTTCGTCGGCGTGATGATCGCGGCCGGCGAGCTCGCGGTCGGGTTGGCGACCCTGCTCGGCCTGTGGGTCCGGCTCGCCGCCCTGGGCGGCGCGCTGCTGTCGCTGACCTTCTTCCTGACCGTCAGCTTCGACATCCGGCCGTATTACTACGGCTCCGACATCGTGTTCCTGTTCGCCTGGAGCATCCCGCTGATCGCCGGACGGTGGAGCGGCTGGACGGTCGACGACTGGATCCGGCAGCGAGCCCGCACCGACGCCGACCCGCAACGGCGCGCCCTGCTGCTCGGAGGTACGGCGGCCGTCGGCCTCGCGGTCGCCGGCGGGCTGCTGGGTGGCCTGACCGCCGTGATCGGCCGGGCGCTCAACCACTCCGACAAGCGCGCGGCGTCGACGGCGCCGAGCACGCCACTGACCACCGCACCGGTGCACCACAAGCACAAGGCCGCCAACTCATCGACGCCGACCGCCGGCCGGCAACTGGTTGCGGCCGCCGCCGTGCCGGTCGGCCACGCGGTGCAGTTCACCGACGACCAAGGCGGTCCGGCCTGGTTGGTGCACGAGTCGGATGGCACGTTCAAGGCCTTCAGCGCGGTGTGCACCCACGCCGGCTGCACCGTCGGGTTCTCCAACGGCGACTTCGTCTGCCCGTGCCACGGCGGCACCTACAGCGCGTCGACCGGCGCCGTCCTGATCGGGCCGCCGCCCGCACCCTTGCCGCAGATCAACGTCGAGGTCAGCCGAGGCCAGGTTCGCCTGCTTTAACCGAGTTGTCAGCGGTTGCGGGGCCTACAGCCCCCGCAAACGCTGACAAGCTGCTACTGCCGGGCCATCTCGGCGCGAGCGACGGCCTCGGCGTCCTGGCGGCTGCCGCCGGCGACGACGACCTCGAGGGAGTGGATGACACCCTGGAACCGGTTCGGCCCGACGTAGCGCGGACTCACCGGTGAGCCGTGGTCGTAGCCGACGCTCGGGCCGACGCTGGACATGATCCGCATTGCCAGCGGCAGGTGCGCCGTGCCAGCCGGCTCGCCGTCGATGTGAAGCGTGACGTCACCCTCGTTCTGCGACCGCTCGAAGCTCACGCCGACGACCGCCGCGCCGTCGGGCAGCGGCCGGTCGGAGACCAACACGGTGTGCTCGCCGAACGCGTTGTAGTCCAGCACCAGCCGGTCGGCCTCGACGAACCAGCTGAGCCCCGCGTTCGCCGTGCCGGTCGCGAACAGCACGCCGTCGGCGCCGGTCGGGCGGGTGATTCGCGCCTGCATGTGCCAGGCCCGGCCACCCATGGTGGGCGCCACCTGGGCGGGCATCGGCGACATCGGCGGCCGGTAAACGTAGCGGCGACTGGTCGGGTGCGGCGTGTGGTCGGCGTACCGCGTGCCGAACAGCTCGATGGTGCGATCGTCGAGCGGAAGCACGCCGTGCTTGTCGGCCTCCTCCCACCACCGCTCGATCAGCTCGGCCAGCTTCTCCGGCTTCGCCTCTGCGAGGTCATGACATTCCGAGAAGTCCGCCTCGACGTGGTAAAGCTCCCACTGGTCGTCGTCGTACGGCACCCCGGCGATGTGACGGGTCACCGCCTTCCAGCCGTCGTGCCAGAGACCGCGATGCCCGCCCATCTCGAAGTACTGCACCGGCTTGCGGCTGGGCGCGTCCGGCTGGTCCAGCGTGTAGAGCAGTGAGGTGCCGGTCATCGGGATCTGGTCGAGCCCGCGATAGACCGAGGGCCGGGCGACGCCGGCCGCCTCGTAGATCGCCGGCGCGACGTCCGTCACATGGTGGAACTGGTGGCGCACCTCCCCCGGGTCGGCGATCCGGTCCGGCCAGCGCACGATCAGCGGCACATGTACGCCGCCCTCGTGCGTGTTCTGCTTGTACCACTTGAACGGCGTGTTCCCGGCCTGCGCCCAGCCCCAGGGGTAGTTGGCGTGGCTGTTCGGGCCGCCGATGTCGTCGAGCCGGTGCACCGCCTGGTCGGGCGTCTCGAGGATGCCGTTGAAGAACTTCATCTCGTGCAGTACGCCGAACGGGCCGCCCTCCTGGCTGGCCCCGTTGTCCGACATCACCAGCAGCAACGTGTTGTCGAGCACGCCGAGCTCGTTGAGGTCCTCGACCAGCCGGCCGATCTGCGCGTCGGTGTGGTCGAGGAACGCCGCGAACGCCTCCTGCAGCCGCGCCCCGAGCCGTTGCTGGTCGTCCGACAGCGTCTCCCACGCCTCGACGCCCGGGTTGCGCGGCGCCAGCTCGGTCCCGGCCGGGACCAGCCCGAGCTCTCGCTGCCGCGCGAACCACTGGTCGCGGATCGCGTCCCAGCCGACGTCGAACCGCCCGCGGTACTTCTCCAGGTACGCCGCCGGCGCCTGGTGCGGTGCGTGGGTCGCGCCGAACGCGAGGTAGAGGAAGAACGGCCGGTCCGGCCGGATCGACACCGCGTCGTGCACGAACTCGACCGCGTGGTCGACCAGATCCTCGCTGAGGTGGTAGCCCTGCTCGGGCGTGCGCGGCGGGTCGATGCGGTGGTTGTCGTAGACCAGGTCGGGATGGAACTGGTCTGTCTCGCCGTCGAGGAAGCCGTAGAACCGGTCGAACCCGCGCTGCAGCGGCCACTGGTCGTACGGCCCTGCTGCGGATGCGTCCACCGCCGGGCACAGGTGCCACTTGCCGAGGGCGAACGTCGCGTAGTTCGCGTCACGCAACACCTCGGCGATCGTTACGGCATGGTGGGACACGGCGCCGCGCATGTTCGGGAAGCCGGTGTTGAAGTTCGCGACCGCCCGCATCCCGACGGTGTGGTGGTTGGCGCCCGTGAGCAGTGCGGCGCGGGTCGGCGAGCACAGCGGCGTGACGTGGAAGTTGCTGTAGCGCAGCCCTTCCGACGCCAGCCGGTCGATGTTCGGCGTCTCGATCGTGGAGCCGTAGCAGCCGAACTGCGCGAAGCCGGTGTCGTCGAGGACGATCAGCACGATGTTGGGCCCGCCCGGCGGCGGCTCGCGCCGCGGATAGCTCGGCGTGGAATCCAGGTGCGTCGTGCCGATGACGCCGTCGAACACCTCGTAATCCGGCATGACGTGGCCCTTCTTGACATCCCCCGGCGAACCCCTGACAGTAGGCTGCCCGTGAGATATTGTCACTCGATGCGACAGAACTGCAAGTGAGGGTTTGCAGTGCCGGTTCGACGCTATGCACCTGCCTTGATGATCGCGGCAGCCCTGCTGCTGCTGATCGTGATTGCCCCGTCCCACGGCGCCTCCGGCGGCGGCGCGCCGTCGTACCCGGCGTTCACTGCTACCGGACCGTCGGCCGCGCCGGGCACCACCTCGTCGGGCACTAGCGCGCAGGGCGGCGGCACCAAGCAGGGCACGGCTGGCGGGCGGCGACTCGCCGCCGGTGCCGGCGGCGGCGCGACCGGCTCCGGTGCCACCGGCTCGGCCGGCGGCAACGGTACGACGACCGCCACCGGACACGGCAACACCAAGCACTGCGTGGGCGGCAAGCAGTTCGCCGTCGCCGGGTTCGCCGCAGCGCCGCCGTGCCAGCCGACCTGGTCCGGCAACAACGGCGGCGCGACCTACCAGGGAGTGACGGCCAAGCAGATCACCGTCGTCTACTACAGCCCGAAGGACAGCCTCGCGCTGCACGCGATCCTGGGCCCGGCCGGGCTGGACCCGACGGCGGCACAGAACGCCGACTACCTGGCGCGGGCGCAGAGCTTCATCAACGCGCGCTACCAGCTGTGGGGCCGGCAGGTCCGGATGATCAACTACGTCAGCAAGTCGTGCCAGGCGTCGCCGCCGAGTGACGACTGCTTCCGCCAGGACGCGCACACCATCGTCAGCACCTACCACCCGTTCGCGGTCGTCTACTCGCGCAACATCACCGCGCCCGGCTTCCAGCAGGAGCTGAGCCACCTGGGCGTCATCAACTTTGGTGGCATGAACCTGCCGGCCAGCTTCGACACCAGCCAGGCGCCGTACCACTACGACTACGACATGGACGGCGACACCCAAGCGGTGCTGGCCGGCGAGTACTACTGCAAGGAGCTGGCGAACCGTCCGGCGAGGTACGCCGGGCCGGCGCTGCGGAGCAAGCCGCGCAAGGCGGAGATCCTCGTCGAGGACACGCCGGAGCACGTCGTCGCCGCGCAGCACCTGCAGGCGATCATCGACCATTGCGACCACGGCGGCGGCGCGGTAATCAAGACGTTCGCGCCGGACACCGGGCAAGCCGTGGTGCAGACCACGACGCTGGCGTCGCAGGCGAAGCAGTCCGGCATCACGACGCTGCTCTACTTCACCGACCCGGTGTTCCCGGTCTACCTGACACCCCAGCTGACCGCGCAGGACTACTTCCCCGAGAACGTCGTGATCGGCTCGTCGTACCTCGACTTCGACGAGCTCGGCCAGCTCTACAGCAAGCAGCAGTGGGCGCACGCATTCGGCCTGGGCGACCTGCCCGACATGTCCTCGCTGAGCAACTACGACGCCGGCGCGGTCTACCGCAGCACCCACGGCAAGCTCGGGCCGTTCGTCAGCGCCAACAACATGCAGGGCGACCTCAGCGTGCTCGCCGCCGGGCTGCAGCAAGCCGGCCCGACACTCAACCCGGCGACGTTCCAGCGCGCCGTGCTGACGCTGCCCGCCTGGGGCGGCAGCCGCTACCACGCCCTGGTGAAGTACGGCGCGGGCGACTACACCGGCGTCTCGGACGTGCGGCGGATCTATTGGGATCCGTCGCGGCGCTCGCCGGTAGACGGCAAGCCCGGCACCTACGTCGCGCTCGACAACGGCCGCCGCTACACGATCGGCCAGCTGCCGAGCGGCACGTTCACGATCCCGGGTCGCTGATGCCGTTCGCCCCAGCCTGGTTGCTGCGCCTGCTCGCCGTCCCGGCGATCGCGGTCGGCTGCGAGCTGATCTTCGGGTGGGGCGCGACCAGCCATGCCATCGGCATCCCGACGCCGTCGGGTGTGCCGTTCGGCAACCTGCTGGAAGGGGCGATCTTCGGGCTGCTCTACGCGCTGCCCGCCTTCGGCCTGATCCTGGTGCACCGCGCGCAGCGGATCATCAACTTCGCGCAAGCGGCGCTCGGCGGCACCGCCTCCGTGCTCGGCCTGCTGGTCATCACCCAGGCGCACCAGTCCTACCTGCTCGGCGTCGTCACCGCGCTGGTCACCGGCGCGCTGGTCGGCGGCTTCACCCAGGGCGTGCTGTTGCGGCGGTTCACCGACAAGTCGCGGCTGGTGCTGACCGTCGCGACGATCGGGGTCGGCCAGATCATCGTGATCGGCGAGGTGAAGCTGCCGTCGCTGTTCGGCAGCACGGTGCTCGGCGCCTCCCAGCTGCCGACCCCGTTCGACCGGTTCACGTTCTCCGTCGGCCAGGTGGTGCTCAACGGCAACTACCTGGCGATCATCGTCGTGGCCGCCGTGATCACCGCGGGGCTCTACGCGTTCTTCCGGATCAGCCGCACCGGGCTCGGGGTCCGGGCCAGCGCGGACAACGCCGACCGCGCGACGCTGCTCGGCATCCCGGTACGCCGGATGGCGGTGCTGGTCTGGATGCTCGCCGGGCTGCTGTCAGCGGCGGCCGCGTTCCTGCGGGTCTCGGTCGTCGGTCAGTCGCTCGGCGCCGACGTCGACCCGGCGCTGCTGCTGTTCCCGCTCGCCGCCGCGGTGATCGCACGGTTCGACGACCTGCCGACCGCGCTGATCGCCGGCATCGGCCTCGGCATCCTCGACCGCGCCGCCTACTACTCGACCGGCAATCCGAACCTCCCGGTCGCGCTGGTCCTGCCGGTCGTGCTGGTCGCCCTGCTATGGCGACGGGCGCGCTCGCGGGCGCACGACAGCGGCATCAGCAGCTTCCAGACCTACGCCGAGTCGCGGCCGATCCCGCTGGCGCTGCGCCGGCTGCCCGAGGTGGTGTGGGCGAGCCGCGGCTGCCGGCTGGCCGGCCTCGGCCTCGCGGTGGCCGCGCCGTGGCTGGCCGGCGACGCCCGGCTCGGCTTCCTGACGCTGGTCGTCCTGGCCGCGATGATCGCGCTCTCGCTGACCGTCTTGACCGGCTGGGCCGGCCAGGTGTCGCTCGGCCAGTTCGGCATTGCCGGCGTCGGCGCCGCGGTCGCCGGCGGGCTCGCGACCCGCCACCACGCCGACTTCTTCGTCACGCTGGTAGTCGCGGCCGTCGTCGGTGCCGCAGTCGCGGCCGCGATCGGGTTGCCGGCACTGCGACTGCCCGGGCTCTCGCTCGCGGTCGTGACCTTGGCGTTCGCGTCGCTCGTCGCGACCATCGTGCTCGACCCGCGCTACTTCGGCTGGCTACTGCCGAAGGACGGCCAGACCGTGCAGCGGCCCGACCTGTTCGGCCGGTTCGACGCGAGCAGCGACCTGGCGTTCTACTTCCTCTGCTTAGCGCTGCTGGTCCTGTTCATCGTGTCGACCCGGCGGCTGCGCTCCAGTCGGTCCGGCCGGGTCTTCGTCTCGCAGCGCGACAACGTCCGGGCGGCACAGGCACTCGGCGTCAGTGCCGCCCGGGCCAAGATCGCCGCGTTTGCGCTGTCCGGCGCGATCGCTGCCGTCGGCGGTGCGCTCTACGCGTACCAGGTCGGCGCGGTCGACCCGACGACGTTCCCGTTGCAGCGCAGCATCGACGTCTTCGTCTTCGCCATCGTCGGTGGCATGGCCAGCCCGTACGGCGCGGTCATCGGCGCCGTCGTCTACCAGGTGCTCAACTACTTCGGCTCGTCGATCTTCGGGTTCCTGGGGCATCTCGGCCTAGGCGGGCTGGTGGACGTGATCAACCAGCTCGGCCTGTCCGCCGGCGTACTGTTCGTGCTCGCGTTCTTCCCCGGCGGCATCGCCGCGACCGGCACGCGGCTGCGCGACCGCTACCTCCGCGCGGTCGCGGCGCGGCGCGGCCTAGAGCTGCCGAGCATGGTGGCCGACCGCGCGCAACCGGCCGCGCTCGACGCAGCGGCGCCCGCCACCGCCGTGCGCGGATCGGAGGCGCCGGACGACGCCCTGCTGGTCTGCCGCGGGCTCGACGTCGGGTACGACGGCGTGCAGGTGCTGTTCGGCGTCGACCTGCACGTCCGGCAAGGCGAGGTGTTGGCCTTGCTCGGCACCAACGGCGCGGGCAAGTCGACGTTGTTGCGGGCGATCAGCGGGCTGACCATGCCCTCCGCGGGCACCGTGACCTTCGACGGCACCGACATCACCCGGGACGCGGCGATCAGCCGGGTTGCCGGCGGGATCGTGCAGGTGCCGGGCGGCAAGGGCATCTTCCCGACGGTCACCGTCGCCGACCACTTCCGCGCGGCGCGCTGGACAACCACGGGCGGCGACGCCGGCCGGACTGCCGACGCCGCGCAGGCGCAGGTGCTCGAGTGGTTCCCACGGCTCGCCGAGCGCTGGGACGCGCTCGCCGGCGACCTGTCCGGCGGCGAGGCGCAGCAGCTCGCGGTCGGCATGGCGTTCATCGCCCGGCCCCGCCTGCTCATCATCGACGAGCTCTCGCTCGGCCTGGCACCCGCGATCGTCGAGCGGCTGCTCGACGTGGTCCGGCAGCTCAACGCCGACGGCGCGACCGTGATCCTGGTCGAGCAGTCGATCAACGTCGCGCTGACCATCGCCGACCGCGCCTACTTCATGGAGAAGGGCGAGGTGCGGTTCGAGGGATCGACGGCCGAGCTGCTGGAACGCGACGACATCGCCCGCTCGGTGTTCCTCGCCGGCGGTGACGCGGTGCCGGAGCAGCGCGCGGCGCCGGCCGGCAAGCGGCGGGCCCAGCGCCGCCCGGCAACCGATCCGTTGCGCGAGCCGGCCCTCCAGGTCACCGACCTCGCGGTGTCGTTCGGCGGCGTGCACGCGGTCGACGGCGTCACCTTCGCACTGGCCGAGCGCGAGATCCTCGGGCTGATCGGGCCGAACGGCGCGGGCAAGACCACCGTGTTCGATTTGGTCAGCGGGTTCCTCACGCCGACCCGGGGGCGGGTGCGGTTCCGCGGCCGGGACGTCACCGCGCTGGCACCGGCGGGCCGAGGGCTGCTCGGCCTGGGCCGATCGTTCCAGGACGCTCGGATCTTCCCGAGCCTGTCGGTGGCGGAGAACATCGCCGCCGCGCTCGAGCGCCATCTCGCCGTCCGCGACCACCTCGCCGCCGCGCTGTGCCTCCCCGAAGTCACCGAGACCGAGCACCACGTCGCCTGGACGGTGGCCGACCTGGTCGAGCTGCTCGGGCTCGGCGCGTTCCGCGACAAGCTGGTGCGCGAACTGTCGACCGGCAGCCGGCGGATCGTCGACATCGCCATGGCGCTCGCCTACGACCCGGCGGTGCTGTTGCTCGACGAACCGAGCAGCGGCATCGCACAACGGGAGACCGAGGCGCTCGGGCCGATGCTGCTCCGGATCCGGCAGGAGACCGACTGCGCGCTGCTCGTCATCGAACACGACATGCCGCTGATCAGCACGATCAGTGACCGGATGCTCGCCCTCGAGCTGGGCCGCGTGATCGCCGAAGGCCGGCCCGCCGGCGTGCTCGCCGACCCGCGGGTCATCGCGAGCTACCTGGGCACCGACGACGCCACGACGCAGCGCTCCGGCAAGCAGCTCGTCGGAGCGCCACGATGAGCCGGAGGGTCGCCGGCCGCATCCTCGCCGGCGTTGCCGGCGGGTGCCTGGCGGTGGCGATCGCCGCGCCCGCCCAAGCCCACGGTGCCCGGGCGGCTCACGCGCAACCGCACGCGATCGCGCCGGTGGCCACCGCGTGGTTCGACGAGAGCCGGCCCACCGGCGCCATCCCCAAGACGCCGCAACTGCCGCCGGTCGGCAGCAACAACCTGCTGGTGCAGGGCATCACCATCGAGACCGGCCAGCTGCCGCTGCCGCTGCCACCGCAGATCAAGGGAATCCACCTGGTCACAGCGTTCGCCGCGCTGCGCTTCCAGCTGCCCAAGCATGCGACGCCGGCGTCGCTGACGCTGCGGTTGGCCGGACTCACCACCGCCAAGCTCGACGCGCTGCTGCCCTCGGGCGTCTCACCGGTCGCCTGCCCGATCACCACGACGTTCGTCGCCGGCGGGCAACAGCCCTGGGACATCAAGCCGCACTACGACTGCAGCCGGCGTACCTCGACCGGCCACCTCAGCCAGGACCACAAGTCGGTCGTGTTCGCCGACATCGGCGGGCTCGCCCACGGCCGGACCCTGGCGTTCGCGATTCTGCCCGGCAGCCTCGGCCTGGAGCGGCTGCAGTTCGCGGCGCCCGGACCCAGCGCCCTCGGCCTGCTGCACTTCCCGGGTACGCCGCCGGCACCGCCCATCCCCACGACGACGCCGAGCCCCACCACCACGCCATCGACCGGGTCGGCCAAGGCCGCCGCCAACCCGGGACCACCGCCGGACATCCCGCCGGTCGGCCACGTCAACACCGGACCGCTGCCGGCCGACCAGCCCACTCCAGAAGTCGCGCCGACGACGCAACCGGCCACCAGCCGCACCGCCTCGAGCAGCCCGGTCGACGACGCCCGCACCCGCACCGCGGCGCTGGCCGGCCTGCTGGTGCTGCTCGCGGCCGCGGCCTGGCTCGCCTCGACCGAGGGCACGGCCGCGCGGCGGCCGCTGACGCTCACGGTGCTCGGGTTCACCATCACCCGCGCGGTGCCGGACCACGACCGCCGGCAGTGGGGCGTCGGCCGGTTCCGCGCGCCGCGCGACGGGCCACCGCCCACCATCTAGCCGCCGACCGCCGCCACGATGAGAGGAGCACCATGAGCGCCGCGACGTCGCTGCCGGGCGTGTTCGGCAGCATCGCGCCGTTGCTGCACCATCACGGCTACCTCGCGGTCGCCGGCGTCGTCTTCCTCGAGAACGTCGGGCTACCTATCCCCGGCGAGGCGGCGGTAGTGACCGGCGTCATCATCGCCGCGGCCGGCCAGCTCGACATCACGGCGGTCGCGATCGTCGCCTGCGCCGCCGCGGTGATCGGCGACGTGCTGGGTTACGTGATCGGCCGCCGCGCCGGCCGGCCGCTGATCCTGCGGGTGGGCCGCCGCATCGGTGTGACCGACGGCCGGCTCGACCAGCTCGAGGGCTTCTACACGCGGCGCGGTCCGGCGGTGATCGTGGTGGCGCGGTTTCTGCCGCTGCTCCGGCGCTTCAACGCGCTCGCCGCCGGCGTCTCCAAGATGCGCTGGCAGCCGTTCGTCGCGTTCAACCTGTTGGGCGCCGCGATCTGGACGGCGCTCTGGGTGCTCATCGGCGACCAGGCGAGCAACCACCTCGGCACCATCAACGCACTGCTCACCACCAACCTGCCGTATGCGATCGCCGTCGTCTGCTGCGCCATCGTCGCGACCGCACTGGTCCGCCACCTGCGCCGGCTGCGCCCGGCCCCGTCCGCCGTCCCCGACCGCGAGGCGACGCCGTGATCACCGTGACCCTGCTCGGCACCGGCAGCCCGCTCCCCGACCCGCTGCGCGCCGGGCCCGCGACGCTGATCACCGCCGGCGAGACCCGACTGCTGGTGGACGCCGGCCGCGGCGTGCTGATGCGCGCCGCCGCGGCGGGCGTGGCCGCCGGGCAGCTCGACGCCGTCCTGCTCACCCACCTGCACAGCGACCACGTGACCGACCTGGCCGACCTGATCACCACCCGGTGGGTGACCAGCCTGGAGCCGAACCCGCTGCGCGTCGTCGGCCCGGTCGGCACGAAGCG
Source organism: Mycobacteriales bacterium (assembly GCA_035550315.1). Classification (GTDB taxonomy): domain Bacteria; phylum Actinomycetota; class Actinomycetes; order JAFAQI01; family JAFAQI01; genus DASZPL01. The sequence goes on along the minus strand of DASZPL010000167.1, from coordinate 9,554 downwards.
GATGGTCGAGGCGCTGCTCGACTCGCTCGCGGCCGACATCGGCTACCGGCTGGCGCACCACGCCGACCTGACCTGGCAGCCGCCGGTCGAGGTGCGGGAGGTCACCGTCGGCGCGTGCTTCGAGAGCGCCGGGGTGACGGTGCACACGGCGCCGACCGATCACCGTCCGGTGGAGCCGAGCATCGGGTTCCGGGTCGAGTACGACGGCCGCAGCGTCGTCGCTGCCGGCGACACGGTGCCGTGCGCGTCGCTCGACGAGCTCTGCGCCGGCGCCGACGCATTGGTGCACACCGTGATCCGCAAGGACGTCGTCGCCCAGATCCCGCTGCAGCGGTTCCAGGACATCGCCGACTACCACTCGTCGGTCGAAGAAGCCGCGCAGACCGCGGCCCGGGCCGGCGTGACGACACTGATCCTGACGCACTACGTCCCGGCGCTCGTCCCCGGCAGCGAGGCGGAATGGCGCGAGCTGGCCGCGCGGCACTTCACTGGCCGGGTCGAGCTCGGTGACGACCTGCTCCGAATCGAGGTCACCGGATGACGTCGGTCAGCCACTCGCGTGTGATCGCCGCACCACCAGAAGCCGTGTGGGCGGTGCTCGCCGACTTTGCCGCGATCTGGACTTGGGCACCGAACGTCGACCACTCGGCGCCGGCGAGCGCGGCCCGCGACGGGCGGGGCGCGGTTCGTCGAGTCCAGGTCGGGCGGTACGCGCTGCTTGAGACCGTCGTCGAGTGGCAGCCGTCGCGCCAGCTGTCCTACGTGATCACCGGGCTGCCGCCGGTCGCCGGACCGATCAGCACCGACTGGCAGCTCGCGCCGCATGACGACGGCACCACCGTCACCGTCACGACGACCGTGCAGTCGCCCCAGCGGCCGCCGGGGCGAATCATCGGCCGCGCCCTCAGCCGACGGCTCGGGTCCGCCGGCAACCAGATGCTGGGCGGCTTGGCGCAGCACGTCATCCAACTCCAGGAGCACCGATGACCGGTCAGCCAGATGTGATCGTGATCCTCACCGACGAGGAGCGCGCGGCCCCGCCGTACGAGTCGGAGGCGCTGCGGGCCTGGCGCCGGGACGCGCTCGCGAGCACCCGCTGGTTCGAAGAGCACGCGGTGTCGTTCACCCGGCACTACACCGGCTCGCTGGCGTGCGTGCCCAGCCGACCGACGTTGTTCACGGGGCACTACCCGGACGTCCACGGCGTGACGCAGACCGACGGCCTCGGCAAGACCGCCACCGACTCGCGGATGCGGTGGCTGCCGGCCGGCGAGGTGCCGACGCTGGGCAACTGGTTCCGAGCCGCCGGGTACGACACGCATTACGACGGCAAGTGGCACATCAGCCACGCCGACCTGGTCGATGAGCGCACCGGCCGGCCGCTCGCGACCAACACCGCCGACGGCACCGTCATCCCGGCCGCGGTGCAGCGCTATCTCGACGCCGACCCACTCGGCCCCTATGGCTTCTCCGGCTGGGTCGGACCCGAGCCGCACGGCGCCGGGTTCGCCGACTGCGGCCTCCGTCGCGACCCCCTCATCGCCGACCGGACGGTCGCCTGGCTGAACGACCGCTACGCCCGCCGCCGCGCCGGCGACGTCGACGCGAAACGCCCGTTCCTGCTCGTGGTCAGCTTCGTCAACCCGCACGACATCGTGCTGTTCCCGGCATGGGCGCGGCGGATGCCGCTGGCGCCCTCGCCGCTGGATCCGCCGGACGTGCCCGAGTCGCCGACCGACGGCGAGAGCCTGACCGGCAAGCCGGCGGCGCAGGTGGCGTTCCGGGCGGCGTACCCGTCGGCGTACGGTCCGCCGGCCGCGATCGAGCGGATCTACCGCCGCGGCGCCCAGGCCTATCGCAACCTCTACTACCGGCTGCACGCCGAGGTCGACGGCCCGATCGACCGGGTGCGCCGCGCCGTCACCGACGGCGGCTCGACCGACGCGGTCATCGTCCGCACCGCCGACCATGGCGAGCTGCTCGGCGCACACGGCGGGCTGCACCAGAAGTGGTTCAACCTCTACGACGAGGCGACCCGGATCCCGTTCTTCTTGCTGCGAACCGGCGCCGACGCGACCGAGCCAGGCACCGTGTCGACGCCGACCTCGCACGTCGACCTGGTCCCGACGCTGCTGGCCGCGGCCGGCCTCGACGAGCAGGCGCTCGCCGCGCAGCTGCGGTCCGAGTTCAGCGAAGTGCACCCGCTGCCCGGCCGCGACCTGCTCGCGGTCGCGCGTGGCACCGATGAGGGCGCCGCCGAGCGAGCGGTCTACCTGCTGACCCGCGACAACATGCTCGAAGGCGACTCCGGGGCGTCCGGCCTGGCCCGGCGGCTGCATCGAGACAACAACCCGCCGCTGCCGTTGCGCATCCAGGTGGCCGCGCACTGCGGCAGCAACTTCGAAGGCGTCGTCGCGCGCGTCGACACCGCCGACGCCAAGCAGGGTGGGGGCCGGCACTGGAAGCTGGTGCGCACCTTTGACGACCCGGCGACCTGGACCACGCCGCGCGTGCGCCAGCTGGCGGCGAACGGCCTCGGTGGGCCGGAGTTCCGGCGTGACCCACTGCCGGACGAGTGGGAGCTCTACGACCTCGACGACGACCCGACCGAGGCGACCAACCGAGCCGGCGACCCGGCGTACCAGGAGGTGTTCGAGCACATGCAGCACCGGCTCAAGGAGGAGCGGCTCGCGAACGTCCCGGAGCGCAACCAGCCGTGGCCGTATGCACCCAGCCGCAGCCGCGAGCAGACCGCGGCGCGCCGCCCGCCGCCACCGGCCCGGCTGCTGCGCCGGCTCGCACAACGCGCGGGCCTGCATCCCGACTTCACCGCAGCGGAGCAACCGGACGTCGACGGTCGCCGGGCGCTGATCGTGTGCACCAACCACGGCGTGCTGGACGTCGGCAAGCCGACGGGGCTGTTCGCCTCCGAGCTCACCGCGCCGTACTACTGCTTCACCGACGCCGGGATGCAGGTCGACGTCGCCAGCCCGCGGGGCGGCGCGATCCCGATCGACCCGCTGTCATTGCGGCCGGTGGTGCGGAGTACGGCGGACGACCGGTTCCTCGCCGACGAGACGCTTCGCGAGCTGGTGATGCACTCGCAGGCGATCGGCGACGTCACGATCACGGATTACGACCTGCTCTTTCTGGCGGGCGGCTGGGGCGCGGCGTTCGACTTCGCCACGTCGGACGAGCTCGCGGCCGCCGTCACCGCGGCCGACGCGGCCGGGCTGGTCATCGGCGGCATCTGCCACGGGCCGCTCGGCCTGGTCAACGCGACCCGCGCCGACGGTGAGCCGTTGGTGGCCGGCCGTCGGATCAGCGCGGTCACCGACAAGCAGGTCCGCGAGCTCGGCATCACAGCGACGCCGTACCACCCGGAGACCGAGCTGCGACGCCACGGCGCGCAGTTCGAGAGCGCGACCCGGTTCCGCGATCCGCTGGCCAACCACTGGGTCACCGATGGCAACCTGGTGACCGGACAGAATCAGAACGCCGGCCCGATGGTCGCGCACGAGATGATGCGGCTCGTCGCCGCGAAGGCGGTGACCCGGTGAGCGAGGACCGCAGCGAAGCGAAGGTGGCTCGCTCCAATGAAATCTGCGTCTCCGCACGGGTGCGCCCGATTAGGGGGCACCAGTGAGCGACCCTCTGCACCCGCGATACGGCACCATCAACTTCTCCTACATCGCGACCTGGCCGGACCAGCCGGCCGACGAGCCGATGTGGGCGCTGAACCTGATGCACTACCGCGAGCGCGCCGACTACGCCGACGGCCGCGAGTCCACGCTGACCGGCTGGGAGGCCGACAACCTCTACAGCCCGCTGGGCCCGCTGGCCGCGGTCGGCGCCGACATGGTGATCGTGGCGATCGTCGTCGACCAGCCCGCTGGAGACGACGTGAAGTGGGACCGGGTCGCGATCGTGCGTTATCCGTATCGCAACGCGCTCGCCGAGATGAACGCCCGCCCGGACTTCCAGGAGCTGCACGTCCACAAGGACGCCGGCATGAAGTCCACCATCGTGGCGGCGACCTTCCCGCGCGCCGACACCATCGCGGCGGACCTGACCGGCATTGACGCCGAGACCCTGCTGTTGCTGCAGGTCGTCGCCGATCCCGCGATGCCGGACCTCGACCTGCCCGGCGCGGTGCGGCTGGCGACGTTCGACGTCGAGGGCGTGATCATCGGTGACGAGCGCACCTGGGCAGAGGCGCGATGGGACGCGCTGCCCACGACGACGGCCGAGGAGGTGCGCGCGGCGGTCGCCGCGCAGTCGGCCGCGGGTGAGCGCTACGTCGTGGTGCTGAAGCCGCAGCTCGGCGACCTGCCGGCAGCGATCAGCGGGTCGCGTCGATGAAGTCCGCGATCAGCGTGGCGATCTCCGGGCCCTTGTCCTCCTGCAGGAAGTGACCGGCCTGCTCGATCGTCACGTGGGGCCGACCCTTCGCGCCCGGCACCTTCTCCTGGAACACCCGGTCGCCACCGACCGTCACAGGGTCACTGTCGCTGAACGCCGTCAGCAGCGGCTTGTCCCAGCTCTCGAACACCTTCCACGCCGCCCGGTTGGCTTCCGACGCCGGGTCGTCGGGTGACGTGGGGACCAGCATCGGAAAGACCCGCGCGCCCGCCTTGTAGCTGTCGTCCGGGAACGGCGCGTTGTAGGCCTCCTGCACCGCCGGGTCGAGCTTGTTGACGACCGCCATCGAGACGATGACGCCGACGTTGAAGTCGGGCGTCTCCTGCGAGAACTTCTGCCACCGCAGGAAGCCCTCGGTGATCCGGTTGTCGCCGGTCGGCAGCCCGGTGTTGCCGATCACGACCCGGTCGAACCGGTCCGGATTCTCCGCGACCACCCGCAGCCCGATCAGGCCGCCCCAGTCCTGCCCGAAGAAGGTCACGCCGGTGAGGTCGAGCTGGTCGACCAGCAGCTCGCGAATCCAGGCGACGTGCCGGGCGTAGCTGTAGTCGGCGCGCTCGGTGGGCTTGTCCGAACGGCCGAACCCGACCAGGTCCGGCGCGATGCAGCGGAAGCCGCGGCCGGTCAGCACGGGGATCATCTTGCGGTAGAGGAAACTCCATGACGGCTCGCCGTGCATCAGTACGACGACGTCGCCGTCGCGCGGGCCCTCGTCGAGATAGTGCATCCGCAATCGGCCACCGTCACCGTCGGCGACCTCGGCGTAGTGCGGGTCGAACGGGAAGTCCGGCAGGTCGGCAAACCGCTCATCCGGGGTGCGAAGGACCTTCATGAAAACCACCGTAGATTCCTGACACTTCGAGTGTCAATACTTCAGCTAGGCAGCAACCGATCGATCGAGTCGCGCAGCACCGCGGCCGCCTTGCCGGCCGACATGGCGCGGTCGGTCCGCAACAGCTCCAACGTCTCGAACGACGTCAGCGCGTCGATCGCCGCCGCGACCGAGAACCGCTCCGTCGTACTCAGCTTCTTCAGCTCGGTCGCGAACTGGCGGTCGACCTGGCGTCGGAGGAAGGCGCGTCGATTGCGGACCGCCTCGGCGATCACCGGCTGGAACGGCGCCCGGATCAACGTCGCGCGAATCACCGGAGCAACGCCCTCGTGTGCCGCGATCCGCTGCTGCACCAGCGCCTCGATCCGCTCCGCGCGAGTGCCCTCGCCCGCGTTCGGCAGCTCGAACAGATGCCGGACCGTGTTGAAGTGCCGGGCGATCGCAATCCGGCCCATCTCGTCGAGGTCGTTGAAGTAGCGGAACACCGAGCGCAGCGACACGCCGGAGCGCTCAGCGACCGCGGCGACCGACGGATTGAGGTCACCCTCGCGGAACAACTCCAGCAGCGCGTCGACGACCGCCTCGCGGTTGCGGCCGCGGCGGGCACGCCGGCCATCGAGCTCCGTCGGCTGCGCTGTCACACCTGCCACGGTAGCGGCAAAACGCGGCCGCGATGGCTCATCTAGGCCACTAATTGACAGCGTTCATGTCACTTTTTAAGGTGCCTTGATGGGAGGGTCTCGATGAGTAGGTCTCGATGAGTAGTTGGCCGACCGAGGAGCAGCTTGCGGAGTTTCTCGCAGCACCGCAGGACGAACCGATCGTGATGATGAACCTGCTGCGCTACAAGCCGACGGCCGACGGCGCGGACGGGATGACCGGCGAGGAAGCGATGATGCGCTACGCCCGGCCAATGCGGGAGTTCGTGGAGTCTCGAGGCGGCGAGTTCGTGTTCGCCGGCAACGTCGCGTCCCAGCTGATCGGCGAGGGCGGTGAAGGCTTCGACTTCGTGTCGATCATGCGCTACCCGTCACGCCGCACGTTTCTCGAGCTCGCCGGCGACCCAGAGATTGCGAACACGATTGGCAAGCAACGCGACGCCGGGCTCGACAGCCAATGGCTCCTGGTGATGACCGAGGCGAGCGAGTGACCACGGCCACCGAGATCCCGACGGCTCACACCCCGCCCGGCGGCTATGGCGACGAGATGCCGCCGCCGATTCTCGGCGGCTGCGACGAGCCGCTGGTTGGCGGAGCCCCCGACCTGCGTGGGACCTGGCGGGTCGTCGACGCGTGGCAGGACGACGCGCCGTTGCCGGCCGAGCACCCGATCCGAGGTCACGTCGAGCGAATCGAGCAGGCCGCAAACCGGGTCGTCATCACCGGCGGGCGGATCATCCACGACATGTACGCCGACGGGACCTTCGACAACGGCGTGAACGACGTCATGGCCGCCGACCTCACGACGCCGATCGTCGTAGCCGCAAGCTTCGAGGACGGCGCCCTCGTGCTGCGACCGCGCGACCTGCCGGGCGTCGAAGTACGCCGCTGGCGGGACGGCGAGTCACTGCTGTGGAGCTACCACACACTGTTCACCGCTCGGCTCGACCGCATCGCCGAGCCGTAACCAGTCTCACCCGGGTGGGTTCTGGTCGTTGCCGTCCTCAGGCTCTTCGTCGCTCATGTTCGGCTGCCCCTGCCCGGTATTGGCAGAACTGGTCGTCGTGGTTGTCGTCGTTGTGGTGACTCCGGGCTGGCGCGGCGCCCTCGTCCACGGAACCGTTCGGTCGGTGACCCGGAGCCAAGCCGGTGTTGGTTCGGGATCCGACGAGGACGGCACCGGTGCTGGCGAGGCCGGCGTCACCGGCTGAGTTGGCGGCGACGTCGAGGTCAGCGTTGACGCGGCGGCCGCGGCGCGGGGAGCGGCCGGAGACCACGTCGTAATTTGCGATGCCAGTGCCGCAACCACAGGGGCTGCTTCCGCAATTTCGCGGTCAATCAGGGATGCGAAACTTCTCAATCGATTAGCGGCATCGCATGTTTCGAAGCCAGTGAACCCGACAATCCTCAAAACACTCGCGATACCGGCGGTATATCCTTGCAGTTTCAGCACCGAGTCTCTCACCTCATCGTGTAGCCTGGTGATCTCTGCATAGGACAGGGTTTCGTTCGAAAGTCTCTGCCGAGCCCAATTAATGTCGCGCCTTGGTTGCTGCCACAGCATGCCAAATTTTTCGTATGCCGCATTGAGCTTGGCTTCAACGACCGCTAGATCAGGCGTGGACATAGGTATGCGCTACCGCCCTGGCTACTCGAAGGTTGACATGATCTCGTCGATTTTCTGAACGAAGTCTTGAGTGCTCTTCGGTAATTGAGTTGACTGATCGCCCGAGACAGGCACCTGCGGAGGTCGCGCCTCGTTCGACGCTGTGGCGGCCTCGGGCGGCGCCGCCAACAGGCTCGGCAGCGCCTGGCCGAGCCATGGCTGCAGGACGTCTGGCGTCGCCTGCGCCCAATCTGGCCACGCCGAGTCGAGCTGAGCAGTCAGCCAGGCCCGCCAGTCGCCCGGCACGACCGACGCGATCCAGGCCTGCTGATCGGGGCTCACCCAGCCAAGCTCCTGGACCGGCACCAGCGACGGCAGCAGCTGATCGAGACCCTGCACTCGTGCGTCCACACTTGCCTCACGCCACTGCGGCCACCAACCGTCGAGCGCCGCAACCAGCCATTCGTGCGGATCACCGCGCTTAGTCGCGAGCGCATCAACCTGCGCCACCTGGCTTTCCGACAACCAACTCAGCTCGTCATTGCCGGCGAGCATCGTCGGAAGTTGCTCGTCGAGCCACGCCGAAAGATCGTCGGCCGTCGCTGAACGCCAGTCCCACCGTCGCCGGTCGAGCTCCTCCGAAAGCCACGCGACCCAGTTGCTGCCCGCAAATGCCTCGAGCTGGGCCCGCTGCGGCTCAGTCACCCACCCCAACTGCCCGACGTCCGCGGGCTCGTAATCCGCCGAACCAGCCGGGTCGACATCCACTTCTTCCGTCATCGGGGTTTCCTTCGGCTCAAAGCACTGTGACACGGCGACCTGGACTCCGTTCACTCACTTTGTCTGGTTGATGGGCCGCTCGGAAGTCCGGGAGGGTCAGCCTTTCGGGCACCGGAACTGCCCGATCGGGCACGCGGAGCGCGATCGAGCGAGGGCTAACGCTTCGCGCCGGTCTCGACCAACAGTGGCGCGGAGCGGGCTCGCCCCGGGTGCATCAGCTGCGCAAGTGGGGAGCGTGCCAGCGTCACGATGCCGGTTAAGGCGACCACGGCCGCAATCACCTCGCCGGCGAGATGACCGGCGCCGGCGTTCACGTTCTCGCCGTACAACAGCACTCCGAGGGCGACGCCGGTCGCGGGTTGGAGCACGGCAAGGGCCGGCAGCGACCCGGCGAGGCCGCCGTTGCCGTAGGCGTTCTGCTGCACGGTGAACGCGGTGAGGCCGGCGACGGCGAGCAGATAGATCCGCGGGTCGCCGAACACCCCGAAGTGGTGACTGCCGGCGAGGTCGGCGACCGTCTTCGTCGAGGCATCGGTCGCCGAGGCCATCACGCCCGCCGCGGCGCCGAAGGCGAGCGGCAGCATCCGGCCGACCCAGCGCACGCTCACCGCGACGACGACCACCGCTACGACCTCGAGCGAGAGCACCACCTCGGCGAGGCGCTCGATACCGACCCTGGAGTGCCCGGTCGCCGGGTTGGCCAGCACGAGGAACGCCGCGATCCCACCCGCCGCGGCCACCGCGGCGATCCAGTCGAGCCGTCGCATCCGGCCACGACCGACGGCCGCGGCGAGCGGCAACGCGATCAACAGGCCAGTCGACAGGATCGGCTCGACTACCACCAGCCGGCCCTTCGCCAGCGCGGTCGCCTGCAACGAGAAGTGCGCGAGCGTCATGCCGAAGCCGGTCAGCCACAGCGGCTGCCGGAACAGCCGAAGCAGCAGCGCGATATCGAACCGGCCTTCGCCAGTGCCGGTGCGGCTGGCCGCCCGATGCTGGACGACCGCGCCGATGCCGAGAAGCACAGCCGCGATTGCCGCGAACACCACCGGCAGTCCCGGCATCTGCGACCTCCGCGCCACTCGGGCGACCGCACATGCGGATGGCTCGGGGCTCGCCTAGTGTGCCGCTTCATGACGGAGTTTGGCGGGGTGGTCGGTCGGTACGTCGAAGAGTCCACGCCGTGGTGGCCGGAGCCGCCGCGCCCGGCCCCCGGCACACCGAACGTCCTGCTGATCGTCCTGGACGACGTCGG
>DASZPL010000166.1:0-3635 GCA_035550315.1 Mycobacteriales bacterium | reverse complement strand
TCGCCTCTCCGAGGAACACCGCCCGGTCGTCCGCGGCCTCGACGCTCCACAACGGCGTCGGATGCCCGGCCGCGAACAGCTTCGCGTCCGGCGCGCCCATGTCGAAGCCGATGCCCGGGTCGGTGCCCTCCGCCAGCCCGGCATGCCGCGCGCCCAGCCCGATGCCCGGCTCCTCCGCGACCACGAGCAGATCGGCCGGGCCGCCGAGCGGCGCCGGGCCCGACAGGCAGGTCACGGTCGCGCGCGCGCCGGTGCGCTCGTCGCCGGCGTACCCGAACCCGCTCGACACCCAGCCGAACGGCAGCCCCCGCACCATCCACACCGGCACGCCGGCCTGGTTGACCACGTGCGCGATCGCATCGACGCCCGCGTGGCTGAGCACGTAGTAGGGATGCACGGAGCCGTGCCTCGTGCATTCCCATCCGTTGGACCACAAGCCGGGCGGCCGAAGCGCCTCGCCGCCGCGCGGGCAGGTCGGATCGCGCCGCACACCTGAACGGTCCGCTTCGCCAGCGGCGCCGTCAATACCTCGCCCCAAATCGCCAAACCCGCGCGTCTCAACGTTTTGCGCCGCCGCTAACGGTTGATTCGCGCGGGTTTGGCGATGAGGGGCGCGGGTCTGGGCGGCAGTGGGTGGCTCGCGCGGGGTTGGCGATGAGGGGCGAGTCGGGGCGGCAGTGGGGTGGCTCGCGCGGGTTTGGTGGGTGGTTAGCCTCGGGCGGTGGGCGTGCTGTGCGCGGGGGCGGTGATCCGCGACGACGCCGGCCGGCTGCTGCTGGTACGCCGCGGGCACGCGCCGTCGGCCGGGACCTGGTCGCTGCCCGGGGGCCGGGTCGAGCCGGGCGAGACACCCGCCGCCGCGGCGGCGCGCGAGGTGCAGGAAGAGACCGGCCTGGTCGTCGAGATCGGCCGGCTGATCGACGTGGTCGACCTGGGCGACTACGAGGTGCACGACTTCGAGGCGCAACCGATCGGCGGGCAGCTACAAGCCGGCGACGACGCCAGCGACGTCAAGTGGTGCACGCCCGACGAGCTCGACGCGCTGCCGCTCTCGCCGGGCCTGCTCGCCGAGCTACGCCGGATGCGCGTCCTCTAGCCGCACCGTGCAGAACGCGCAGCGGGTCGCGTCGTACGGGATCGAGCTCTTGCATTCGGGACACGTCTTGGTCTCTGCCGTCGGATCCGGCTCCGGCTTGAACCGCGCCATCAGGTGGTTCACCGGGCGGACCACGAAGTAGTAGACGACGAGCCCGATCAGCAGGAACGACAGCACGCTGTTGAAGAAGTCGCCGTAGAGAAACCGCGCGCCGCCGAGCCCCCAGAACCGTTCCGAGAAGTCGGACGCCTTGCCCAGCGGGATGCTGACCAGCGGCGTGATGAAGTCGCTCACCAGCGACTTGACCACCGCAGTGAACGCAGTGCCGATGACGATGCCGATGGCCAGGTCGACGACGTTGCCGCGCAGGATGAACGACCGGAACCCGGACAGGTCCAGCCGGCGCGATCCCGCCCGGACGAAGTGGTGCAACCGGTCGAAGTGCTCAGGGTCAGTCATGGCTGCGCAGAGTACGACGCAACCCGCCAGCGTCGTGGCCGCGGCTACGACGGCACGCGGATTCGCCCTTCGGCGACGGCGACCACCGACCCCGTCACCCGGCACTCGACCGCCCGCCCGCCGGCACATTGCACGACGCAGTCCAGTCGCGACGGTCGGCCCATCTCGAGGCCTTGCTGCACGACGTACTCCGTCTCGCCGTCCGCTGCGACCAGGCCGGCGGCCGCGAGCCAAGCGCCGAACGCGAGCGCGGCCGAGCCCGTCGCGGGGTCTTCGAAGACGCCGGCGCCGCCGGCGAAGACGCGGGCGTGCGCGACGCCGTCGGCGTACGCCACCACCGCCACCCCCGCCTCGCCCTGCGCTGCCAGCCGGGCCGCGTCCGGCCGGCAGCGCGCCAGCGCACCCGGCCGCACCGGCAGGAAGCCCCACGCCAGCCCGGTGCTGGCGAACCGCACCGGGCCGTCGTCGGCCAGGTCGGCAGCGTCGAGACCGACCGCCGCGAGCACCGGTGCGGCGTCGACCGGATCGCCGACGCTCGGCGTTCCGCCGGTCAACGTCACACGGTCGCCATCGATCAGCAGCGGCATCAGCCCGGCGCCGCACTCCTGCACCACGCGGCCGTCGCCCACCCGGCCGAGCTCGCGCTGCACCCAGGCCGAGCCGATCGACGGGTGGCCGGCGAACGGCAGCTCGACCGCCGGCGTGAAGATGCGCAGCCGGTAGTCCGCATCGGGGCTCGACGCGGGCAGCGGGAACGCCGTCTCCGAGAGGTTGAACTCGCTAGCCAGCGCCTGCAGCTGGCCGGTCGACAGCCCATCGGCGCCGGACACGACGGCCAGCGGATTGCCGGCAAACGCGGCGTCGGTGAAGACGTCAACCACCTGATAGTCCAGCGATGCGGCCATGGCCGACGACGCTAGCCAGTCCGGCTCGGCGGCGCACCGGCCAATGGCCGGATTTTCGGCCTGACGGCGGCCGGTTCCGGGTGTCGCAGCCGGGCGCGATGTCCCCGATCCGGGCGACCTCCGGCGGTAACCTCCGGATCATGGCGACGGGTACGACGACGCGTGTCTTCCTGGCCCGGCTGGCCGGGCTGACCGTGCTCGACCCGCGCGCCGACCAGGTCGGCCGGGTCCGTGACGTGGTGGTCATCTTGCGCTCCGACACGCAGCCGCCGCGGGTGCTCGGCCTGGTCGTCGAGGTGCAGCCGCGGCGGCGGGTGTTCGTGCCGATGGGGCAGGTCACCAGCGTCGACGCCGACGCAGTGATCGTGCGCGGCCGGATCAACCTGCGGCACTTCGAGCGCCGGGTCAGCGAGACGCTGGTCATCACCGAGCTCCTCGACCGCAAGGTCACCATCGTCGAGGACGGCAGCACGGCGACCGTCGTCGACGTCGCGATGGAGCAGAGCCGCACCCGCGACTGGTTCCTGACCCGAGTGGCGGTGCGCTCCGGCGGCGGGTTCCGGCACCGCAGCCAACTGCGCACCCTGGACTGGGACGCGGTCAGCGGGCTCGCCCAGGTCGACGAGGTGCAGGGCGCGACCAACCTGCTGGCGGCGTTCGACCAGCTCAGCCCGCCGGACCTCGCCCACGTGCTGCACGAGCTGTCGGAGAAGCGCCGCGCCGAGGTCGTGGCGGCGCTCGACGACGAGCGGCTCGCCGACGTACTGGAGGAGCTGCCCGAGGACGACCGCGTGCAGATCCTCGCGAAGCTCGAGGGCGAGCGCGCGGCGGACGTGCTTGAGGCGATGGACCCGGACGACGCCGCCGACCTGCTCGGCGAGCTGCCCGAGTCGGAGGCGGAGCGGCTGCTCGGCCTGATGGAGCCCGGCGAGGCCGGCCCGGTGCGCCGGCTGCTGACCTACTCGGACGACAGCGCCGGCGGCATGATGACCACCGAGCCGGTGATCCTCGGGCCGGACGCGACGGTCGCCGAGGCGCTGGCCCGCGTGCGCGAGCCGGAGCTGTCGCCGGCGCTGGCGTCGCAGGTCTACGTCTGCCGGCCGCCGACCGAGACGCCGACCGGAAAGTACGTCGGAATCGCGCACATCCAGCGGCTGCTCCGCGAGCCGCCGTCG
>DASZPL010000165.1:0-18329 GCA_035550315.1 Mycobacteriales bacterium | reverse complement strand
CCAACGTTGTTGGTCTCTCAGGGCCGTCGAAAGACCAACAACGTTGGGCTCGGCGTAGGGGGTCGGCGTAGGGGGTCGGCGTAGGGGGCGGCGTTGGGAGGGCGGGGGTCAGGACAGGGCGGCGACGAGGGCCGGGGCGTTCGGCGTACCGAGGCCGGTCGAGTCGTCGTAGCCGGGCAACGCCTGCAAGGTTCCGAGTACGCCGATCGTTCGCAGCGTGTAGATGACCGCGGACTTCGGGTTGTCCCCGGTCGTGTAGTCCGGCCGGACGTCGGCGAGGCGGGTCAGCGCACCGCGCTTGGCCACCGGCACCGGGTCGTAGAACAGCCGCTGCCGCTGCGCCGCGGTGCGCGAGTCGGCGTACATCGTCGGTGTCACCAGCCCGAGCCGGTGATGCGCCTCGGCGTCCGCGAGCGCCAGCAAGCCGGTGAACAGCGGCGAGGCCAGACTGGTCCCGCCGATCCGGTACTCGCCGTAGCGGGTCGCGCCATCGGCGAAGGTCTGCGTCAGCCCGAGCGCGATGCCGGTGGTCGGGTCGGCGACCATCGACACGTCCGGCTCGACGCGGCCCGGCTGCTTCAACCCGCCGTACGTCGCCTCGTCAGCCGGCACGATCCCGTACTGCCAGGCCGGCTCGCGGAAGATCGTGCTGTCGCCGCCGCCCCCGCCGTACATGTAGACCTTGTGCTGGTAGTCCCACTTCCCCTTGGTGAACGGGATCTTCTGCGTCCCCCAGTACGACTCGGAGACGCGCGCCCCGGTTCGCCCGATCTGCAGCGTCGTGCCGCCGACCGTGACGACCCCGGGGCTGGTGGTCGGGAAGTCCGCGACCCGATGCCCGGTGAGGGCGAGCTCGTCGCCGTCGTCACCGGAGGAGAAGGCGATCGTGACACCTTCGGCGGCGGCCTCGTTCGTGATCGCGTTGAGCACCTGTACGTCGCCGAGCACGGTGTCTTCGCTGTCATCCCCCCACGAGTTGCTCACCAGGTCGACCTTGCCGCTCTCGACGGCTTGCGCCAGCGCGAGCAGGAGGTTGTCGACGCCGACCCCGATGCCTGCGACCTCTTCGTACGGGAGGTTGGCGACGGCCGAGTAGTAGGCGATGTTCGCGTCGGGCGCCATCCCGTGAACCGCTTCGATGTCGAGGGTCTCCTCACCGGCCCAACCCTGTCCGTCGAGGATCGGAGCGCCGAGCAACGACAGCTCCGGCAGGCTCGACTCACCGGGGAAGGTGTGCTGCGTGAGCTGGCCGGGCCGCAACCGCGGCAGCCCCATCCGCTGCGACCACGTGTCGACGTCGGAGGCGACAGTCGGCGAGGCGTAGGCGTCGACGATCCCGACGGTGACGCCGCGGCCGGTCGAGTGCACCTGGTTCACGCCGTACGCCGAACGGATCTGGCCCATCGTGTAGCCGCAGACCGCGTACGGCGCGGGCCGGCCCTGGTAGGCGGGCAGCGTCGAGGCGACCTTCTGGCCGTAGTAGCGCGAGCACGGATGCGCGTTGATGTACCCCGTCGGCGGCGACGCGTCCGACACCGCCGGGGTCTGCGCGAGCCCGACCACTGTCGCCGCGAGCGGCCGCAGCGCAGTGGGCATCGTCGGCTGCGACAGCGGCGCGCGCAGCAGGCGGCCGGCGACGTCGAACAGGCCGAAGGTCGTGGCGAACACCTTCCCGACCAGCGCGGACGTGGCGTGTGCCGTGATCAGCGTGCCGCCGGGCGTCGTGTTGTCGATCGTGAACCCCGCGTGCCGCAGCCAGGTCCGCGCCGCGGCCGTCTCGGCCGGCGCCGGTCCGAACCGGCGGGCGAACTCGGCACGGGTCAGGAAGTGCCGGTACGACGCCGACGTCGGGTCGCTGACCGCCGCGTCGAAGCGCCGCAACGCGGCCGGATGACGACCCTTCAGCAGCACCGAGAACTGCACCAGCGCGTCCGGCGACTCGAGCTTCGCCGGCAGGACGTCTCGCGCCCACGCCGGGATCGCCTCGATCACCGACGCGAGGCTCCGCACCGGTAGCGCGGTCGGGCCAGCGGCGAGCGCCGGCGCTTCCAGGGCGGTGACCGCGAGTACTGCGGCGGCCGCGGCGAGGCGCAGGGTCGACCCGGTCTTCACCCCGCTCATCTTGCCGCCCGGCGCGGGCCGGCGTGCCCTCGCACGCCGGCCAGCGCCGCGACCAGCGGGCCGGCGTTCGGCGTACCGAGACCGGTCGAGTCGTCGTAACCACGCAGCGACTGGAGCGTGCCGAGGTTCGACAGGATCCGCAGGCTGTAGGCGACCGGCGACTTGGGGTTGTCGGTGGCGGTGTGGTCCGGCCGGACGTCAGCCAACGTCGACAGGTCGTCGCGCAGCGGCACCGTCACCGGGTCGTAGAACAACCGCTTGCGCTCGGCCGCCTTGCCGGCCTCGGCGTAGAGGGTGGGCGTGACCAGCCCGAGCCGCTGGTGGCGTTCGGCGGCCGCCAGCGCGAGCAGCCCGGAGAACAGCGGACACGACACGCTCGTCCCACCGATCCGGAACTCGCCGTAGCGGTTCGAGCCGTCGGCGAAGTGCTCCGTCAGTCCGATCAGCATGCCGGTGGTGGTGTCGGCCACCATCGACACGTCGGGCACGACCCGACCCGGCGCGCTCAGCCCGCCGTACGTCGCCTCGGCAGGCGGGACGACGCCGCGCTGCCAGGCCGGCTCGGCGTACGCCGTGCTCACGCCGCCTCCGGCGCCGGAGCTGAACGCCTTGTCCTTCAAGTCCCACGAACCCTTGTCCAGCTTCGCGATGTCGGTGCCCCAGTACGACTCGGAGATCCGCTTGCCGTTGGCGCCGACCTCCAGCGTGGTGCCGCCGACCGCCGTCACCTCGGGGCTGGTCGCCGGGAAGTCCGCCTGCCGCTTGCCGCTGGCGGCCAGCTCGTCGCCGGAGTCGCCGGAGGCGAAGTCGAGCGTGATGCCCTCCGCCGCGGCCTGGTTGGCGACGGCGTCGAAGATCTGCAGGTCGCCCGGGGTCAGGTGCTCGCCGGCCGCTCCCCAGGAGTTACTGATGATCGCGACCCTGTCATCGGACACCGCCTGCGCCAGCGCGACGAACAGCGGCTCGATCCCGATCTCGAAGCCGACCTCGTTGAGACCGATCGCTCCGCCAATCGCGGCGTAGTAGTCGATGTCGGCACCGGGCGCCATCGCGTGGACCGCCTCGACATCGAGGCTCTCCTCCGGCTCGACGTCCTGCGGGTCGATGATCGGCAGGACCACCGACACCTCCGGCAGGCTCGACAGACCCGGAAGGACGTGTTGGGTGAGCTGGCCGGACCGCAGCGCCGGAAGACCCATGTGACGCGACCAGGTGTCGACGTCGGACTCGATCGTCGGCGACGCGTACGGGTCGACGATGCCGACCGCGGCGCCCTTGCCGGTCGAGGCGACCTGGTTGACGCCGTACGCCGACCGCAGCTGCCCGGCGGTGTAGCCGCACAACGCGTAGGGCTGGTGCTTGCCGAGGTAGGTCGGCAGCGACTTGGCGATCTTCTGGCCGTAGAAGTGCGAGCACGGCCGGGCGTTCACGTACGCCGGCGCCGGCCCGGCGTCCGTCACGGCGCGGTTCTGGGCGAGTCCCATCACGGCCGACACGAACGGGCGCAGCGCGCCGGGCAGCGACGGCTCGGTCAGCGGCGAGCGCAGCAGCTCACCGGCCACCCGGAACAACCCGAACGTCGTGTCGAACACCTTGCCGACGACCGACGCCGCCGCGTGCGCGGTGATCAGCGACGTGCTCGTCGAGTCGATCACGAAGCCGGCGTCGCGAAGCCACGACGTGGCGGCGGCCACCTCGGCCGCAGTCGGGCCGAACCGCCGCTGGTACTCCGCCCTGGTCAGGAAGTGCCGGTACGACGGCGAGGCCGGGTCGCTGACCCGGGCCACCAGCTCGTTGAGCGCGGCCGGGTGGCGGCCCTTCAACAGCAGCGAGACCTGGACCGGCGCGGCCGCGGGCTCGACCCGTGCCGGTGCCACGCCGCGGGCCCACGACGGGATGGCGTCGAGCACGGCGTCAAGCCGCGGCGCCGACCGGTCCGACGCGGTGGCGGCGAGTGCCGGCGCCCCTGTCGCGGCGATCGCGACGACGGCCGCGACCGAGATGAAACGCATGGCGGGGCGAGGCTTCATCGGGCTCATTTCGCTGGGTGGATCAGACCATCCTGCACGTGAAACGACGAAAGGGACCAGCCCGGTACGGGGCTGGTCCCTTTCGGGAGTTGGCTGGACTCTAGAAGTCCATACCGCCCATGTCGCCGCCGCCCGGCATGGCCGGCGCAGCCTTCTCGGGCTTGTCGGCGATGACGGCCTCGGTGGTGAGGAACAGCGCGGCGATCGACGCGGCGTTCTGCAGCGCGGAGCGCGTGACCTTCGCCGGGTCGATGATGCCTTCCTTGATCAGGTCGACGTACTCGCCGGTCGCGGCGTTGAGGCCGTGGCCGACCTTGAGCGAGCGAACCTTCTCCACGACGACGCCGCCCTCGAGACCGCCGTTGGCCGCGATCTGCTTGATCGGAGCCTCGAGCGCGAGCTGGACGATACGGGCACCGGTGGCCTCGTCACCTTCGAGCTCGAGCTTGTCGAACGCGGTCTTCGACGCGTGCAGGAGCGCGACGCCGCCACCGGCGACGATGCCCTCCTCGACGGCCGCCTTCGCGTTGCGGACGGCGTCCTCGATGCGGTGCTTGCGCTCCTTGAGCTCGACCTCGGTGGCGGCACCGACCTTGATGACCGCAACGCCGCCGGCCAGCTTGGCCAGCCGCTCCTGCAGCTTCTCGCGGTCGTAGTCGCTGTCCGACTTCTCGATCTCGGCCTTGATCTGGTTGACGCGGCCGGCGATCTGGTCGGCGTCGCCGGCACCCTCGACGATCGTGGTCTCGTCCTTGGTGACGACGATCTTGCGGGCGCGGCCGAGCAGGTCGAGCGTCGTGCTCTCGAGCTTGAGGCCGACCTCCTCGCTGATGACCTGGCCACCGGTGAGGATGGCCATGTCCTGGAGCATCGCCTTGCGGCGGTCGCCGAAGCCAGGAGCCTTGATCGCGACGGACTTGAACGTGCCGCGGATCTTGTTCACGACCAGGGTGGCCAGCGCCTCGCCCTCGACGTCCTCGGCGATGATCGCGAGCGGCTTGCCGCCCTGCATGACCTTCTCGAGGACCGGGAGCAGGTCCTTGACCGCCGAGATCTTCGAGTTGACGAACAGCACGTACGGGTCGTCGAGCACGGCCTCCATGCGCTCGGCGTCGGAGACGAAGTACGGCGAGATGAAGCCCTTGTCGAAGCGCATGCCCTCGACGAGCTCGAGCTCGAGCCCGAACGTGTTGGACTCCTCGACGGTGATGACGCCTTCCTTGCCGACCTTGTCCATCGCCTCGGCGATGATCTGGCCGACAGTGGTGTCACCCGCGGAGATGCTCGCGGTCGACGCGATCTGCTCCTTGGTCTCGACGTCCTTGGCCTGCTTCGACAGCTCCTCGCTGACCCGCTCGACGGCAGCCTCGATGCCGCGCTTGAGCGACATCGGGTTGGCGCCTGCGGCGACGTTGCGAAGGCCCTCGCGGACCAGCGCCTGAGCCAGGACGGTCGCGGTCGTCGTACCGTCACCGGCGACGTCGTCGGTCTTCTTCGCGACCTCCTTGACGAGCTCGGCACCGATCTTCTCCCACGGGTCCTCGAGCTCGATCTCCTTGGCGATGCTCACACCGTCGTTGGTGATCGTGGGTGCGCCCCACTTCTTCTCCAGCACGACGTTGCGGCCCTTGGGGCCAAGCGTGACCTTGACGGCGTCGGCGAGCTGGTTCATGCCGCGCTCGAGCGCGCGGCGTGCATCCTCGTCGAACGAAATGATCTTTGCCATTGGGTGGCGATCCCTCTCGCGTGACTGTGCTGATGGCGGACGTCCCGTCCCGGGCCGTCCGATGTGGGGAGACTCCGCGGCCACCGCGTGACCAACGGCGTAACCACCGGCGTTGTCACTCGAGGTCGCAGAGTGCTAGAGCCATTGTTAGCACTCGACCCGGTCGAGTGCAAGCCGTCGGTCAGGGCCCGAAATCCCCGGTCGGTGAGCTCGCGGCGCGTCCCGCGTCACGCCCGGCCGAACGTGTCGTTATTGTGTGCGGGCGCGCCCAACCGGGCGCGCGTCGCATTCGCACCGCCAAACCTGTCCGGCGAATGCGTCGCCTTCAATCCCAGACGGACGGGGCCGGGGACCCAAAAGTTCTACCCAGCCACTGGAACGCGCACGCGCGTTTCGCGGAGCGATTCGCTCCTTGGGGTGAAGCCGTCTCACGACGGCCGGGTGATCCACTCACCCGAACCCGACAGCTAACTCGGCAGGCGTCGGAGTGGACTTCATGCTGCCTTCGCATACCTGTGCCCGCTTTCGCATCGTCGTACTCGCCTGCCTGACCGCCGGTTTGGTCGTGTCCGCCGCCGGTACTGCCTCCGCCGCCCCGACCGGGCGACCCACGAGCACCGCGACCGACACCGAGACCCACTCGGGGACGAACTCCGGGTCCCACTCGGGGACGAACTCCGGGACGGCGAGCCCCGCCGACCCCACCCCGACCGACCCGACCACGACGAGCCCGTCCGACCCGACCGCGCCCACATCTCCTGGCGATCCGGGCGCGGCGACCGGCGATCCGAGCGATCCGACGACCGGCCCGACACTTCCGATCGACCCGAACCTGCCGGCCATCACCTTCGAGCTGCCGCAGGCCAGCGCCCACTTGCGCTACAAGCGCGCCCGGTTGCGCCGCCGCGAATGGCACCAGCACGCGGTGAGCGCGGTGCTCGCGGAGGCCCGCCGCCAGGCCGGCAAGCCGTACGTCTACGGCGCAGCCGGACCGAGTTCCTTCGACTGCTCCGGGCTGGTCCGCTACGTCTTCGGCCACGCGATCGGTGACTGGCTGCCGCACAACGCCGCCGCGCAGTACGCCGTCATCGAACACATCAAGCGTCGCGACCTCGAGCCGGGCGACCTGGTCTTCCAGGAGTCGGGCGGCTACCCGTTCCACGTCGGGATCTACGCCGGCCACGACAAGTGGTGGCACGCGCCGCACACCGGCGCTGTCGTGCACAAGCAGACGATCTACCGCGGCCACCTGTTCTACGGCCGAGTCCTCACCAGCCGGATGGCCCGGCAGCGCACCCGCCGCCACTAAGAAAACACAAACGTGACGCGAGAGCCCTCCTGAGGCGGGTCACCCACCTCAGGAGGCTGCTCTCGTCACGTTTGTGTTCGCTTCGGCACCGAGGTCGAGCAGCCGGCGTACCGCGGTCACGACGTACGCCGGATCCTGCGTGACGTCGAACCACGTCACGACGGCAAGGCGCCAGCCGGCGGCGGTGATCGCCGTCCAACGACGCCGATCCCGGCGGAAGTACTCGCGCGAGGAGTGATAGGCGTAGCCGTCGCATTCGAGTACGGCGCGCAGCTGCGGCCAGGCGAAGTCGACGAAGCCGACCCAGCCGGTTGCGCTGCTCTTCAACGAGAGCTGAGTGACCGGGATCGGCAGCCCTTCGCGCCAGAGCAGGACGCGGGTCAGTGACTCGAGCACCGAGCCGCTGAGCGGATCGACCAGGCCGGCGACGGTCTGGATGCGCAGCCGGCCCGGCCCTTTGGCGCCGCGAGCGACCGCCGCGAACTCCGCGTCGGTGAAGTGGCGCTGCCGGATGAAGGCATCGATGATCGCGACCGCCTGGTCGATCGGTGCGTGCCGGGCGATGTCGAGACAGGTACGCAGCGGCGTCGTCACCAGGGCGCCGTTGCGGAACTCGACGTCGGTGCGCGCAAGGTCCGCACGGTGCAGCCGGACGCCTGCCACCGCCTCGGCGTACCGCCCTCGATGGCGCGGCACCGTCACGTGGATCTGGGTCAACGGCGTCGGCAGGTCGACGCCGTGCCAGGCGACCGCGGATTGGTAGCTGATCACGGCGTACCAGCCGTTGGCGATCCGACGCGGCTCGGGCAGCGGGTCGCCGACGGCGTACACCCCGCGTGCGATGCGGGCGACCGAGCCGGTGCTCACGAGCTCACTCAGCACCCGGGCGCTGACCCCGGTCGCGAGCACTTGCGAGCGGGTCAGGACCCCGCCGTTGTCACGCGCGATCGGGGCGATGAGGGTGAGCGCATCCACGGCGGCAACCGTGACGGAGGCAACCTGCGCCGCCCAGACCCAATCGCCCCCCTGTGGAAATCACCCGCAGGGCGCCCCGGTACGCAAGGAAACACAAACGTTGCGGAATCCCGTTATCGCGTTGGAGGTCGCTGGCGAGAACGTGATTCCTGCAACGTTTGTGTTTCCTTCGGTACGTCGAAGGGCTACGGCGGGTACGGCGGGTCAGCCGGCGGGTACGGCGGGTCAGCCGCCGGCTACGGCGGGGATGATCGACACCGATGCGCCGTCGGGCGTTGGCGTCTGCAGGCCTTCGGCGAAGCGGACGTCGTCGTCGTTGACGTAGACGTTGACGAACCTGCGGAGCTTGCCGTCCTCGTCGAGCACCCGCGCCCGGATGCCGGTGTGGTCGGCTTCGAGGGCGTCGAGTACGTCGGCGAGGGTCGCACCCTCCGCGGTGACCTCGGCCGCGCCGCCGGTCAGCGATCGCAGGATCGTGGGCACGCGCACTGTCACTGCCATGTCGAGGCCCCCGCGAAGTCGTGGCGCGCGCCGAGACGACGGCGTCGGATGTCGGTCATTGGTGCAATCCTGCCGCACGGAACGCGTCGAGCGTCGCCGGGATCGTCGCCGTCGGCCGGGCGACCGGCTCGACCGCGTCGAGGGTCTTTAGGCCGTCGCCGGTGTTGAGGATCACCGTCTCGGCCGCTGGGTCGAGCTGGCCCGACGCGAGCAGCTTGCGCAGCGTCGCGACGGTCACCCCGCCGGCGGTCTCGCCGAAGATGCCGGTCGTCCGCGCGAGCAGCTGGATGCCCTCGACCACCTCGTCGTCGCTGACGTCCTCGATCGCGCCACCGGTACGACGTGCCACGTCGAGCGCGTAGGGCCCGTCCGCCGGGTTGCCGATCGCGAGCGACTTCGCGATGCCGCTCGGGCGCACCGGCTGCACGACGTCGTGCCCAGCCCGGAAGGCGGTCGCCACCGGAGAGCACCCGGACGACTGCGCGCCGAACACCTTGTACGGCGTCGCGTCGACCAGCCCGAGCTTGCCGAGCTCGCGCCAGGCCTTGTCGACCTTGGTGAGCAGCGAACCCGACGCGATCGGGATGACGACCTGCTCGGGCAACCGCCAGCCGAGCTGTTCGGCGATCTCGTAGCCGACGGTCTTGGAGCCTTCGGCGTAGAACGGCCGGACGTTGACGTTGACGAACGCCCACGGCAGCTCGCCCGCGACCTCCGCACACAGCCGGTTCACGTCGTCGTAGGAGCCTTCGACGGCGACGAGCGTGCCGCCGTACACCGCCGTCGTGACGACCTTGCCCGCCTCGAGGTCGTGCGGGATGAACACGACCGACTTCATCCCGCAGCTGGCGGCAGCGGCGGCGACGGCGTTGGCCAGGTTGCCCGTCGACGCGCAGGACAGTACGTCGAAGCCGAGCGCACGGGCAGCGTTGGCCGCGACGCCGACCACCCGGTCCTTGAACGAGTGCGTCGGGTTGCCGCTGTCGTCTTTGACCCACAGCGTCTTCATGCCGAGCTCACGGGCGAGGTTGTCCGCCCGCACCAGTCGTGTCATGCCGACCTGCAGGTCGACGACCGGCGCGGCCGGCAGCAGGCCGGCGTAGCGCCACATCGTCTGCGGGCCGGCCGCGACCGACTCGCGGGTGACCAGGCGTTGCAGGTCCTCGTCATAGGCGATCTCGAGCGGGCCGAAACACATCTCGCAGACGTGCGACGGACCGATCTCGTACTGCGTGCCGCACTCGCGACAGACCAGGTGGGACGCCGAGCCGAAGGCAGCGGCGCGCTCTAGCACCGAAGTGGGTGACATCAAAGAGGCCTTCCGTCCTCATCTTCCCCCCGGACGGTTGCCCGAAGGCCGGATGTGGCACCTGCCCGAGACGGGTGGTTGCCGGGGCTTCAACGGGCCGGTTCCCTCAGCCCCTCTTGATGAGAGGTGCGCCCGCCCGAAAGCGGGTGCAGTGATCAGTTTGCCATACGCCGGCCGGCGACAGCCGCCGGGTTTCTTTCGGCTCCTAGTCTTTTGGTCGTGGCAAGCGCCTCGGTTGTCATCGCGTCGAACCGCGGGCCGCTGTCGTTCTCACGCGACGACGACGGCCGAACCACGTCGCGGCGAGGCGGCGGGGGGCTGGTCTCCGCCATGGCGATCGCGGCCGCGGCGCCCGGCGCCGTCTGGGTGTGCGCCGCGTTGTCCGACACCGACCGCGAGGTCGCAGCTGCCGCCGAAGGCGGGCGGGTCGATCTCGCCGGGTTCGACACCGAAGGCGCCGCGGTACGCATGCTCGGCATCGACGCAGGGGTGCTCGACGGCGCGTACACATCTATCTCGAACTCGACGCTGTGGCCGCTCAACCACGGCCTCGGGAAGCCGGCGGCGTACGACGAGCGGTGGCGCGAGGACTGGCAGCGCTACGTCGCCTACAACGAGACGTTCGCCGCGGCGATCGCCGAGGAAGCCGAGCCGCACGCCCGGATCCTGGTGCAGGACTACCACCTGAACCTGGTGCCCGCGGCGCTGCGGGAGCGGCGTCCCGACCTGCGAATCGCGCACTTCACCCACACGCCGTGGGCGGCTCCCCGAGACTTCGCAACGCTGCCGGACGACGTCGCGCGCGCGGTGATCGAGGGCCTGCTCGGTGCCGACTCTCTCGGCTTCCACTCCCCGCGCTGGGCCGCGGAGTTCGCGGAGTGCGCGTCGGCACTGGGCATCGAGGTCGCGGTGCCGCTGCGCGTCCATCCGCTGGGGGTCGACGCAGCGCCGCTGCGCGCCCGGGCAAGCGAGCCTGACGTCGCGCAGCGGCGCGCGGAGCTTCGCGCCGAGGTGGGCGGGGCACGCATCATCGGCCGCGTCGACCGCACGGAACCGGCGAAGAACATCCATCGCGGGCTGCTGGCCTTCGCCGACCTGCTGCGCCGTCATCCGGAGCACGTCGGCAACGTCGTCCACGTTGCGCTCGCCTATCCCAGTCGGCAGGACGTCGCGGAGTACCGCGACTACACCGACCTGTGCCGCCAGACCGCGGCGGCGATCAACGCCGAGCTCGGTGACGGCGGCTGGCAACCGGTCCACCTCGACGTCAAGGACGACTACGCGCGCTCGCTGGCGACCCTGTCGTCCGCCGACGTCCTGCTGGTGAACTCGTTGCGCGACGGGATGAA
Source organism: Mycobacteriales bacterium (assembly GCA_035550315.1). Lineage (GTDB taxonomy): Bacteria > Actinomycetota > Actinomycetes > JAFAQI01 > JAFAQI01 > DASZPL01. The sequence goes on along the minus strand of DASZPL010000165.1, from coordinate 7,009 downwards.
CCTCGTCGCCAAGGAAGGTGTGCTCCTCAACGACTGCGCCGGTCTCGTGCTGTCACGGGAGACCGGCGCCGCCGACGAGATGACCGAGGCGCTGCTGGTCGATCCGCTCGACGTCGAGGCGACCACGGCGGCGATGCACGCCGCGCTGACGATGCCGGACGGCGAGCGCGCCGCTCGCTATGCCGAGCTCGCCCGGGTCGCGGCCGCCCTGCCGCCGCGCGAGTGGCTCCAGCAGCAGCTCGACGTACTGGGTTGAGTCAGCCGGCGTCGAGCATGTCGGCCAGACCGGCCAGCCACGCGACCGCCGCAACCGGACCCGCCAGCACGAGGTCGGCGCGTGCCGCCACCTCCCGCGGCGAGTCCGGGTCCGCGGGGTCGGCGACCGCCACCGTCAAGCCCGACACCGCCGCGTCGCGACGCAGCCGTTCCACCTCGGCGTACGCCGGCAGGTCGCCGAGGTCGTCGCCGAGGTAGATCACCGTTCGCGCGCCGGAGTCGGTGACCAGCCGGCGCAGCGCCTCCCCCTTGTCGACCCCGCGCGGGCGCAGCTCGATGACATAGCGGCCGGGCACCGCCTCCAGGTCGCAGTCGGCCGCGAGCTCCAGCAGCGCCGGGCGCAGCGCCGCGAGCGCTGCGGTCGGGTCGGCGGCGCCCCGGGTGTGGACCGCGACCGAGTGCGTCTTGTCCTCCGTCTGTACGCCGGGATCGGCCGTCGCGAGCAGCTCGGCCAGCCGGGCGCGGGCACGTCCGACGCCTTCGACCGGCGCAGGCGTGGTCAGCGAACCCTCGCGCCAGCTCTGCAAGCCGTAGTGGCCGAGCACCTGGATCCCGGACTGCGCGGTCAGCCCGGCGAGGCCGAGGACCTCCTCGGCGGCCCGACCGCTGACGATCGCGACGGCGCCGATCCGGGCCGCGAGTGCGGTCAGCGCGTCGACCGCACCGGGCGCCGGCCGGGCGTCCTGCGGGCGGGACACGATCGGAGCCAGGGTCCCGTCGAAGTCCACCGCCACAACCGCCGACGACGGGTCGGCCAGCAACGCCGCAACGGCATCAGACGTGACCGCCATCGTCGTCGGTCTAGTCGTGCCAGGAGGCGGTCAGGATCAAGGTGAGCCCGCTGAAGGTGATGCCGGCGGCGGAGTCCGGCACGACCCGCTGGATCCCGGAGAACTCGCCGGCCAGGTGCTGCGCGGCGGCATGCAGACCCGGCGCGTAGTACAGCGTGGTCAGTGACGAGGCGCCGCTGACGTTGCCGACGTCGATCACGGTCCAGCCGCGCGCCTGGATCTCCTCGGCGACGTGATGGGCCAAGCCGGTGATCGTGGTGCTGTTGTAGACCCGCACCGGCGCCATGGCGGTCTGATCGGGCTTGGGCTTCGGCTTGGCCGCAGGCGCGGTGTGCCGGGCCGGTGGACTCGCCGGGCGACTCGCGGTCGGGGTCGGACCAGCGCTGCTCGCGGTCACCGTGGGCGTCGGGTCGGGTGTCAGTGTCGGCGTCGTCGCCGCCGTGACCACGCCGGGACCGGGGCCCTTGCCCGACGAGTGGCCGTTTACCTTGTACACGACGAGGACGACGGCAGCGACCGCCACGACGGCAACCACCGGCGCGACGAGGCGCACCATGACCCTGCGAACGGCGCTCGGCGGCGCGCGATGCCTACCGACCCACGGCCCTTTCGAGCCCGAGCCCCGCGGTGCGATGGCGAAAGCCTTGGGTCAGGCCTCGAAGCCGAGGCGGCGCGCCGAACGCTGACGCTGCCGGGCAGCCCGCATCCGGCGCAGCCGCTTGACCAGCATCGGGTCGGCAGCCAGCGCCTCCGGCCGGTCGAGCAGGGCGTTGAGGACCTGGTAGTAGCGCGTGGCCGACATGTCGAACAGGTCGCGGATCGCCTGCTCCTTGGCTCCGGCGTACTTCCACCACTGCCGCTCGAACTCCAGAATCGCGCTGTCGCGCTCAGAGAGCTCGCCGTTGGCGGGTTCGCGGTCAGAGACCGCTCCAACAACGCTCATGGCAGACTCCTGCGATCGTTCGGCGCCGAACTACAGCGATGTCATTCTGGCACGCCTGGGCTCACAGGTCACGCAACAGGGGCCCGTCACGGGTAGAGACCGCGGATCTGATGCGCCTCCGCCACCCGCCCGACGGCGATGATCTGCGCCGCGATCCGCTTGGACACCCCCCGTTCGCGCGCCACGGCGGCGACGTCGGCGTACGAGCGCTCCATGATCGCCTTCATCCGGTTGACCACCTCTTGCTCGGACCACCAGTACACCTGGATGTCCTGCACCCACTCGAAGTAGGACACCGCCACCCCGCCCGAGTTGGCCAGGATGTCGGGTACGACGACGGTGCCCTTGCTCTCGAGCACCGCGTCCGCGTCGGGCGTGGTCGGGCCGTTGGCGCCCTCGACCACGAACCGCGCCTTGATCGCGTCGGCGTTGCCGTTGTGGATCACGCCTTCGAGCGCTGCCGGCACGAGTACGTCGACGTCGAGGGTCAGCAGGTCCTCGTTGGTGATCGAGTCCGTGCCCGGATAGCCCGCGACCGTGGCCAGCCCGCCGCGGACGTCGCGGAGCATCGCGGCGGGATCGAGTCCGGCCGCGTTGTAGGCACCGCCCCCCACATCGGAGACCGCGACCACCTTGCAGCCGGCTTCCTGAAGGAACTGTGCGGCCAGCCCCCCGACCTTGCCGAAGCCCTGCACCGCGACGGTCGCGCCGACCGGGTCGACGCCCGCCTCGCGCAGCGCTGCGAAGACCGCGATCTGCACCCCACGGCTGGTCGCACCGCCGCGGCCTTCGGACCCGCCGACGCTGAGCGGCTTGCCGGTGACCACCCCAGGGGTGGTGTAGCCCTTCTGCACCGAGAAGGTGTCCATGAACCACGCCATGGTCTGCTCGTCGGTGCCGACGTCAGGCGCCGGGATGTCCTTTTCCGGACCGACGATCGGGAACAGCTCGCTGGCGTAACGCCGCGTCACCCGTTCCAGCTCGTAGTGGCTGTAACGGCGCGGGTCGATCGTGACGCCGCCCTTGGCGCCGCCGTACGGGATGCCGATCAACGCGCACTTCCAGGTCATCCACATCGCGAGGGCGCGCACCTCGTCGATGTCGGTGGACGGGTGATAGCGGATCCCGCCCTTGGCCGGGCCCCGCGCGTCGTTGTGCTGGACGCGATAGCCGCGCAGTACCTCTACGTTGCCGTCGTCTCGGCGCAGCGGAATGGCCACCGTCAGCTCACGCCGAGGCGTCGCGAGCGTCCGGTACATCCCGTCGTCGAGCCCGAGGTGCTTGACCGCCTCCGCGAGCTGCAGCTGCGCCGACTGCCACGCCGACTGCCGGACCGGTTGGGACGTCTGATCGGCCACGGGCTCATCCTGCCACCGACGACAGCACCGAGCCCCGTGTCCGGATTGAACGGACGACCGCTCGCTTACAAGGCGAGTGCTCTACCACTGAGCTAACGGGGCAAGCGCCCCAAGGTTAGGGAATCACTGATCCATGCATGTCCTGCTGCGCGTCGCCCGGATCGACGGCTGGACCGCGTTGTCGTCGTCGGCGGTAGCGCTGCTACCGCGCTCCTCCTCCGCCTTGCCAGCCGCCGCCCGGATCGCCGCTCGCGACGGACGGCATTAATCAGTGATTCCCTAGAGCGCGGCGGCTGCCAACCGAATCGGCGCTTCGAGAGTCTTCTGTGCATGCCGGGGGTGCCGCTGACTCGTCGGCGGGCGCTCGGCCTGCTGGCGGGGACGGGAGCGGCGGGCGTCCTCGCCGCGTGCAGTGGCGGCTCCGGCCGGCCGGTGGCGCCGAGCGGTACGCGGGCCCCGACACCGACGCCCAAGCCGCCGAGCGCCCCCGCCACCGCAGCCGCCACCGACTGGCGGGCGCTGCGACAGGCCATGACCGGTGAGCTGCGACGGCGTGGTGAGGCGGGGTACGAGGAGGCTTCCCTGCTCTTCGACCCCCGCTTCGACCACGTCCGCCCGGCGGCCGTCGCGACGGTCGCGACCGAGAGCGACGTCGCGGCATGCGTCGCGTTCGCGCACCGGTTCGGTCTGCCGCTGTCGATCAGGTCCGGCGGCCACTCCTACATCGGTGCCTCCACCGGACCCGGGCTGGTGATCGACCTGCGTGGGCTGCACGACATCGACGTCGGCGACGGCACCGCGACGATCGGCGCCGGCGCGGCGCTGGTCGACGTGTACGCCGGCCTCGCTGCGCAGGGTGTCGCGATCCCTGCGGGGTCCTGCCCGTCCGTCGGGTTGTCCGGGCTGGCACTCGGCGGCGGGGTCGGAGTCGTCACCCGCAAGTACGGCCTGACCTGTGACCGGATCGCCGCCGCCCGGGTAATCACCGCCGACAGCACGGCGCAGACCGTCGACGCCGACCACGACGGCGAGCTCTTCTGGGCACTGCGCGGCGGCGGTGGCAGCTTCGGCGTGGTGACCTCGCTGACCGTGCAGACCCATCCGACCGAAGCGCTCTCGCACGCCTTCCTGGTCTGGCCGTGGTCGGCGGCCGCCGACGTGGTGAGCGCCTGGCAGGCGTTCGCCGTCGCGGCGCCCCGCGAGCTGTGGTCGGCCTGCCACGTCCTCGCGCCCGACACCAAGTCGGCCGGCCCGAACGTGTCGGTCGTCGCGGTCCACGTCGGTCCGAGCAGCGCCCTGTCGGGCCACCTCGACAGCTTGCTTGCCGCGGTGCCGCTCGCGCCGACGACCCGCTCGATCACCGACGACGACTACGAGTCGACGATGCTGCTCGAAGCGGGGTGCGCCGACCTCACGCTCGCGCAATGCCACGTCGGCGCCGAGACGCCGGGCGGCACGCTGCCGCGCGCGGCGTTCCTCGGCGCCTCGGACTACTTCCACGACCCGATCCCCGCGGCAGGCATCGCGGCGATGGTGCAAGCCGTCGAACGCCGCGCGGCCGATCCACTCCTCGGCAACGGCGGCGTGTCGCTCGACGCGCTCGGCGGCGCGGTCGACGACCTCGCCCCCGACGCCACGGCGTACGTCCATCGGGGTGCGCTGTTCAACGCGCAGTACACGGCGGGATGGCGCGGCGGCGGCGATGCAGCGCTGGCCCGCAACCGGTCGTCGCTGGCCGCGATTCATGCGACGCTGCGGCCCTACGGCACCGGCCAGGCGTACCAGAACTACGCGGACGCGACGCTGGTCGACCCGCAGCGGGCGTACTACGGCGCGAACCTGCCGCGGCTGGTCGAAGTCAAACGGAGCTACGACCGGCGCAACGTCTTCGACCAACCTCAGGGCATCAAGCCCCGGTGATCACGACGCGTCAGCGATCTCCCGCGCCCGCAGGTGACCGTCGAGCTTGCGCTTGATCCGCTGCAGCGCGTTGTCGATCGACTTCACGTGCCGGTCGAGCACCGCCGCGATCTCGTGGTAGCTCTTGCCGTCGATGTAGAGCCGCAGCACCTCGGCTTCGAGGTCGGACAGCGCCGCGTCGAAGTGGGCCTGCAGCGCCCGGATCCGCTCGGCGGAGATCACCAGGTCGGCTGGGTCGCAGACCGCGGTCATCGGGAGTACGTCGGCGAGCGTGCGGTCCCCGTCCTCGTCAGCGACGACCGGGCGGGAGAACGAGACGTAGTTGTTCAGCGGTCCGTGCTTCTGGCGGGTCGCGGTCTTGATCGCGGTGATGATCTGGCGGGTCACGCAGAGCTCGGCGAAGGCGCGAAAGCTCGACGTGAGCTCCGGGTTGAAGTCGCGGATCGCCTTGTAGAGGCCGATCATGCCCTCCTGGACGATGTCCTCGTGGTCGGCCCCGACCAGGAAGTAGGAGCGTGCCTTCGACCGGGCGAAGCCGCGGTACTTGGTGAGCAGGTCGCTGAGTGCGTAGTCGTCGCCCGCCCGGGCGGCGGCGACGAGCGCGTCGTCGTCGTCCTCACGGCGTGCCACGGGCGCAACCGGGTGCACCCTCGCTGAACGCATAGGTCAGGCCTCTCAACGCTGGGCAACTGGCACGACCAGTGACGAATCGTAGGTTCGTGACCGGCCGGTGAACATCGGGCCTCGTCACAACAACGAGCGAGCGACCTTGGAGTTGCGGGCGGATAAATCCGACTTTTCGGACAAAACCCTGTGACCCGGGTCTCACCGGGAAAATGCCCCTCGTCGCGTCTCACAAGATCGGCGAGGAAAACCGGCCGCGCCGGCCGGCCCTACCGGGCCCGCTGCACCGAGCGCTGACCGCCCTCAGCCGCGCCGGCGACGGGCCACTTCGGCGAGTGCGATCCCGGCGGCGACCGAGGCGTTGAGCGACTCCACCGGCCCGGCCAGCGGGATCCGCAGGGTGAGGTCGCAGCGCTCCCGGACCAGTCGCGACAGCCCCGCGCCCTCGGCGCCGACCACCACGACCAGGGGCCCGGTCGCCAGCTCGAAGCCGTCGAGGTCGAGCTCGCCCCGGCCGTCGAGACCGACGACCATCAGCCCGGCGTCGGCGTACGACGTGAGCGCCCGGACCAGGTTCGTCGCGCGAGCGACCGGCAACCGGGCGAGCGCCCCCGCGCTCGCCTTCCACGCCGACGGCGTCACCCCCACCGACCTGCGCTGCGGCAGCAGCACGCCGTGGGCGCCGAACGCCGCAGCCGAGCGCACCACCGCGCCGAGGTTGTGCGGGTCCGTCACCCCGTCGAGTGCCACGACGAGCGGCGCATCGGTCGACTCGAGCACCCGGCGCAGCAAGTCGTCGGGATGGGCGTAGTCGAACGGACGCACCGCGAGCGCGATGCCTTGGTGCGCAGCGCCGCCACTGAGCCGGTCGAGCTCCGGGCGGCCGGTCTCGATGATCGCGATCTCGTGCTCCTTGGCCAGCCGGGCCGCCTCGATCAGCCGATCGTCGCGGTCCAGGCCTGACGCGAGGTACATCGTCGTGGCCGGCACCGCGGCGCGCAGCGCCTCGACGACCGCGTTGCGGCCGGCCACGACGTCATCCGCGCCGCGACCGTCGCCTCGACGCCGCGGTTGCGGCGCGGGGCGCGCCTGCTGCG
>DASZPL010000164.1:0-2696 GCA_035550315.1 Mycobacteriales bacterium | reverse complement strand
GTCACCGCGCTGCTGACCTCCGACCGCGCGCTGCCGCCGGCGTTGGCAGCGCTGCGCGCGGCCGGCGGCGGCGCCGTGGTCGCCGGCGGTGACGGTGACGCTGAGCTGCTGGCGGCCGCCGACCTCGTCGTCGACGGGCTGGTCGGCATCGGCTTCACCGGCGAACTGCGGCCGCCGCTGGCGCGGCTGGCGAAGCTGCTCGACTATGTCGATGCCACCGTGGTTGCCGTCGACGTACCCAGCGGTGTCGATGCCTCCACGGGCGCGGTCGAAGAGGCCGCCGTCCGCGCCGACGTCACGGTGACCTTCGGCGCATTGAAGGCCGGCCTGGTCGTCGATCCCGGGGCGGACCACGCCGGCCTGGTCGATCTGGTCGACATCGGGCTCGAGCTGCCACCCGCATCGATCGAAGTGGTCGACGCCGACGACGTCGCCGAGCTGCTGCCCGCGCCCGCGCCGGAGAGCGACAAATACCGCCGTGGCGTCGTCGGCGTGGTTGCTGGCAGCAACGCCTATCCCGGCGCTGCCCTGTTGTCGGTCGGCGGCGCGCTCATCACCGGCGTCGGCATGGTCCGCTTCGTGGGCACGTACGGCCCGGCGCACGTGGTCCGGCTGCGCCGGCCCGAGGTCGTCGTCACCGAAATTTCCGACGGTGACGCGGAGGCGATGCTGGGGGCCGGCCGGGTGCAGGCGTGGGTCGTCGGCCCCGGGTTAGGGACCGGACCGCCGGCTCGCAGTCTCGTCACCGCGGCGCTCGCCAGCGACGTCCCAGTGCTGCTCGACGCGGATGCCCTCACGATCGTCGCGGCGGATCCGGCGATGCTCGCGAACCGGTCGAGCCCGACCGTCCTAACCCCGCACGCCGGCGAGTTCGCGCGGCTGATGCGCGTCGACCGCGACGACGTCGAGGCGCGGCGGCTGGACCACGCCCGGCGGGCGGCCGGCGAGCTCGGCGTCACCGTGCTGCTGAAGGGTTCGACCACGGTCGTCGCCGATCCCGCGGGTGCGGTCCGGGTCAACACCGCCGCGACGCCATACCTCGCGACCGCCGGCAGCGGCGACGTCCTCTCGGGGATCTGCGGCGCCTTGCTGGCCGGCGGCTTGGCGCCGCTCGATGCCGGGGCCACGGCCGCGTTCCTGCATGGCCTGTCCGGGCTGCTGGCGGCCGGTCGCCCGGCAGCGCCGATCACCGGCGGCGACCTCATCGAGCGTCTGCCGGCGGCGATCCGCGCCGTCCAGACCGATTTGTGACGCGCCGGCGGGAGCCGGCGGCGCCGTACCTTTCCCAGACCTTTTGGTAAGGTTCGTTATCTCAGATCTGAGATAACGTGGTCGCCGTGGCGGACGACTATCTGGAGCGGGTCGGCGTGCTCGTGCGGGACGCCCGCAAGCATCGCGGCTGGACCCAGACCCAGCTCGCTACCGCGCTCGGCACCAGCCAGAGCGCCGTCGCCCGGATCGAGCAGGGCCGGCAGAACGTCAGCCTCGACGTGTTGGCGCGGGTCGGCGCCGCCCTCAACGCCGGTTTGCTGCAGCTCGGTCACTCCAGCCCGACGCATCTGCGGGTGGTTGGCGGTCGCCGACTGTCCGGCTCGATCGACGTCAGGTCCAGCAAGAACGCCGCCGTCGCCCTGCTCTGCGCTGCGCTGTTGAACGACGGCTCCACCACGTTGCGCGGCGTCGCCCGGATCGAGGAAGTCCACCGGATCCTGGAGGTGCTGCGCAGCATCGGCGTCAGCGCGCAGTGGATCGGTGACGGCAACGACCTGGAGATCAAGCCGCCGGAGCGGCTGCAGCTCGACGAGCTCGACGCGGAGGCGGCCCGGCGTACCCGCAGTGTGCTGCTGCTGCTCGGCCCGCTGCTGCACCGCGAGCCCGCGTTCAAGCTGCCGTACGCCGGTGGCTGCGACCTCGGCACCCGCACCGTGGAGCCGCACAAGGTGGCGCTGCGGCCGTTCGGCACGACGATCCGCGCGACCGAGGGCAGCTACCACGTCGAGCGCGATCCCAAAGCGCGACCCGACCGGCCGATCGTGCTGACCGAGCGCGGTGACACGGTCACCGAGAACGCGCTGATGGCGGCGGCTCGGGTCGATGGCGTCACGGTGATCCGCAACGCCAGCAGCAACTACATGGTGCAGGACCTCTGCTTCTACCTCGAGCTGCTCGGGGTCCAGGTCGACGGCGTCGGCACGACCACGCTGACGGTGCACGGTCGCAGCCAGATCGCCGAGGACGTCGAGTACGCGCCGTCCGAGGACCCGATCGAGGCGATGAGCCTGCTGACCGCCGCGATTGTCACCGGCTCGACGATCACGGTCCGCCGGATCCCGGTCGAGTTCCTCGAGGTCGAGCTGGCGGTCCTGGAGGAGATGGGCTTCCGGCACAGCCGGTCGAAGGAGTACGCCGCCGAGAACGGCCGCACCCGGCTGGTCGACATCACGACGCGACCGTCGTCGCTGCACGCCCCGCTCGACAAGGTGCACCCGATGCCGTTCCCCGGGCTCAACATCGACAACGTGCCGTTCTTCGCCGCGATCGCGGCGACCGCCGATGGCACCACGTTGATCCACGACTGGGTCTACGAGAACCGCGCGATCTACCTCACTGAGCTGAACCGGCTCGGCGGCCGGGTGACGCTGCTCGACCCGCACCGGGTCTGGGTGGAGGGCCCAACCCGCTGGTCGGCGGCCGAG
>DASZPL010000163.1:0-2701 GCA_035550315.1 Mycobacteriales bacterium | reverse complement strand
GGCGAGCCGGTCGACCACGGTCGCCAGCGCCGGGTCCTCCTCCGGTGGAGCCGAGCCGGCTGCCAACGCCTGGCTGGCCCGGCGCAGCCAGCCGGCTGCCGCGCGGGTGGCTTCCTGCGCCGCCCCGACCGACGTGATCGTGCCGAGCGACTGCAGCTCGAGTCGGATCCGGGCGGCTTCGTCGGCGACGCTGCGCAACAGGTCGACCGCGTCGTCCGGATTACGACGGGCCACCAGATCCGCTGCTACCTGGATCGCTCCGGCCGCATCGAGCGCCGATGCCGTCGGCCGGTGTGCCAGCCGGGCCAGCTCGGCCAGCGCGTGCGCGAGTGCGTGCCGCTCGGTGACGAACCGCCGTGGCGGCCGGATCGTCGCCGACAGCAGGCCCTGCAGCGCGCCGCCCGCGAGCACCCAGCCGGCGTGGCCGGCCGACGTCGGCACGCCGGCGGGAAACCGGCCGAACACCGCGAGCCCGATGATCGCCTGGATGCCGACGATCGATGCGTCGCGGCCCAGCACCACGGCGATCCCGCCGACGAACCCCCACACCGCGAGCGCGGCCAGCAGCCAGCCGAAGTGACCGGCGACCAGGCCGCCGGCGAAGGTGCTGATCGCCATCCCGAGTGAGGTGACGGCGACCAGTGGCACCCGCGACCGGAAGCCGCCCGACATGCTGGCCACTCCCGCCGGCAAAGCACCGGCCGCCGCAATCGCGCCTTCGGCCGGGTGGTTGAGGCCGGCGCCGATCGCGAGCGGGATCGCGATGCCGGCCGCGGCGCGCACTGCCGCCACCGGCTCGAAGCCGGCGCGGTTGATGGCCAGCGCGCGCCCGATGGCGTTCACGGCTCAGTCAGTGCCCGTGCGCCACGTTTCCAGCAGCCGCAGCCAGACCTCGCTGACGGTCGGGTACGACGGCACCGCGTGCCACAGCCGCTCGATGGGGACCTCGCCGACCACGGCCACCGTCGCGGCGTGCACCAGCTCGGCGACCTCCGGGCCGACGAACGTCGCGCCGAGCAGCACCTCGCGGTCTCGGTCCACCACGAGCCGCGCCCGGCCGGTGTAGTCGTCCCGCAACAGCGATGCGCCGGCGACCTGGCCGAGGTCGTAGTCGACCACCCGGATGTTGCGCCCGGCGTCGGCGGCGGCGGCTTCGGTGAGCCCCACCGAGGCGACCTGCGGGTCGGTGAAGGTGACCTGCGGCACCCGCTCGTGGTCGCTGCTCGCCCGGAACCGCGGTGCGTCGAGCGGCTGGCCGGCGGCCCGCGCGGCGATCACGTCGCCGCACACCCGGGCCTGGTACTTGCCCATGTGGGTGAGCAGCGCCCGGCCGGTGATGTCGCCGACGGCGTACAGCCACTCGCCAGCGACGCCCTGGACCGTCATGGTGTCGTCGGTCGCGACGTAGCCGCCGGGCTCGAGGCCGACGGTCTCGAGGCCGAGGGCGTCGCTGCTGGGCGTGCGTCCCACCGCGACGACGATCTCGTCGGCGGCGATCTCGGTGCCGTTCGCGACGACGGTGACGGGGGTGCCGCGGAGCCGGCCGTAGTCGGTGACAGCCGGCGGGTCGCGTCGCACCGCTTCGACGTTCACCCCGAACCGCAGGTCGACGCCGACGTCCCGGAGGTGATCGGCGAGCAACTCTCCGGCGAACGGCTCGGCGCGGGGGAGCAGGCGATCCTCACGGACGAGCAGCGTGACGGCGGCGCCGAGGCCGTTGAGCCAGCAGGTGGCCTCGCAGCCGACGACACCGCCGCCGATGACCACGACGCGGTCCGGCACCTCGCGCAGGTTGGTCACGTCGCGCGACGTCCAGGGACGGGCCTCGCGCAGCCCGGAAATCGGCGGGACGGTTGCGGTCGTCCCGGTCGCCAGCACCACCGCGTGCTGCGCGGTCAGCGTGCGGGTTTCACCGTCGTGGGCGACCGCGACGGTGCGCGCACCCGCCAGCCGGCCGCGCCCGCGGATCACCGTGAGCCCGGCGCCCTCGGCCCACTGCACCTGGCCGCCGTCGTCGTGGTGGCTGGTGAAGGCGTCCCGCCGCTCGAGGGTCGGCGCCACCTCGACCCGGTCGCCGACCGGTACGCCGGGGACCGCCTTGGCCATGGCGAGTACCTCGACCGGCCGCAGCAGCGCCTTGCTCGGCATGCATGCCCAGTAGGAGCACTCGCCGCCCAACAGCTCGGCCTCGACGATCGCCGCGGACAACCCGCCACGAGCGGCGTAGTCGGCGGCGTTCTCGCCGGGCGGTCCGCCGCCGATGACGACGACGTCGAATCCGTCCGCGTGAGGTTGGCTCATGCGCTACGTCGTACCACTCACTGCGGCCGCAAGATCATCGGCGCGGCAGAATTTCGGCATGGCCCGGTTGCTGGTGGTGCACCACACGCCGTCGCCGGCGACCCAGGAACTGCTTGAGGCGGCGCTGGCCGGCACTCGCGACGAGGCGATCGAAGGGGTCGAGGTTGTCGTCCGGCCGGCGCTCGTGGCCGGCGAGCTAGAGGTGATGGAAGCCGACGGCTACCTACTCGGCACCCCGGCGAACATCGGTTACATGTCTGGCGCGTTGAAGCACTTCTTCGACACCGTCTACTACCCGTGCCTCGAGGCGACCAAGGGCCGGCCGTACGCCGCCTATGTGCACGGCAACCTCGGCGTCGACGGTGCGGTGCGCGCCATCGAGTCGATCACGACGGGGTTG
>DASZPL010000162.1:0-10163 GCA_035550315.1 Mycobacteriales bacterium | reverse complement strand
CGACGCCGCCGGCGCTGGCCGCTCGCCGGCGGTTGGTCGCGGGATTCGCGCGGTTGGCTTGGCTCGCGCCGTGCGCCGGAGCCGGTGCGGGTGGACTGGCCGCGCTCGCGCCCGGCGGGCGCCCGACGGCCGGTCTCGCCGAGGTCCTCGAGCAGTTCGGCGTCGAGGCCGGCGCGGGTGCGCTGCGCCTTCGGCAGCCGGCCGGTGGCGGTGCGCGGGATGTCGAGCTCCTCGTAGAGCACGTCGGAGGTCGAGTACGTCTCCTCCGGCTCCGGGAACGGCAGGTCCAGTGCCTTGTTGATCATGCCCCAGCGGTAGCCGTCGGCCCAGTCGACGAAGGTCACCGCGCACCCGGTCTCGCCGGCGCGGCCGGTGCGGCCGATCCGGTGCAGGTAGGTCTTCTCGTCGTCGGGGCACTCGTAGTTCACGACGTGGGTGACGCCGGCGATATCGATGCCGCGCGCCGCGACGTCGGTTGCGACCAGGATGTCGACCTTGCCGTTGCGGAACGCGCGCAGCGCCCGCTCGCGCGCGCCCTGGCCCAGGTCGCCGTGCACGGCGGCGGCCGCGAAGCCGCGCTCGGTCAGATCGGCGGCGATCCGGTCGGCCGACCGCTTGGTGCGGGTGAACACCATCGCGAGGCCCCGGCCGTCGGCCTGCATCACTCGCGCCAGCACCTCCGGCTTGTCGAGGTGGTGCGCCCGGAAGACGAACTGGCTGGTGGTCGGGACGGTCGCGCTCTCCTCCGGCGACTCCGCCCGCACGTGCGTCGGGTGGCGCAGGTAGCGACGAGCCAGCGCCACGACCGGGCCCGGCATGGTCGCGGAGAACAGCATCGTCTGGCGCACTTCCGGCAGCTGCGCGACGATCCGCTCCACGTCAGGCAGGAAGCCGAGGTCGAGCATCTCGTCGGCCTCGTCCAGCACCAGCACCTTGACGTGCGAGAGGTCGAGGGCGCGTTGCCCGACCAGGTCGAGCAGCCGTCCCGGCGTACCGACCACGATGTCGACGCCGGTCTTCAGCGCCTCGATCTGCGGTTCGTAGGCGCGGCCGCCGTAGATCACGACGACCCGGGCGCCGCGGGGCGCACCGGCGAGATCGATGTCGCGGGCGACCTGGCTGGCGAGCTCGCGGGTCGGCGCGACGACGAGGGCCTGCGGCTTGCCGTCGGCGCGCTGCGCCTCGACCGCCTGCAGCGTCGGGATGGTGAACGCCAGCGTCTTGCCGGTGCCGGTGCGGGCCTGACCGATCAGGTCGTGGCCCTTGATCGCGAGCGGCACGGTGAGCGCTTGGATCGGGAACGGTTCGGTGATGCCGTGGCCGGCAAGGGTGGCAACGATGTCCTCGGCAACGCCGAGTTCGGCAAAGCTCTTCACTGAGTCGGACTCCAGGTCTGGCCCGGCGGCGACGCCGGTCCATCTAGGTGCAGAGTCCGCAACTTGCTTGCGTCGGCCCGCGCCCACAAAACGGTTTGTGGGGGACCGACACCACGGCTCTCCGCGGTGTGTTCGTTCGTCGTACTAACCAACACTCTAGCTGTTAGTAACCTTCCGGACGATGACCGACTGGACCGAGCCGATGACCGACGACGACCGTCGGATGGCCGTGGTCGACCTGCTCGGGGTGCTGGCGTACGCCGAGCTCACCGCGTTCGAGCGGCTGGCGGGCGATGCGTCGCTCGCGCCGACGCTCGACGACAAGGCGGCGCTCGGCGCGATGGCGGTGGCGGAGTTCGGGCACTTCGAGGTGCTGCGCGAGCGGTTGGTGTCGCTCGGCGTCGACCCGAACGACGCGATGCGACCGTTCGTCGAGCCGCTGGATGCGTTTCACGACTCGACGACGCCGGCCGACTGGTTGGAGGGTCTGGTCAAGGCGTACGTCGGCGACGGCTTCGCCGCCGACTTCTACCGCGAGGTCGCCGAGCTGATGGACTCGGAGACGCGCGCGCTCGTCGTCGACGTACTCGGCGACACCGGGCACGCCGAGTTCGCGGTGGAGAACGTGCGCGCCGCGATCGCGGAGGATCCCGCGGTCGCCGGGCGGCTCGCGCTGTGGGGCCGGCGGCTGGTCGGCGAGGCGCTGGTGCAGGCGCAACGCGTCGCCGTCGACCGCGACACGTTGGCGCGCCTGATCGTCGGCGGCGTCGGCGACCTGGTCGCCGTCGGCGAGTTGCTCGCCCGGCTGACCCAACGCCACAGCGAACGCATGGAGTCCCTAGGCCTCCACGCCTAACCCCGCTTCCTCTTCCCCCTTCCCTCCCTCTTTTCTTTGCGTCGAGTGCGACGAAACTCGCGTTCCAAGCGTCGACGAACGCAAGGTTCGTCGCACTCGACGAGGGTGTGATGGACGGGGGTGTGATGGACGGGGGTGTGATGGACGAGGGGAGGCGCGGGGATCTCGTTAGGCGGAGCGTTCGGCATTGCGGCGCAACGAGCGCCAAACGGCAGCTTCGAGCGTCATCTCGCGGGAGTACACGTCGTCGGCACTGATCACGATCACGTCCCAGCCGAGCGCGCGGATGTTGTCACGTCTCCGGTCGTCCTCGCGGCGGCGCAGCCAGTGGTCGGCGCCGTCGTACTCGATCGCGGTCAGCTGCTCGCGATAGCCCATATCCAGCCGGCCAACGAACCGGCCATTTCGATCGCGCACGACGATCTGCGCTTCCGGGCGTGGCAGCCCATTGCGAACCAGTCGAACCCGGCCTCGCGTCTCCATCGGCGACTCGGCCTTCGGCTCAATGTCGTCGAAGTAGGCCCGCGCGCGACGTACGTTGCGAAGGCCCTTGACGTTCCTGAGGTAGCAACCGAGCTCGGGTAGTTGCACAAGTCCCGCGTGAGTCAAGGCGTCGGCGACGACGAGACCCTCCGGATCGCGCAGCCAGCGCAGGCAATCGAAAACGGTCCTGAGCGGTGACGTGAGTTGGACGCCGCCAAGGCTCACGATCTCGCTTGGACGCAACGTTTCCTGACAGACGACGAGACCAGCACGGGGCCGTTGCCGTTTGCCGCGAGGGAACGACACGCGCAGATCGAGATCTGCGATGCGCTGGACGTCGCTTCCGAACAGCCAAGCCGCCGTCGCGCCGCAGCAAACGGCGTTGGGGGTGAGCACCAACTTGGCGGCTTCGAGTCGAAACGCGCGGGTATCCGAGAGGTCGCGGTGCGCCCACACATCACGCAGCACGTGGCGCCATGGGTCGCTTCGCAGCGCGCTGTGGGTGAGACCGGCCGCGCGCGCCTGCGCCCACGTGAACGGCACGTCCCTGAGGTGTGCGGGCACTCCGACGCGCGGCATGGGTGCAGCGTGGCGTGATCGGTCGGACTCGCGCGGCGAGCGTCCACAACCCCCGCCGAGTGCGACGAAGTTGGCGTTTCTCGGCCGCCGGAACGCGAGTTTCGTCGCACTCGGCGGAGGTGGTGGCGGGGGGGTGAGGGGTGAGGGGTGCGGGGTGGGTGGGGGTTAGAGGCCGAAGCCGACGCGGCGGCTGTCGGACTCGGCGATCTCGACGTAGGCGAGCTTGTCGGTCGCAACGACGACGCGGCGGCCCTTCTCGTCGACCAGCGTCACCGTCGGGGCGCCGTCTTTGAGTGCCTTCTCCACCGTCTTCTGCACCGCGTCGGCGGCTTCCGCGCTCTCGAACGACAGCTCGCGCGCGACGCCCTTGACGCCGATCCTGACCTCCACGCGTTGCAGGCTAACCGACCTGCACGCCGCGCCGGCACGGTACGGCGTACGCCGACGGCGAAACCGCTACCACCGAGGGTGAACCGTCACTCCGAAACCCGCGGGTAGCCGGCGATGCCGCGCCAGGCCAGCGCCTGGATCAGTTCGACCGCCCGCTCCTTCGGGATGCCGTGCCCGCTGGTGAGCCACCAGCGGGCACTGATCTCGGCGACGCCGGCCAGCCCGCACGACAGCAGCTCCGCCTGGTCGCGGTCGAGCCCGGTGTCGCGCGCGATGGTGTCGGCGATCGCCTCGACCGACCGCTGCAGCGACCGCTCCACCCGCTCCCGCACGCTCGGCTCGTTGCGCAGGTCGGACTCGAAAACCAACCGGAACGCGCCGCCGGCGTCGTCGACGAAATCGAAGTACGCCTGGATGCAGCCGAACACCCGGTCGTGGTTGTCGGTGGTCGTCGCCAGCGCCGCCCTCACCTGGCTCTCGAGCGCCGCGATCTGCTCGTCGATGACCGCGATGTAGAGGTCGAGCTTGCTCGGAAAGTGTTGGTAGAGAACGGGTTTGCTGACACCCGCACGTTCGGCGATGTCGTCCATGGCCGCCGCGTGATAGCCGTTGGCCACGAACACCTGCTGCGCGGCGGCTAGCAGCTGCCGCCGGCGGGCAGAGCGCGGCAGCCGGGTCCCGCGGGCGGGCGGGTCGCTCGTCGCGGTCACCGACGCTCGTCGTCCTCGTCGTACGGCACCTCGATCGCGGACTCCGCCAGGTCGCCGTCGTCGGCCTCCGGCGTGACCGGCACGGTGCCTTCCGGGTTGACCGGCGCGCCCGGCTCGTCGACCGGCGTCTCCTGCTCGACCCGGTCGGCCTCGTTCGCCTCGTCGGGCGTCGGCTCAGTCATCGCACCTCCACGCGGTCGCGCCGGTCACGGGATCGCGCCACCAGGATGCAGCAGCGGCTCGAGCAGGTCACCGTCGGCCTCGACCCGGGCCAGCACGTCGGCGCTGGTGAACCGCAGGTCCTCCGGACGCTCACACGCCGCCACCTCCTCCCAGCTGACCGGCGTCGAGACGGTCGGCGCCGGCCGGGCCCGCAACGAGTACGCCGCCACCGTCGTCTTCGCGCCGTTGTTCTGCGACCAGTCGATCAGCACCTTGCCGGCCCGGATGTCGCGCGCCATCCGGGACAGGATCAGATCCTCGCGCTGCTTCTCCAGCCGCTGCGCCAGCTGCTTGGCATAGGCATGCACGTCCTGCCACGGCGACTTGCCGTCGAGCGGCACGTAGAGCTGCAACCCCTTGGAGCCGCTGGTCTTCGGGTACGCCGACAACCCGTCGTCGTCCAGCACGTCGCGCACCAGATGGGCGACTTCGCAACACTCGACGATGGTCGCCGGCGGTCCCGGGTCGAGGTCGAAGACCAGCAGGTCGGGGTTGCGCACCGCGCCGCGCGGCCCGACGGTCCACATCGGCACGTGCAGCTCGAGCGCGGCGAGGTTCGCCGCCCATACCAATGTGGCGAGGCCTTCGACGACGACGTAGTTGACGGTGTCGCGTTCCTTGGTCGACCCCGGTGACGGCAGCCGCACCCGGCGTACCCATGAGGGCGTGTGGCTGGGCGCGTTCTTCTCGAAGAACGCCTTGCCCTCGACGCCGTCGGGATAGCGCTTCAACGTCAGCGGCCGGCCTTCGATGTGCGGCAGCAGCGCCGGCGCGATCCGGGTGTAGTAGTCGATCACTTCGCCTTTGGTGAAGCCGGTCTCCGGATACAGCACCTTGTCGAGGTTCGACAACGTCACGGTGTGGCCGTCGACCTCGACCGGCACCTTCTCTGAGCTAGGACTCACGCCGCACCTCGTCCGGGGACTTGTCCGGCCGCAGGCCGCGCCAGCTCGGGTGGCGAAGCCGACCCTCGCGGGTCCACTCGCCGAACGCCACCTCACCGACCAGCTCCGGCTCGACCCAGTGGGCGTCGCGCGCGTCCGGCCGCGGCACCGTGTCGGCGAACGGCGCATCGTCGCGGGCGAGCGGTTTCAGGTCGCGCGCGAGGTCACGCAGCATCGCCTCGGTGAAGCCGGTGCCGACGTGACCGGCGTAGCGGAGTCCGCCGTCGTCGTCCGGTACGCCGAGTAGTAGCGACCCGATGCCACCCTCGCGGCGTCCGGCGCCCGGCTTCCAACCGCCGATCACAACCTCCTGGGTGCGGACGTTTTTGATTTTCAGCCAGGCGTCGGAGCGCCGGCCGGCGGCATAGCGCGAGTCGAGCCGTTTCGCGACGACGCCTTCCAGCTGCTGTTCCTGCGACGCCGCGAGCACCGCCTTGCCGCCGCCGCGGAACCACGGCGGCGTCTGCCACGACGGCCCGGACAGCTCGAGCCCGTCGAGCAGCTCGCGCCGCCGCTCGTACGGCTCATCGAGCAGCGTGTGCCCGCCGGCGTACAGCACGTCGAAGACGAAGTAGGTGACCGGCGTGAGGTCGCGCAGCCGGCGGACGTCGGCGCTCCTCGTCACGTGCATTCGCGACTGCAGTGCGCCGAACGAGGGCCGGCCATCCGCATCGAGTGCCACCAGCTCGCCGTCGAGCACCAGCTGTGCCGCGCCGATCGCCTCCGCCATGTCGCGCAGCTCCGGGTACGACGGCGTGATGTCACGGCCGTTGCGCGAGATCGCCTGCGGCCGCCCGCCTTCCACGGTGACGATCGCACGCACGCCGTCCCACTTGAACTCGTATCCGTACGCATCGTCGTTGCGCGGCAGCTTCTCGGCCGAGACCGCGAGCATCGGCTTGACGTCGCGGGGCAGCGGTTCGCGGCCGGCCGCGGGCGGGTCCATCCGATGCACCATCCAGTCGCGGTCGCGCTTGCCGGTCTTGAACAGCACGTAGCGCCCGGAGACCCGGTCGCCGTGCAGCACCACCATGACCTCGCGGTCGCTCCACTTCTCGCAGTCGTAGCGGCCGCGGTCCCACAGGATGACCTTGCCGCCGCCGTACTCACCGGCCGGGATCTCGCCCTCGAAGTCGGCGTACTCCAGCGGATGGTCCTCGGTGTGCACCGCGAGGTGGTTGCGCTTCGGGTCCTCGGGCAGCCCCTTCGGCACCGCCCACGACACCAGCACGCCGTCGCGCTCGAGCCGGAAGTCCCAGTGCAGCGCGGTCGCGTGATGCTCCTGGATGACGAAGCTGTCGCCGGTGCTCTTCGGCCGGCGCGACCGCTTCGCGGGCACGGGCTCGGGTGTGCGCGCCGGGTCGCGCTTGCGCCGGTAGGTGTCGAGCGAGCGGGCCACGACCGATCCCTACCCGGCTGGTGTGCTGCGGACCATCGACGCCTTAGCCGTTGGCTCGGTGGCCGGCTTCGGCGGCTCGCCGTAACGAGCCAGCGCGATCGCGCCGCTCACCGCCAGCGCGAAGCCGACGGCCGCGATTGCGGTGCCGCCGTGTGACGGCCGGTCGCCGAGCAACATCAACCCGACGAGGGCAGGTACGACGGTCTCCGTCACGACGACGGCGGCCGTCACGACGGTCACCTTGCTGCGTTGCAGCGCCATCGCGTAGAGCAGCAGGCCGAGGATCCCCGAGATCGCCATCGCATAGAACGCCGGGTCGGCGAGCACCAACCAGAACGGCGACGGGTTGTGCAGGATGCGCGCGCCGATGCCGCCGCCGCCGTACATCAAGCCGGCCAGGCCGCCGAGCACCCAGCCGTCGTGGCGGGTGTGCTCCAGCCAGTGCCGCGCCGCGACGTACGTGGCGCCGCCGACGACCAGCACGCTGATCACGAGCAGGCCGCGGTCGATCTCGCTCAACTTCGTCTGGTGCTGGCTGCGCGCCGACAACCCGAGCAGCGACAGGCCGGCGGTGACGCCGCCCAGCGCGACCCACTCGCGAACCATCAACCGCGCGCCGAGCATCCCGACCGCGAGCAGCGCGGTGACCGCGAGGCTGCAGGCGACGATCGCCTGCACCGTGAACAGCGGCAGCGTCCGCAATGCCGCGAA
Organism: Mycobacteriales bacterium; assembly: GCA_035550315.1. GTDB lineage: Bacteria > Actinomycetota > Actinomycetes > JAFAQI01 > JAFAQI01 > DASZPL01. The sequence continues at coordinate 2,493 of DASZPL010000162.1, read as the reverse complement.
CGACAACCCGAAGCCGACCGCGTCGAGAACCAGCCCGGCGACGTACGTCGGCGAGTGCAGCAGCCGCGCGACCAGCTTGCGGTCGAGCTCGTCCGCATCGCCGCCCTCGCGGGCACCGATCGCTTGCAGCACGGTGGCAGCGCCGTACGCGATGGTGGCGGCAAAGGCCCCGATCAAGCCCCAGCTCACTCTGTTACCGTAAACGCCCCGGCAGAGGGTAGGTCCGGAGCATGCGGAGCATCTGGAAAGGGTCCGTGTCCTTCGGACTCGTCACGATCCCGGTGCGGCTCTACAGCGCGACCGAGGAAAAGGACGTCTCGTTCCATCAGGTGCATCGCACCGACGGCGGCCGGATCCGTTATCGCCGGGTCTGCTCGATCGACGGCGAAGAAGTGCAGTACAACGACATCGCCAAGGGCTATCAGCTGCCGGATGGCGAGATCGTGATTCTCACCGACGACGACTTCGCCGACCTGCCGCTGGCGACGGCGCACACCATCGAGGTGCTGCAGTTCGTGCCACTCGAGCAGGTCGACCCGATGTACTTCGCGCGCTCGTACTACCTCGCGCCCGAAGCCGCCGGCACCAAGCCGTACGTGCTGCTGCGGGAGGCGCTCGAGCAGTCCGGCCGGATCGCGCTGGTCAAGGTTGCGTTGCGCCAGCGCGAGTCGCTCGCGGCGTTGCGAGTGCGCGACGGCGTGTTCGTGCTCGAGATGATGCTGTGGCCGGACGAGATCCGGACCCCGGAGTTCGACTTCCTCGACGAGGACATCAAGGTCCGCTCGCAGGAGCTGTCGATGGCGACGTCGTTGATCGAGACGTTGGCCGGCGACTTCGCGCCGGAGGAATTCACCGATAACTACCGCGAGGCGCTCGAAGCGCTGATCGAGGCGAAGGTCGAGGGCCGCGAGGTCGTGACGCCGGAGCAGCCGGCCGACGAGGGCGGCAAGGTTGTGGACCTGATGTCGGCGCTGCGGGCGAGTGTCGAGGCTGCCCGCGAGCGGCGCGGCGAGTCGGGCGAGGTGTCGTCGAAGAGTACGGCGAAACGAGCGAGCGGCGGGTTGAGCCGGGCGTCATCGAGCCGCTCCGGCCGCAAGCGCGCGGCGGCGACGACGTCGGCGGCCAAGCGCACGTCCAAGAGCACCGCGAAACGCGCCACGAAGTCGAGCGCGAAGTCGACGGCGAAGTCAGCCAAGCGGACGCAACGCACGCAACGCAAGTCCGCCTAACCGGACCCGCGCCCGACCCCCCCCAACCCCGACCCCCAACCCCCGCGATGATCATGAGCGTTTTCGGATGAATTCCGACGAAATCCGCGAAATCGCTCATGATCATCGCGGGGAGTGGGCGGGAAGGGTGGCGGCGGCGCTTCGCGAGATCGACGGCGTGGCCGCGGCCGACGTTGCGGCCGCCGACGTCGCTGACGTTGCCGCCGATGCTGCGGGCGAACTCGGCGCCGACGGCGATGGCCTGATCGCGCGGGTGCGGCTGGTCGACGGTGCCGTCGCGCAGCAGGTCGTGGCAGCGGCCGAGCAGCTGTTGCGCGACCGCTTCGGGTTGGGGTTGGCGCCCGGTGGCGTCGAGGTGGTGGCCGACGCGCCGGCGGCACGACCGGGTACGCCGAAGGAGTTTCGTCTCGACCACGTCGAGATCGTCGGCCACGGCGATCGCCGAGTCGCGGTGGTGGCGGTGTCACTCGTCGACGCCGTCGGCGTACATCCGGTCAGCGGCAGCGCCATCGTCGCGGCGGACGACCAGCGGGCGGTCGCCGAGGCGGTGCTCGACGCCGTCTATCGTGCGTCGCGCTGACACACTCGACATAGACGCTGCGGGGCAATCCGGCCAATCGAGGCGATACTGGCAGTGGTAACTGGGTGATCGACCGGCCGCGACGAGGAGTAGCTAGTGACCTTCGATCCCGCAGCGAGGCAGCCCTGGCAGCCCGAGCCGCCTCGGGGCGCGAGCGCCGCTGCTGACGGGCCGGACGCCCCGCCCGCCGAAGCGCCGGCACCGCCGCCGTCCGCCGCGCCGGCTTCACCCCCGCCGGCTCGCCAGGAGTCGTCGATCTCCGACCGGATGCAGGCGCTGTTCTCGCAGGCCGTCGAGGAGCAGATCGACACGCAGCGGCAGATGTCATCGCTGGTCGACGAGCTGCGTGGCGAGATGCGTGCCCTCGGCGAGCAGGTCCGCAGCGACGTCGACCGGATGGGCAGCACGATCGCCGAGCCGCAAGCCGCGACCGACGCGCTGCAACGCGACCTCGCCGCGTTGCGCGAACGAGTGGATGGCCTCGCGACCGAGGTGCGCAGCTTGCTCGACGAAGCGGTGACCCGGATTCGCGCCGATATCGAGGACGGACTCGTCGCGCTGGCGGAGGCGTTGCTCACTGCGCAGGGCGCTCGCGGCAGCCGCGCGGCAACACCGCCGCCGGCCGCAACCGCGCCGGCAGCGCCGATGACTCCGGCGCCCGCGACCGCGCCCGCCCCGACACCG
>DASZPL010000161.1:0-20686 GCA_035550315.1 Mycobacteriales bacterium | reverse complement strand
GACGAGATCGGGTCGGGGCTGGTCGTGTTTCACCCGAAGGGCGGGGTCGTCAAGCGCGTGATGGAGGACTACGTCCGCCAGCGCCACATCGACGAAGGCTTTTCCTACGTCGGCTCGCCGCACATCTCGAAGCAGGGGCTGTTCGAGACCAGCGGGCACTTGCCCTACTACGCCGACACCATGTTCCCGCCGATGGAGATGGAGGGCAGCTCGTACTACCTCAAGGCGATGAACTGCCCGATGCACAACCTGATCTACCGGTCGCGCGGGCGCTCCTACCGCGACCTGCCGATGCGCCTGTTCGAGTTCGGCAGCGTCTACCGCTACGAGAAGTCCGGCGTGGTCCACGGCCTGACTCGGGTGCGAGGCCTCACCCAGGACGACTCGCACTCCTACTGCACGCCCGAGCAGGCGCCGGACGAGATCAAGCATCTGTTGAACTTCGTGCTCAGCCTGCTCAAGGACTTCGGTCTGACCGACTTCTACCTGGAGCTGTCGACCCGCGACGCCGACTCGGCCAAGTTCATCGGCAGCGACGAGGAGTGGGAGACCGCGACCGCGGTCCTCGAGCAGGTCGCGACGGACAGCGGCTTGAGCTTCGTGCTCGATCCGGGTGGCGCGGCGTTCTACGGGCCGAAGATCTCCGTGCAGGCGCGTGACGCGATCGGCCGGACCTGGCAGATGTCGACGATCCAGTACGACTTCAACCAGCCCGCGCGCTTCGAGCTGGAGTATCAGGGCGCCGACGGGCAACGCCACCAGCCGGTGATGATCCACTCGGCGAAGTTCGGGTCGATCGAGCGGTTCTTCGGCGTTTTGGTCGAGCACTACGCCGGCGCGTTCCCGGCCTGGCTCGCGCCGGTGCAGGTGACCGGCATCCCGATTCGCGCGGAGAACCTCGACTACCTGCACCGCGTTGCCCAGCGGCTCGGCGGCGAAGGGGTGCGGGTCGAGATCGACGACAGCGACGACCGGATGCAGAAGAAGATCCTGCGGGCACAGCAGCAGAAGGTGCCGTTCATGTTCGTCGCCGGCCCCCGCGACGTCGAGGCAGGAGCGGTATCGGTCCGCTACCGCAACGGCGTCGAGCGCCGCGGCGTGCCGCTCGACGACGCCATCGTCGAGGTGGTCCGCAACATCGCGTCGCGCCAGGTCGAGCCGGACGCGCTGAACCCGGACACGATTGTCGAGCCGGCCGACGTCAATGGCTGACCACCAGCCGGGCACCGGCGTACCGGACGGCTGGCAGCGGTTGTGGATGCCCGAGCGGATGGCCTACATCAAGGGCGAGAGCAAGGGTGACGGCTGCGCGTTCTGCGCGATCCCCGCGCTGCCCGACGACGACGGTCTCGTGGTGCACCGTGATCCGCTCGCGTACGTCGTCCTGAACCTCTACCCGTACAACGCCGGGCACCTGATGGTCGTGCCGCTACGGCACGTCGCCGACTACACCGACCTCGACCGGGACGAGACCGTCGCGCTCGCCGAGCTCACCCAGACCGCGATGCGCGTGCTGCGGGAGGTGAGTGGCGCGCACGGCTTCAACCTCGGGATGAACCAGGGCGCGGTCGCCGGCGCCGGCATCGCGGAGCACCTGCATCAGCACGTGGTGCCGCGCTGGGGTGGCGACACCAACTTCATGCCGGTGGTCGCGCGCACCAAGGTGTTGCCTCAGCTGTTGCGCGAGACCCGCGCCATGCTCGCCGAGGCGTGGCCCGGCTAGACGTCGATGACGCCGCGGGAGCGGCCGGAGCCGACCGAGCGGCGGCTGTTGGCCGACCAGATTGCGACCGCGGCGGCGGAGACGCCGAGCTCGATCAGGAACGTGAAGGCCTCGTGGTGGTTGTGGCCCCACAGTGCAAGCCCGATGCCGCCGCCGATCAGCGACCCGACCCAGCCGCACACGATGGTGGCGAGGATGCCGAGGCTCTGCTTGCCGGGCACGAGCAGCCGGCCGAGCGCGCCGAAGACGAGGCCGAGCACGGCGGTGCTGATCACCCACCACAGTGCAGCGCCAATCGCGCCGAGGATGACGAACAGCAAGACGATCGCGAGAAAGATCCCGAGGACGATCATGGGCTCAGCCTAGAGCCCGAATCATGACAATCTCGTGAATGACGGTCGGTTGCTCGACGGGCTACTCGGCCCCCGCCTTGACCTTCGATGCCAGGTGAGACGGCATCGGCTCATAGCGCAGGTGCTTGCGGGTGAACGTCGCGGTGCCGTGCGACAGCGAGCGCAGGTCGATGGCGTACCGCGTGACCTCGACCTCGGGCACCTCGGCCTTCACCAGCGACCGCCCGACGCCGACCGGCTCGGTGCCGGTGACCCGCCCCCGGCGGCTGGACAGGTCGCTCATCACCGCACCGACGTAGTCGTCCGGCACCAGTACGACGACCTCCAGCATCGGCTCGAGCAGCGACACCTGGGTCTTCTCGGCCGCGTCCTTCAGCGCCAGCCCGCCGGCGATCTGGAACGCCATGTCGGAGGAGTCGACCGAGTGCGCCTTGCCGTCGCGCAGCGTGGCGCGCAGGTCGACCACCGGGTAGCCCGCGGACACGCCGCGCTCCATCTGCGCGCGGATGCCCTTCTCGACCGACGGGATGAACTGGTTCGGCACGGAGCCGCCGTAGATCTTGTCGACGAACTCGAAACCGGAACCCGCCGGCAGCGGCTCGAAGTCGACGTCGCAGATGGCGAACTGCCCGTGCCCGCCGGACTGCTTCACGTGGCGGCCGTGTCCACCTGCCGGGCCGGCGAAGGTCTCCCGCAGCGGCACCCGCAGCGGGATTTGCTCGACGTCGACGCCGTACTTCGACGACAGCCGGTCGATCAGTACGTCGGCGTGCGCCTCGCCCATGCACCACAGGATCAGCTGCGAGGTCTCGACGTTGCGTTCCAGCCGCACCGTCGGCTCCTCGGCGACGACGCGTTGCAGCCCGGTCGAGAGCTTGTCCTCGTCGGCTTTGCTCTTCGCCTGGATCGCGACCGGCAGCAGCGGCTCCGGCATTTCCCACGCGGCCACCAGCAACGGGTCTTCCTTGGTGGACAACGTGTCGCCGGTCTCGGCCTGTGACAGCTTGCCGATCGCGACGATGTCACCGGCGACGGCTTCGTTGATCGTGCGCTGCGCCTTGCCGAGCGGTGACGACAGGGCGCCGAGCTTCTCGTCGACGTCGTGGTCGTCGTGGCCGCGCTCGGCGAGTCCGTGGCCGGAAACGTGCAACGTCATGTCCGGGCGCAGCGTGCCGGAGAAGACCCGCACCAGCGAGATCCGGCCGACGTACGGGTCGGTCGTCGTCTTCACGACCTCGGCGCACAACCGTCCCGACGGGTCGCAGGTGAGTGGCTCGATCGGGGTGCCGTCGGGCCGGGCGGCCGGAGGCAACGGATGCTCCAGCGGCGACGGGAACGCGCTGGTCAGCACCTCGAGCAGCTCGACCATGCCGAGTCCCGAGCCGGCGCAGGCGGCAAGCACCGGATAGAAGCTGCCGCGCGCGACCGCCGTCTCCAGGTCGTCGATCAGCACCTTGACGTCGATCTCCTCGCCACCGAGGTAGCGGTCCATCAACGTCTCGTCCTCGGACTCCGCGATGATCCCCTCGATCAGCGCGTTGCGGTGCTCGGCGATCAGCGGCAGGTGCTCCGGATCGGGATCGCGCTGCTGCCGGTCGCCGCTCGAGTAGTCGAACACCTGCTGCGAGAGCAGTCCGATCAACCCGCCGACGTTGCCGTCGTCCGCGTGCAGCGGCAGGTAGAGCGGGAGTACGCCGGCACCGAACTCCGCCTGGCAGGCGGCGAGCGTCGCCTCGAAGTCAGCGCGCGGCGAGTCCAACCGGGTGATGACGACCGCCCGCGGCATGCCGACCCCGGCGCACTCCTCCCAGATCATCCGGGTCGTGCCGTCGAGGCCTTCGGCCGCGCTCACCACGAACAGCGCTGCGTCGGCGGCGCGCAGCCCGGCGCGCAGGTCGCCGATGAAGTCGGCGTAGCCGGGGGTGTCGAGCAGGTTGACCTTGACGCCGTTCAGCTCGAACGGCGCCAGCGTCAGGTGGATCGAACGTTGCTGCCGGACCTCGGCCTCGTCGAAGTCGCTGACCGACGTGCCGTCCTCGACGCGCCCGGCGCGCGGAATCGTCCCGGTCGCGACGAGGAGGGCCTCGACGAGCGCCGTCTTGCCCGCCCCCGAGTGGCCGACGAGCACGACGTTGCGGATCTGTCCGGGCCCGACGGCCGCAGGTGCCCTGCCGGCGGCTCCTGATGCGCTCGACTTGTCGGCCATGGCTGCCTCCTGGGATCGGGTCCTGCTGGCAGCCTGCACCCGCGCCGGTGCGAACACAAGGGGTCGACCCGGTCGGCGTCGATATCCTCGGCGCACCATGCTGGGGATCCACGCCCGTCCGCAGATCGGCCGGGTCACCGAGCCGGTCGCTCGGCGGATCGCGGCCCTCGGCGTCACCCCGGACGCGCTGACCATCGTCGGCACCATCGGCGTCGCCGGCGGTGCGCTGGGGTTCTATCCGCGCGGTCACTTCTTCCTCGGCACCGTGGTCATCACCGCGTTCGTCTTCTCGGACCTGCTCGACGGTGCGGTGGCGCGAGTGCGGGGGACCAGCGGGCCGTGGGGCGCGTTCCTTGACTCGACCCTCGACCGGATCGGTGACGGCGCGATCTTCGGTGCGTTGGCGCTCTGGTACGCCGGCGATGGCCACAGCGTGACGATGTGCGCGGTGGCGCTCTACGACCTGGTCGCGGGCGCGGTCACGTCCTACGCCAAGGCACGCGCCGAGAGCCTCGGCATGACCTGCAACGTCGGCATCGCCGAGCGCTCCGAGCGGCTGATCGCGATCCTCGTCCTGACCGGGTTCTCCGGGCTGTTCGACGTACCCGAGCTGCGCCGCGCCGCGCTGTGGGGGCTGGCGCTCGCGACCACCGTCACCGTCATCCAGCGGATGGTGGAGGTACGCCGGCAGTCGCGCGCCGCCACCGCGCGGCCGTGAACGAGTCGCTGCTGTCGACGCTGTACGCCGCCGGCTGGGCGGTGGTGCGCGGCATGCCGGAACGGTTGGCGCGCCGGCAGTTCGACGCCATCGCCGATGCGATCTGGCTGCGGGCGGGCAGCGGCGTGATGCAGCTCGAGGCAAACCTGGCCCGGGTCCGGCCCGACCTGGCCGGTCGGGAGCTGCGGCTGCTGACCCGGGCCGGCCTCCGGTCGTACCTGCGCTACTGGTGCGAGGTGTTCCAGCTCCCGGCAATGCCGATGCCACGGCTGGTCGAGCGCAGCGACGTCACCGGGCTGGAGCACCTGTGGGCGGCGCGCGACGCGGGTCGAGGGATCATCCTGGCGTTGCCGCACAGCGGCAACTGGGACCAGGCCGGCTCCTGGGTGATCAACGCGGGAGTGCCGTTCACGACGGTCGCGGAGCGGCTGGAGCCGGCGGCGTTGTTCGACCGGTTCGTCGCGTTCCGCGAGTCGATCGGCATGGAGGTGATCCCGCTCACCGGCGGCGAGCGGCCGCCGTACCAGCTGCTGGCCGAACGGCTGCGCGCCGGCGGCATGCTGTGCCTGCTGGCCGACCGCGACCTGACGGCGACCGGTGTGCAGGTCGACTTCTTCGGGCTGCCGGCGCGGTTACCGGCCGGGCCGGCGGCGCTTGCCCGTGACACCGGTGCGGCCCTGCTGCCGGTCACGTTGTGCTATCCCGACAGGTGGCGGTGGGGGATCCGGGTGCACGGCCCGATCCGCGTGCCGGACCACGGTGATCGCAAGGAGCAGGTGCGGGCGATGACGCAGCGGTTGGCCGACGTGTTCGCGGCCGCGATCGCGGAGCATCCGCAGGACTGGCACATGCTGCAACGGGTGTGGGTCGCCGACCTCGACGCGTCGCGGCTGACCGGCGAGCTGGCGGTCTGACCCGTGAGGATCGGCCTGGTTTCGCCGTACCCGTGGGACATCCCGGGCGGGGTGGTCGCGCACATCGCCGACCTGGCCGAGGCGTTGCTCGCGAGGGGTCACCACGTCCAGGTGATGACGCCGGTCGATGACGAGGACGCCCCGCTGCCACCGCACGTGACCCGCGCGGGTCGAAGCGTGCCGATCCCGTACAACGGCTCGGTGTCCCGGCTGCTGCTGGGTCCGGTGAGCGCCTCCCGCGTGCGGCGATGGCTGCACGACGGTGACTTCGACGTGCTGCACGTGCATTCGCCGGAGACGTTCTCGCTGTCGTTGCTGGCATTGGCAAACGCGAGTGGCCCGATCGTCGCGACCTTCCACGCGGCGAACCCGCGGTCGCGGATCCTGTCGATCCTGCAAAACCCGCTGCAGCTCTACATGGAGAAGCTGGCGGGTCGGATCGCCGTGTCACCCGCTGCCCGCAAGACCATCGTCGACCACCTCGGCGGCGACGCGGTGCTGGTCCCGAACGGCGTCCACGTCGCGCGCTACGTCGGGGCGGAGCCGATGCCCGGATGGCCGGGTGAGGGCGGTGCGCTCGGCTTCGTCGGCCGGGTCGACGAGCCGCGCAAGGGACTCGCCGTGTTGCTCGAAGCCTTCGAGGCGTTGCGGCGCGACCGGCCCGGCCTTCGGCTGCTGGTCGCGGGGCCGGGCGAGGTCGAGCAGGTGCCGCCAGGCGTGACGTTGCTCGGTCGGGTGAGTGAGGCCGACAAGGCGCGGGCCTATGCGTCGGTCGACGTCTTCGTCGCGCCGAACACCGGCGGCGAGAGCTTCGGCATCGTGCTGCTCGAGGCGATGGCAGCCGGGACGCCGATCATCGCGAGCGACCTCGACGCATTCGCCCGCGTGCTCGATGACGGCGCCGTCGGACAGCTCGCCACCGCCGGCGATCCGGACGCTCTCGCCTACGCCTGCGGCACGTTGCTCGACTCGCCGCAGCGCCGCGCGGCGCTGGTCGCGTCCGGCCGCCGAGCGGTCGAGCGCTATGACTGGTCGGTGGTCTCTGCCGAGGTGCTGCGCGTCTACGAGACGGCGATCGCGGCGACCACCGGTCGAGTCCGAGAGGAACCCGCGACGCGGCTGCTGGCGTAGCGTCCCCAACCGTGCTCGTCGCGGATCTCGTTGCGGTGCTTGCGATTTTCGCGGTCGTTGCGCTCTGGGTGGTCGGGACGGCGCGGCGGCTGGACCGGTTGCATGCCCGGGTGGACGCGGCGGCGGCGGCACTCGACGCGCAGCTGCGACGCCGCGACGAGCTGATCTTGCAGTGGGCCCGCGGAGTCCGGCTGCGGAAGCTTGCACGACGCGTCGGGGCTGCCGCATTCGAGGCGATCGCGACGCCGGGTCTCGGCCGCGATCGCGAGGTGGCGGAGAACACCGTCGTGCGCGCTCTCAGCGGGGTGCTCGTCGCCGTGCGCCCGGCCGACGACGTCGACCAGGAGATGACGCAGTTGCACGACGAGACGCTGCGGGCCCGGTTTGCCTGCCGGTTCTACAACGACACGGTGCGTGACGCGCTGCTGGTCCGTGACCGGCGGGTCGTCCGGTGGCTCGGGCTGGCGGGCCATGCGCCGCTCCCGGCGTACTTCGAGATGGCTGACGACGAGCTGCCGTGGGAACGAATTCAGTTTGCTCCGCGCCGTACGATTGAAGGGTGAGCCAGGCAGCCGAACCACCCACGACGGGCACCGCGCGGGTCAAGCGCGGCATGGCCGAGATGCTCAAGGGCGGCGTCATCATGGACGTCGTTACGCCCGAGCAGGCGAAGATCGCCGAGGACGCCGGCGCCGTCGCGGTGATGGCGTTGGAGCGGGTGCCGGCCGACATTCGCGCCGAGGGCGGGGTCAGCCGGATGAGCGACCCCGACATGATCGACGGGATCATCAAGGCGGTCTCGATCCCGGTCATGGCGAAGGCGCGGATCGGGCACTTCGTCGAGGCGCAGGTGCTGCAGGCGCTGGGCGTCGACTACATCGACGAGTCCGAGGTGTTGACGCCGGCGGACTACGCCAACCACGTCGACAAGTGGGCGTTCCAGGTGCCGTTCGTCTGCGGCGCGACCAACCTCGGCGAGGCGCTGCGCCGGATCGCCGAGGGCGCCGCGATGATTCGGTCGAAAGGTGAAGCGGGCACCGGTGACGTGTCCAACGCCGTCACGCACATGCGGACGATCCGCAGCGAGCTCGCCCGGCTGTCGGCGATGGCGCAGGACGAGCTGTACGTCGCTGCCAAGGAGCTGCAGGCGCCGTACGAACTGGTGCGCGAGGTCGCCGAGACCGGCGCGCTGCCCGTCGTACTGTTCACCGCCGGCGGCATCGCCACGCCCGCGGATGCGGCGATGATGATGCAGCTCGGCGCGGACGGCGTCTTCGTCGGCAGCGGCATCTTCAAGTCCGGCGACCCGGCCGCGCGGGCGCGCGCGATCGTGCAGGCGACGACGATGTACGACGACCCGGACGTGATCGCCAAGGTCAGCCGTGGCCTTGGCGAGGCGATGGTCGGCATCAACGTCGAGGCACTGCCGGTCGACCACCGGTTGGCGACCCGGGGCTGGTGAGCCAACCCCGAGTCGGGGTGCTTGCGCTGCAGGGCGACGTGCGCGAGCACGTCCGCGCGCTGCGCTCGGCCGGTGCGGAGCCGGTGGCGGTCCGCCGGCCGGACGACTTGCACGGGCTCGACGGCATCGTGCTGCCCGGCGGTGAGTCGACCACCATCGGCAAGCTGCTCGTGACGTTCGAGCTGCTCGAGCCGCTGCGCAAGCAATTGGCCGCGGGGCTGCCGGCGTACGGGTCGTGCGCCGGGATGATCCTGCTGGCCGATCGCGTGCTCGACGGCACCCCCGATCAGATCGGGCTGGGCGGCATCGACATGACGGTGCGGCGCAACGCGTTCGGCCGCCAGGTCGACTCCTGGGAAGGCACCATCGAGGTCGTCGGCGTCGGTGCGATGGAGGCGGTGTTCATCCGAGCGCCGTGGGCCGAGCAGGTCGGCTCGCAGGTCGAGGTGCTCGGTCGGGCCGCAGATAGAATCGTGGTGGTGCGGCAGGGATCGCTGCTCGCGACGGCCTTCCATCCGGAGCTCACCGGCGACCTGCGGATCCACCAGATGTTCGTCAGCGGGCTGTGAGGCGGCCGGCGAAGACGCGGCACAGGAAGCGCAGGTAGGCATGAGCGGCCATTCCAAGTGGGCGACCACCAAGCACAAGAAGGCGGTCGTCGACGCCCGGCGCGGGAAGTTGTTCGCCAAGCTGATCAAGAACGTCGAGGTGGCCGCTCGTACCGGCGGGGCCGACCCCGCCGGCAACCCGACGCTCGCCGACGCGATCGCCAAGGCGAAGTCCAACTCGGTCCCTAACGACAACATCGACCGCGCCGTACGCCGCGGGGCCGGCCTGGACGCCGGCGGCGCCGACTACGAGGCGGTGACCTACGAGGGTTACGGGCCCGGCGGCGTCGCGATCCTCGTCGAGTGCCTGACCGACAACCGCAACCGGGCCGCGAGCGAGGTGCGGACCGCGTTGACGCGTAACGGTGGCTCGCTCGCCGACCCCGGCAGCGTCGCGTACCTGTTCAACCGGAAGGGCGTCGTGCTGGTGCCGGCGGATGGCCGGTCGGAGGACGACGTGCTCGCCGCGGTCCTGGACGCCGGCGCCGAGGAGGTCAACGACCTCGACGGCACGTTCGAGGTGATCTGCGAAGCGACCGACACGCACGCCGTACGGCAGGCGCTGGAGGCGGCCTCGATCGCGGTCGAGTCGGCCGACGTCTCGTTCTTGCCCACCGTGTCGGTGCCGCTCGACGACGACACCGGCCGCCGCGTGCTTCGGCTGGTCGAAGCGCTCGAGGACTCCGACGACGTACAGAACGTCTGGGCCAACTTCGACGTCAGCGACGAAGTCCTAGAATCCGTCTGACTTGTCAGCGCGTCGCCGCGCTATCGCGCGGCCTCACGCTGACAGTTGCCGAGTCGCCTGTGGACGGCGTGCTCCAGTTGCGGTGAGACCGTGCACAGTCGAGCAATGTCAGCCGATTTGTGCAATCTGACCACTCTCCTGGCGGTGCAAAGCGGGATGGTGACTCGCTCGCAACTGCGGGTGGAAGGCGTTACCTGGTCGGCGGTCCGGGCAAACCTTCGGGCGCGGCGTTGGCAGGTGCTCAATGACCAAGTGATCTGTGCACACAACGGTTCGCTCCGGCCGGAGCAGGCGCGATGGGCGGTCTGGCTCAGCGCTCCGTTCCCGTCAGCGCTCTGCAGTCTGACCGCCATGGAGTTGCGTGGTGTGCGCGGGTTCGAAACGGCCGCCGTCCATATCCTCGTGCAGCGCGGCGCACGAGTCCTTCCGGTGCCGGGCGTTGCCGTTGTGGTGCACGAGTCGCGACGCTTTACCGCCGAGCATGTGTGCCATCGAAGTTCGCCGCCGTCGACGACGCTCGAACGCGCCGTGGTCGATGCGGCAGTTTGGTCCGACGACTACCAAGCGGCTGCGCGAATCGTGGTTGCACCTGTTCAGCAGCGGCTCACGTCGGCAGCTCGCTTGGCGGACGAGTTGGCGCTCGCCGGCCGGGTCCGATATCGCCGCCTCTTGCGGGCCTTTCTCGCCGATATCGACGGGGGAGCGCAGGCACTGTCGGAGGTGGCGTTTCTGCGGTGGTGCCGGCGCCATGGCTTCCCACGCCCGCACTTGCAGGTGCGCGTAGACGGTCAGGGCAGGCGTCGCTATCTCGATGCTGCCTTTGTCGGACGCGACGACCGTCGAGTCCTGGTCGAGGTCGACGGTGGAATCCACCTGACATTGAGAGCGCGATGGCAGGACACCGCAAAGGACAACGACGCGGCGCTCGACGGGGAGCTCACGCTCCGCTTCCCAAGCGTCGCGATCTACTCCGATGATGCGAGAGCGGTTACGCAACTCCGTCGCGCCCTGCGAGTTGTCAGCGTCAGACCGCGCCATGGCGCGGCGTGACGCTGACAGGGTGGTTTGGGCGCGTCGGTCGTGGGCTTGGGCTGGGTAGCGTCGTACGCTCCGAACACACGTTCGGATGGGAGGTACGACGGTGCGGGTGCTCGGCGTCGACCCGGGCTTGACCCGGTGCGGCCTCGGCGTCGTCGACGGCGCCCCCGGCCGCGCGCTGACCGCGGTCGCACACGATGTCGTGCGCACGCCGGCGAATGACGAGGTCGCGCAGCGGTTGCTCGCGCTCGAACGCGCCCTCACCGACTGGTTGGCCGACCATCGGCCCGACGTCGTCGCGGTCGAGCAGGTGTTCAGCCAGCGCAACGTCCGCACCGTGATGGGTACGGCGCAGGCAGCCGCGATCGCGATCACCTGCGCCGCCCGGGCCGGCATCCCGGTCGTCACCTACACGCCCAGCGAGGTCAAGGCGGCGCTGACCGGCAACGGCCGCGCCGACAAGGCGCAACTGGCCGCGATGGTCGTGCGGCTGCTGCGGCTGAGCGGGCCGCCGCGCCCGGCCGACGTCGCTGACGCGCTCGCGCTGGCGATCTGCCATGTCTGGCGGGGCAGCGCGCAGGCCCGGCTAGCCGGCGCCCGGGCCACGGCACTGGCGAGCGCGGGCGCCTCATGATCGCGAGCGTCAGCGGGCGGGTCGCGGCCGTGACCGGCGAGGCCGCCGTGATCGAGGTCGGTGGCGTCGGGCTGGCGGTGCAGTGCACGCCGGCCGCCCTCGCGACGCTGCGGCCGGGGCAAGCAGCCCGGCTGGCCACCAGCCTGGTCGTCCGGGAGGACTCGCTGACCCTGTTCGGGTTCATGACCGACGACGAGCGGTCGGTGTTCGACACGCTGCAGCAGGTCAGCGGCGTCGGGCCGCGGCTGGCACAGGCGATTCTCGCGGTGCATTCCCCGGACGCCGTCCGGGCAGCGGTCGCCACCGAGGACGTCGGCGCGCTCACCCTGGTGCCGGGGATCGGCCGAAAGGGCGCGCAACGGCTGGTGCTCGAGCTGAAAGACAAGCTGGGCCGCCCGGGCTTGGGCAACGGCCAGCCGGCGCCGGCGGCAGCCGGGGTGACGTGGCGGGAGCAGCTGCGCGAGGCGCTGACCGGGCTCGGGTGGAGCAGCCGCGAGGTCGACGAGGCGCTGGTCGCCGCCGGTCCCGAGGTCGAGGCGGCTGCCGCGGTCGGCGACGAGCCGGACGTGGCCGCCCTGCTGCGCAGCAGCCTGCAACGGTTGAGCCGGGTATGACCGCCACCCACCGGAGTCCCGGGTGAGCGGCGAGTCCGGCAACGAGCTCGTTTCGGCGTACGCCGGCACCGACGACGAGGTGGTCGAAGCCGCGCTTCGGCCGAAGCGGTTGTCGGAGTTCGTCGGCCAGGAGCGGGTCCGCGAGCAGCTCTCGCTGGTGCTCGACGCCGCGCGGCGCCGCGGCCGGCCGCCGGACCACGTGCTGCTGTCGGGCTCGCCGGGCCTGGGCAAGACCACGCTCGCGATGATCATCGGCAGCGAGCTGGGTGCGCCGCTGCGGATCACCAGCGGCCCGGCGATCGAACGCGCCGGCGACCTCGCCGCGCTGCTGTCGACGCTGAGCGAAGGCGAGGTGCTGTTCCTCGACGAGATCCACCGGATGGCGCGGCCAGCCGAGGAGATGCTCTACGTCGCGATGGAGGACTTCCGGGTCGACGTCGTTGTCGGCAAGGGTCCCGGCGCGACCGCGATCCCGCTCGACGTAGCGCCGTTCACGCTGGTCGGCGCCACCACCCGCGCCGGCCTGCTGCCCGGCCCGCTGCGCGACCGGTTCGGCTTCGTCGCGCACCTCGACTTCTACTCCGCACCCGAGCTCGAGCAGGTCCTCGAGCGCAGCGCCGCGCTGCTCGGCGTTGCGCTGACGCCCGATGGCGCCGAGGAGATCGGGCGCCGCGCCCGTGGCACCCCCCGCATCGCCAACCGGTTGCTGCGCCGGGTGCGCGACTACGCCGAGGTGCGGGCCGACGGCGTGGTGACGCGCGAGGTCGCACGGGCCGCGCTGCAGGTGTACGACGTTGACGAGCTCGGCCTCGACCGGCTCGACCGAGCGGTGCTCGATGCGCTGCTGCGCCGGTTCGGCGGCGGCCCGGTCGGGCTGACCACGTTGGCGGTCGCGGTCGCCGAAGAGCCGGAGACCGTCGAGACCGTGGCCGAGCCGTTCCTGGTCCGCGCCGGTCTGCTCGCCCGCACGCCCCGCGGCCGGGTAGCGACCGCCGCGGCCTGGAGCCACCTCGGCATCCGCCCGCCGAACCCGGCTGCTGCGGATGCGGCGCTTTTCGACCTCTCGGACGACGGCGACCCGTAGACTGACGGCCCGGTTGCCTGGCCGCCTGGCCGGCGCGTAGTTCGGAGGACCGAAACCGGTGGCCTTGCTCGTCGATCCGTGGGCGCACGCTGCAACCGCGCTGCAGGCTGCCAGCTCCGGCGGGTCATCCGGCGGCGGTGGCACCAGCTTCGTGCCGTTCCTCGTGCTGATCGCGCTGTTCCTGCTTGCCTACGTCGTCTTCCTGCGGCCGGCGCGCAACCGGCAGCGGGCCGCGGCCGAGGCCCGGCGGCAGGTCGAGGTCGGCAACGAGGTCACCACCACGGCCGGGTTGCTCGCCACCGTGGTCGCCGTCGATGACGAGGCGGTCACGCTCGAGATCGCACCTGGCGTGCATTCCCGCTACCTGCCGGCCGCGATCCTCCGGGTGAACAATCCGGAGGAACCGGAGGAGGAGCCGGCGGTGCCGGACGGCACGCCGTCCGGCTGAGACCGGTAGCTCCGACCGTCTTAGAACCGCAGAGAGGCAGACATCGCAGTGGCAAGAGCCGGAACGCCCCGACCCGGGCGAGCCCTGGCGCTCGTCGGCATCGTGCTGGTGGCGCTCTACCTCGGGTTGTTCCTCGGGCCGTCGGCCACGCCGCTGCTGGGCCTGGACCTGCGCGGCGGCACCCAGGTGACGCTGACGGCCTCGCCGCTGTCCGGCACCGGCGCCTGCGCGACGACGTCGAAGAGCATTACCGGCTCCGACCTTGACCAGGCGGTCAACATCATCCGGCAGCGGGTCAATGGCCTCGGCGTGGGCGGCGCCACCGTGAACAAGCAGGGCAGCAAGAACATCGTGGTGTCGCTGCCGGGCGAGCAGAACCGCAAGAAGGTGATCGACACCGTCGGGCAGACCGCGCTGCTGCGGTTCCGGCAGGTGCTCGCGATCGGCAACGGTTCGCCGACGCCGGCGCCGAGCGTGTCGACGACCGTCAACCCGTCGAGCAGCCCGTCGCCGGCGAAGAGCGGCAAGGCGGCGAAGCAGGGACACGGTAAGCACCACAAGTCGTCGCAGGGTGACGCGCTGAGCTCGGCGCTGTTGGCGAAGCCGAAGCCCTCGTCGACGCCGTCGCCGACCAGCACCCCGACGCCGACCACCTCCTCGTCGGCCAGCCCGACGCCGACTCCCACGTCGAGCGTGCAGGACTGCAACACGCAGAGCGGGCGGCAGGCGGGCGCCAATAGTGAGGCCACGACGCTGACCGCCGGCCTCGCCGCGGCGTTCAACAACCTCGACTGCAGCAAGGACCCGAACCCGACCGCCGGCAACGACCGGGCCAACGACTACATCATCGCCTGCGGCAGCGGCGACAACGCCGGCCTGAAGTACCTGCTCGCGCCGGCGTCGGTCCTCGGCACGCAGGTCAAGTCGGCGAGTGCGGCCCTCGACACGCAAGGCACCGGCCAATGGCTCGTGCAGATGTCGTTCAACGGCAGCGGCTCGAGCGCCTGGCAGCAGGTCACGGCAAAGGCCTACAACGCCGCGCCGGCGACGAACGGCAACCCGCCCGCGTCGTCCACCTGCCCGGCGACCGTGGACGCGTCATCGCCGCCGCCCGGCTGCAACGGCGTGGCGATCGTGCTCGACGGCCAGGTGCCGTCTGCGCCGTACATCAGCTCGGCCGGCGGCATCCCGGGCGGCAACGCGCAGATCACCGGCAACTTCACGCAGAGCACGGCGAGCAACCTCGCCGACATCCTGAAGTACGGCTCGTTGCCGCTGAAGTTCTCGGTGCCGACCGCGACCTCGGTGTCGGCGACGCTCGGCAGCCAGCAGCTGCGGGGCGGCCTGATCGCGGGCGGCATCGGGCTCGGCCTGGTGATCATCTTCTCGCTGATCTACTACCGCGCCCTCGGCCTCGTCACCGTCGGCAGCCTGGCGGTCTCCGGCCTGATCCTGTACGCCGTGACGACCGAGCTAGGCCACTCCTCGATCGGCTACACGCTGTCGCTGCCGGGCATCGCCGGGTTCATCGTCGCGGTCGGCATCACCGCCGACTCCTTCGTCGTGTTCTTCGAACGATTGCGTGACGAGACCCGGGAAGGCCGGCGGCTGCGAAGCGCGGTCGAGAAAGCCTGGCCGCGCGCCCGGCGGACCATCATCTCGGCCGACACGGTGTCGTTGCTCGCGGCCGTGGTGCTCTACATCGTCTCGATCGGCGACGTCCGTGGCTTCGCGTTCACGCTCGGCCTGTCGACGCTGTCCGACCTGTTTATCGTGTTCTTCTTCACCCGGCCGCTGATCGCGCTGCTCGCGCGCTTCCGGTCCTTTGACGAGGCGCGGCCGTGGACCGGCGTCGGGCGCTCGGCCGGCCGGCTCGCCCAGGCCCGGGTCGGTACGACGCGGCCACGGTCGAGGGAGGCCTGACATGGCGCGCGAAGGGCTCGCCCACCGGCTCTACACCGGCGACGTCTCGTACGACTTCATCGGCCGCCGCCGCTGGTGGTACATCGGCTCCGGGATCGTCATCCTGGTCGCGATCGCCAGCCTGGCGATCGCGGGCCTGAACCCCTCCATCGACTTCAAGGGCGGCGCCCAGTTCCAAGGCCCGCTCAACGGTCACTCGATCCAGGACGTCACCAACGCGGTGAATTCCGCGGGTGTCTCACCGTCGACGGTTGAGACCACCGGAAGCGGCTCGGCGAAGCGCTTCCAGATCGAGACCAAGACACTGACCGAGACGCCGGGCAACGACCAGGTCAGCAAGATCACCGATGCGCTGTCCAGTCAGCTCGGCATCAAGGCCGGTGACATCGACTCGACCACCGTGGGCGCGACCTGGGGATCGCAGATCACGCACAAGGCGGTCATCGGCCTGATCGTCTTCCTGGTCGCCGTGATCGCATATCTCTCGATCCGCTTCGAATGGAAGATGGCGCTGGCGGCGATCATCGCGTTGCTGCACGACCTGGTGATCACCGCCGGGATCTACTCGCTGTCGGGCTTCACCGTCAGCCCGTCGACCGTGATTGCGCTGCTGACCATCCTGGGTTATTCGCTCTACGACACCGTCGTCGTCTTCGACAAGGTCCGGGAGAACACCGCCTCGATCACCGGTGGCAGCCGGATGACGTTCAGCGAGGCGGCCAACCTGGGTGTGAACCAGACCCTGGTCCGGTCGATCAATACGTCGATCATCGCGCTGTTGCCGGTCATCGGGCTGCTCGGCATCGGTGTCGGCCTGCTCGGCGCGGGGTCGCTCCAGGACCTGGCGCTGGCGCTGTTGATCGGTCTCGCGTCCGGGGCGTATTCCTCGATCTTTATCGCGCCGCCGCTGCTGTGTGACTTCAAGGAACGCGAGCCGGCGTACCAGCAGCTGGCCAAGCGGGTTGCCGTCCGGCGGGTGAAGGAGGCCCGCGAGGCGCGCGAACCGAAGATGCAGCCGGCGGTGGCCGGCGCTCCGCTGCCCAACCGGCCGGTGCAGCCGGAGCGACCGTCGCCGGCCGAGGCGACCGAGGCCGAGCCGGCCGAGACCGGCGACGGCGTCACCGGCGACTTGGAGCCCGACCGCCCCCGGGCGGAAGGGCCACGGGTCGGCGCCCGGCCGGGGCAGCCGCGCCGGCGGTCCGGGCGAGGCGGCCGTCCCGGCGGCCGCGGCGGCCGGTCCCGCAAGCGCCGCTGACCGGACGAGTCGACGTGGCCCTCGACCTCGACGCACTGCTGCGGTCGCGGGTCCGTCACGTCGCCGACTTCCCGTCACCCGGGGTGACGTTCAAGGACATCACCCCGCTGCTCGCGGACCACGTCGCGTTTGCCGGCGCGGTTGACGCGATCGTCAGCCGGCACGGCCGCGGCACCATCGACAAGGTGGCGGGCATCGAGGCCCGCGGGTTCATCGTGGCCGCGCCGGTCGCCTACCACTTCGGCGCCGGGTTCGTGCCGGTCCGCAAGGCCGGCAAGCTGCCCAGCGCGACGTACTCCCAGACCTGTCAGCTGGAGTACGGCGAAGCGACGCTCGAGGTCCACCGCGACGCGTTCTCGCCGGGAGAGCGGGTGCTGCTGGTCGACGACGTACTGGCCACCGGCGGCACCGTGAGTGCCGCCGCGGCGCTGGTGGAACGCGCCGGGGCAACAGTCGCGGGGTGCAGCGTGCTGCTCGAGATCAGCGCACTCGGCGGGCGCGAGCGACTGGGAACGCTGGACGTGCACAGCCTGTTGACGTACTAGCGCCCATACACTGGGCCGTGAGACCGCAGGGAGGGTGAGCGTGGCCCAGGACGTCGCCCCGGCCGCCGACATCGCGGCGCCGACCGACGCTCCGACGCTGCCGCCGCCGGGCGGCACCCGGGTCCGCTCCCGGATTCCACGGCTCGGCGGCAAGCATCTGGCGCCCGGCGAGCTCGAGCCGTTGCTGAAGACGTTGCGCGGCAATCACCCGAAGGCCGACGCCCGCATCGTCACCCGCGCCTATGAGGTCGCCGAGCGGTGTCACCGCGGCCAGCGGCGCCGCAGCGGCGACCCGTACATCACGCATCCGCTGGCGGTCGCGACCATCGTCGCCGAGCTCGGCATGGATGAGGCGACGATCTGCGCCGCGCTGCTGCACGACACCATCGAGGACACCGCGCTGTCGCTTGGGGACGTCAGCCGCGACTTCGGTGAGGACGTCGCCCGACTGGTCGACGGCGTCACCAAGCTCGACCGGGTGCGTTACGGCGACTCCGCCGAAGCCGAGACGATCCGCAAGATGGTGATCGCGATGGCCCGCGACCCCAAGGTGCTGATCCTCAAGCTGGCCGATCGGCTGCACAACGTGCGCACCATCTCGTGGCTGCCGGCCGACAAACAGCAACGCACCGCGAAGCAGACCCTCGAGATCTACGCGCCGCTGGCCCACCGGCTGGGGATGAACGCGATCAAGTGGGAGCTCGAAGACCTGTCGTTCGCCACGCTCTACCCCAAGCGCTACGACGAGATCGTCCGGCTGGTCGCGGAGCGCGCGCCGTCCCGCGACACCTACCTGGCAACGGTCAGCGACCTGATCCAGTCCGAGCTGCGCGCGGTCAAGATCAAGGCGACCGTCACCGGCCGGCCGAAGCACTACTACTCGATCTACCAGAAGATGATCGTCCGCGGCCGCGACTTCGCCGAGATCTACGACTTGGTCGGGCTGCGGATCACGGTCGAGACCGAACGCGACTGCTACGCCGTGCTCGGCGTCATTCACACCATGTGGTCACCGGTGCCGGGCCGGTTCAAGGACTACATCGCGATGCCGAAGTTCAACATGTACCAGTCGTTGCACACGACGGTGATCGGCCCGGAAGGCAAGCCGGTCGAGGTGCAGATCCGGACCGCGGCGATGCACCGGCGGGCGGAGTACGGCATCGCGGCGCACTGGAAATACAAGGAAAAGCCCAGCGGCGACGGCGACAAGCAGGACATGACCTGGCTGCGCCAGCTCGTCGACTGGCAGCGGGAGACGCAGGACCCGGGCGAGTTCCTCGACTCGCTGCGGTTCGACCTGCACGCCCAGGAGGTCTTCGTCTTCACCCCGAAGGGTGACGTGATCGCGCTGCCGACCGGGGCGACGCCGGTCGACTTCGCCTACTCCGTGCACACCGAGGTCGGTCACCGGTGCATCGGCGCGCGGGTCAACGGCCGGCTGGTGCCGCTGGAGTCCGCGCTCGACAATGGCGACGTCGTCGAGGTGTTCACCTCGAAGTCCGAGTCGGCCGGGCCCAGCCGTGACTGGCTCTCGTTTGTCAAGTCGCCCCGCGCCCGCAACAAGATCCGGCAGTGGTTCGCCCGCGAGCGGCGCGAGGACGCGATCGAGGAGGGCAAGGAGTCGATCAGCCGGGCGATGCGGAAGTCCGGGCTGCCGCTGCAGCGGCTGATGGGCGGCGACGCCTTGGTGCGGCTGGCTCAGGACCTGCGCTTCGTCGACGTCTCCTCGCTCTACGCCGCGGTTGGCGAGGGCCACCTGTCGGCGCAGTCGGTCGTGCAGCGGCTGATGCAGGCCCTCGGCGGCCCCGAAGGCGCGGTCGAGGACCTGGCCGAGACCGCCAGCCCGACCCGGAAGGCGCCCCGCACCGGCACCACCCCCGACCCCGGCGTGATCGTCCGCGGCGAGCCGGAGGTCTGGACCAAGCTGGCTCGCTGCTGCACCCCGGTGCCGGGCGACGACGTGGTCGGCTTCGTCACGCGCGGGCACGGCGTCTCGGTCCACCGCAGCGACTGCACCAACATCACGGCGCTCGCGACCGAGCCGGATCGCATCATCGAGGTCGACTGGGCGCCGACCGCGGGGTCGGTCTTCCTGGTGGCGATCCAGGTCGAGGCGCTCGACCGTAACCGGCTACTGGCCGACGTCACCCGGGTGCTGTCCGACGCGCACGTGAACATCCTGTCGGCGGCCGTGTCGACCAGCCGCGACCGCGTCGCGATCTCGAAGTTCACCTTCGAGATGGGCGACACAAAGCACCTCGGCCACCTGCTCCGCGCCGTACGCGGCGTGGAGGGCGTCTACGACGCCTACCGCGTCACGTCGGGGACGTAGTCGGCGACGGGCTCGCGCCCGGCTTCACCGAGACCGCCGTCACGACGAAGATCAGCGTCTCGTTCGGCTGGATCTTCGGCGGCTGCCCGGCGGCGCCGTATCCGAGCTTGGCGGGGATCACGAGCTCGCGCACGCCGCCCGGCCGGATGCCGACCAGGCCCTTGTCCCAGCCCTTGATCACCTGGCCGGCCCCGAGGGTCAGCGTGAATGCCTTCTTGTGCGTGGTCGGGTTGACCGGGTCGGTGTAGGACGCGTCGAAGACCTTGCCGGTGCTGCAGCTCACGCCGACGTACTTGACGGTCAGCGCATCACCG
Source organism: Mycobacteriales bacterium (assembly GCA_035550315.1). Taxonomy (GTDB): domain Bacteria; phylum Actinomycetota; class Actinomycetes; order JAFAQI01; family JAFAQI01; genus DASZPL01. The sequence continues at coordinate 636 of DASZPL010000161.1, read as the reverse complement.
TTCTGGGCGGCGCGACCGGAGCCGACCGTGATGTCCTTCTTGACCAGTTTCTTCGGGGCCTTGCCGGTGACGTCCGGCACCTTCGGCTCACCCTTGGCGGGCGGGTTCGGCTTGACCTGCTTGCACCGCTTCGGCGCCGCGACCGGCGTCGTCGGGCTGACCGAAGGGCCGGCCGAGGGCGAATTAGCGGTCTTGACCGACGACTTGCCGCCGCCGCCGGTGAACACGGTGAAGACAAGCGCGAGGATCACGCCGATCACGACCACCACGCCGGTGATCGATCCGATCACCGTGTTGCGGCGCTTGGCTTTCGCGCGCCGCTCGAGTTCCGCTTGGCGGCGGCGTTCGTAACGTCGGCGGGCGAGCTCACGCTCGCGACGTCGGCTCGGCGGCACGTCGCAACCTCCGGTGTCGATCGAATGGCCGCGACGAGTCTAAGAGGGGGATGGCTAGGGTGTGCTGAAGGCCATCTGAAGGGAGCGTTGTGCTCGTTGTGGGCTTCCCGGCCGGGCCGTGGCAGACGAACTGCTGGATCGTCGCGCCGGAGCGGGGCGAGCAGTGCATCGTGATCGACCCCGGGCACGGGGCCGAGGGCCCGCTCGACGAGGTGCTTGCCCAGCATCGGCTGCAGCCGGT